>JANXYH010000085.1 GCA_025350145.1 Burkholderiales bacterium | reverse complement strand
ACGAGATCACTGCCGCTGCCTGCCTCAACCGTGACGCCTATTTGGATGTGGTCTTCGCCCACGAAGCACCGATGCTGCTGAACGAACTGCAGGGCAAGAGGAACAGCGATCAAGCCCGGGCCTTCCTCAAGCAACGCTTTGCTGAATTGAAGGAACTGCACCCGGTGAGCTTCACGCTCACGGCCAAGACGGCCAATGCGCTGACTGCCGCCTGCGACCAGATCAATGTCTGGCGCGATGCGTTTGTGAACCGGGTGATCTTCTTACTGGTCGCCAAATCATCCGCTGTCGAGGAACAGTTCAATTTCGACTTCAGGAACCACATTGATGCCATCTTGGACGACGTGCGGAAGGTCGACCAACTTCTATTTGAGCCGCGGCTCTCTGCAATTCGAAGCTTCATCCGCTACGACCCGTTCCTCGCGATTCGCAGTGCTCTTGACTGCGAGTACCCCGACGGCGAATGTCGGCTGCATAACCTCCAACTCGGCGACCCATTGGCTAGCACTGTGATGGCGCGCGGCCTTGCTGGGTTCACGGTCTACCTTGAGGACAAGGATGTGCCGGGAACTGCGGAATACAAGCACAGGCCGACGAGCGATGAACTACTGGGCCTGCTCGACGATGACGAAGTTCCGGCCACGCACGAAGGGAGCAAGTGATGAACCGCCATGCACTCACCCGCCATGCCGCCGTTCGCCAGCAGCAGCGCTGCATCCCGCCGCTGGTGATCGACTGGCTGCTGGCCTACGGGCGGCGTGACCCGTCGGCTGGGGCGGTCAAGGTGCGGTTCGACCGCCGATCCCGCAAGCAACTGGCCCGCGACGTTGGCGAGCAAGCCGTCTCGCACCTGTCCAAGTTCCTCAACGCAGCGCTGGTCGTCGACCGGGACACCGATCGCGTCATCACGGTCGAGTGGCTTCACTGACCTGACACCTAGGCTTCACCAGCAGCCCTCCGTGGCGATTCACTTGCCAAGCGGCCTTTTGCGTATATACAAATAAGCGGTGCGCGTCTCCTACGATCCAACCAAACACGACTGGACTCTGACCAACTGCGGTCTTGATTTCGAGGACGCAGCATCGGTCTTCGATGGGCTGACCGCCGAGATCGAAGACAAGAGGAAGAACTACGCAGAGACTCGAATCATCTGCTTCGGGTTGCTTCAGGACCGCCTGGTGGTCGTTGGGTACACGCCGCGTGGCGCCGTACGCCACGTCTTCAGCATGAGAAAGGCCAATGAACGTGAGCAAGCCCGCTTTGCCCCCTACTTTGAGCTCTGATCTCAAGCGCGTTGACGCGCATGTCATCAAGCCTGAAGAGTATGTAGAACTGCCAGAGTTGACCGATGAAATGTTTGCTCGAACCGTCTTCAAGAAAGCAGGAAGACCGAGATCGGCCAACCCTCGGCAAATGATCAGCCTGCGTCTGCCGCCGGAGGTCATTGCCCGCTGGAAGGCTACTGGCCCAGGCTGGCAAACACGCATGGCAAAGCGCCTGGAGAAGACCCCACTGCCTCGCGTCGCCGGTGAAGTGTAAAGATTGAGGATAGCGAAGCTGTCTCGTCTGGTTCCGAGCACTCGAGCGCGCTAGGAACCGCCGAATGAAATCGGCACCTATGCTGGCCTGGGCGCTGGGGCTGGGTGGACGTCGCTGATGAACGCTCAAAGAGCCTGGACTCAAGCCAAAGGTTCAGGTCCGCCTTGCCGCCTCGGACTGACAGGTATGCGCCTGCCGGCCGCCGAAGACCGGGCTGGGATCGGGTTGCCCATCAGGCCCGGAAATACACCGCTGCCGATGCCCGCGCCCAGCACGCTCAGGATGCCTGCACCTGCACCTGCACCCGAAGCAGGGCTTGGGCCTGGGACTTGCCTGCATCGAACTCAGCCCGGCGGCGGGCGATTTCGGCGGGCGACAGGCGGGCGATGTTGCAGTAGTCGAGCTTCCAGTCGGCGTTGTCCGGGTGCCAGCGCTGCGGCGATGTCCAGGTGCTGCGCGGGGCCTCGGCGCGGTCCAGCAGGTCCAGCGCCAGGGCCAGGGTGGCGTCCTGCGAGGCTGGGTCGTTCGGCCGGCCGGCGGCGTTGCCGAGCGGGAAGTCGCTGAACAGCAGCCGCGGCACGCCGACATGCAGGGCGATGTCGCGGGCGCAGCCCATCACCACGCTGGCGATGCCAGCGGCTTCTAGCAGCCGCGCCAGCAGCGCCAGGCTTTGGTGGCAGACGGGGCAGTTGGCGACCAGGATGGCGGCGTCGGCGGCGTCGGCAATGCAGCGCGCGACGATCTCGGGGCCGTCTTGTTCGAGCGTGGCACGCTGGCTGCGGTTGGTCGGCGCGCCATGAAAGCGCGGCGCGACGCTGCCGATGCGGCCAGCGCTGGCGGCGCGGCGCAGGGCGGCGAGCGGAAAGTAGCTGCCCAAGTCATCGGCCCGGGTGTGCTGCCGGTCGATCGCGACATGGGCAATGCGCAGATCGGGCAGCGGGCCAGTGTTGCCGGCCGCGTCGGAGTAGACCCGGTAGAACTTGGCCAGGGCGTTGTAGGGCGCGCCCGGCCCCTGGTCGCCGGCGGCGGGCTGGTACGGCGCGGCGGTGGTGATCAGCACCACCCGGCTCTGCGCCAGCGGCCGGCTCAGGCGCTGGAGAGGCACGTCGGCAAAGCTGGCCCAGACGTAGGGCGCGCCGTAGCCCAGCGCCAGGTAGTAGTCGTGGATGCGTTGCAGGTAGGGCAGCGGCGCGTCGGCCTGGGTGGCGGTGGTCGGCATGGCGGCGGCAGGCAGTGCGGAGGGAGCGGTGGGTGCTGAGCTTGTCGCGATGGTCGACTCTGCCAGCGGGCGTCCGGGTGTCATGGCCATTTCTGCTGAGTGTGCAACACCCTCAGAACCTCGACGGCGTCGGCCAGGACCCGATAGACCATCACGCAGTTCGGGCTCACGACCTCTTCGCACGACCCCTGCGCGCTTTCCCTTCATCCGGCCGGCCCTGCCGTACAAGGTCGGGCGCTGGCGCGCGATCTCCGCCTTCTTCTCGAACAGCCAGTCGAGCTCGATCACGGCAGTGATGTTGTCCTGGGCGATGAAGCGCATGTTCGCTTCGCGGTCGGCGAGCACCATCGGTCGCCGATGGGCAGGGTGGGCAAAGCTGGTGCCGCAGCTCGAGAGCGCGAATGACATATGTCGTAAGCGTCCCGCGAACCCCACCCTTGCTTGGCCGGCTGCGGTGTGCTGGGGTCGGCGCTACGCGGCCGCGGCGAGGGGCGCTGAATCGACTGCGTCGGCGCTGCCGGGCGGGCGCCAGTGGTGCGGCAGCAACTGCGCC
>JANXYH010000033.1 GCA_025350145.1 Burkholderiales bacterium | reverse complement strand
CGCCGTCGGCCGAGGCGCTGGCGCGAAGCTCGGCGGCCGAGCCGCCGTCGGCCGAAGCGCTGGCGCGAAGCTCGGCGGCCGAGCCGCCGTCGGCCGAAGCGCTGGCGCGAAGCTCGGCGGCCGAGCCGCCGTCGGCCGAAGCGCTTGAGCAGCAGCGCTTGTTCTGAACCTTCGCCTGGACGCGGTCCAGCCGGTGGACGGGCAGTTGGGCACGCACGCGAAAAAAGGCGCTGGCCGCAGCTTGCCCCAGGTGGGCCTCCCCGACACATCCGGGGCGCATGGGAAATGCTTGCCAATACAATCGTTGCTCAAGCAACCAATTCGACGGCCATGGCCCAGACCCACCCGGCAGAGGCGCCGGCCGAGTTCTACCGCTCTGACACGCTCAGCGCCGACAACAGCATCGGCATGCTGATGCGGCGGGCGCAGCAGTCGCTGCTGCAGCAGGTGGATCGGGCGCTGCTGCCGCACGAGCTGACGCACGCCCAGTGGGTGCCGCTGTTTCGGCTGTCGCGCGGCGGATGCGACACGGTGGCCGAGCTTGCCCGCGAGGCGGCGCTGGACCCCGGCGCCATGACCCGGGCGCTGGACCGGCTGGAGGCGCGCGGCCTGGTGCGGCGCGGGCGCTCGCAACAGGATCGGCGGGTGGTGCAGATCGCATTGACCGACGCCGGGCGGGCGGCTGCGGCGGTCGTGCCCGTGGTTCTGTCGCAGGTCATGAATGCCCATCTGGCCGGCTTCAGCCAGGCCGAATGGGAGCAACTGCTGGGCCTGCTGGGCCGGGTGGTGGCCAACGGTGCGGCCTTGCGCGATGGCGCTGGCGGCGCCAGGGAAGCGGCCTGATGCGGGTCGGCGTGGCGGGCGCAGCAACGCGGATTCGCCGGATCGGCGGACGCTGCCGCGCCCCCGCCGCCTGCTGCGCCGCGGCGCTGGCCCTGACCCTGTCCTACCTGGCGGGCTGCGCGACCCCCGCCGCAAGCACGCCGCCACCAGCGCTGCCCGTGGCGACCGAACTGGGACTGGCCGACGGGCTGGCCACGGCCGATGCGCCCGACGCCTGGTGGTGGATCTTCAACGACCCGCGCCTGGACGAACTGGTGCAATTGGCGCTGGCCGGGCAACCCAGCCTGCTGGTCGCGCAATCGCGCCTGGCACGGGCCCAAGCGCTGACGGCGTCTGCCCTGGCCGTGCAGGGGCCGCAGGTCGGCGCCTCGGCAGGCATGGATTGGCAGCACTACAGCGCCCGCGGCCTGCTGCCGCCGCCGATTGCCGGGTCGGAGCGCAACAGCGCCAGCTTGCAGTTGGGCGGCAGCGTCGCGCTGGACTTCTTCGGCCGCAATGCCGCCGCGCTGCGCGCCGCGCTGGGCGCCGAGCGCGCCGCACAGGCCGACCTGGCGGCGGCCAGGGTGTTGCTGGCGGCGCAGGTGGCGCGCGGCTACCTGGGCCTGGCGCGGCTGGGCGCCTGGCGCGGGCTGGCCGAGCAGGGCCGGGACCAGCGCGCGCGCAGCCTGGCCTTGGTGCAGCAGCGCGTGGCCGCTGGCATCGACAGCCAAGCCGAACTGGCCCTCGCCCAGACCAATGTGGCCGAGGGCCAGGCCCAACTGGAGGGCCTGGCGGAGCAGACCGCGCTGGCACGCCATGCCCTGGCGCTGCTTTGCGGCCAGGCTGCGCAGGCCTTGGACGGGCTCGATCCGGCCATGCCGACGCTGCCGCAGGCGCCGGTGCCGCAGCGCCTGGGCGCCGACCTGCTCGGCCGGCGGGCCGACGTGCTGGCCGCACGCTGGCGGATCGAGGCCACGGCCGGTGGCCTGGACCAGGCGCTGGCCGACTTCTATCCCGACCTCAACCTGGTCGGCTTCGTCGGCCTGAACGCGCTCGGCATCGACCGCCTGCTGGCCCTGCCCAGCCGCAGCCTCGGCATCAGCCCGGCGCTGCGCCTGCCGGTGTTCGACGCCGGCCGGCTGCAAGCCCAGCAGCGTGGCCGCGAGGCCGAACTGGCCGCTGCCGTGGCGGCTTACCGCGGCGTGCTGCTTGCGGCCGCGCACGAGGCGCTGGATGCGCTGGCGTCGCTGGCCTCGCTGCAGCGCCAACTCGCCGCCCAGGCCACCGCCGTGGCCGCCGCCGAGCAGGGTTGGACGCTGCTGCGGCAGCGCCGCCAGGCCGGCCTGGCGACCGAGCTGCAGGTGCTGGCGGCTGAACCAGCGCTGCTGGTGCAGCGCCGCAGCAGGGTCGATCTGCAACTGCGCTCGCTCGAAGCCCAGGTGGCCCTGATCCACGCCCTGGGCGGCGGCTGGACGGTGCCGGCCGAACTCAGAACCCCGGGACCGCTGCTCGGCAGCGGCCACAACCCCGTGAAAGCCCCCGCACCATGAGCGCCACGCCCACCGACGCGGCGGCCGACCCGGCCCTGCCCAGCCCCGCACCGCTGGCGCCAGCGGCCTCGCCCGGCCCGAGCAGCGCGACCAGCGCGACCAGCGCCACCGCCATGACCAGCACCAGCACCAGCACCAGCGCGCCCGCCCCGGTCGCCCGACCCGCCAGCCGGCGCCACGCCCTGGGCCTGCTGGCGCTGCTCTTGCTGCTGGCTGGCGCGGCCTACGCGGTTTATTGGTCGACGGTGCTGAACCACTTCGAGCACACCGACAACGCCTATGTCCAGGGCAACGTGGTGCAGATCACGCCGCAAATTGCCGGCACGGTGGTGGCGATCCACTTCGACGAGACCGACCGGGTCAAGGCCGGCCAGCCACTGCTGCGTTTGGATTCGGCCGATGCCGAAGTGGCCCTGCTGCAGGCCCAGGCGCAACTCGCCCAGGCGGTGCGCGAGGTGCGCACCCTGTACGCCAACAACGACACCCTCAGCGCCCAGATCGCCCCGCGCGAGGCCGACCTGGCGCGCACCCAGACCGAGCTGGCACGCGCCCAGGACGATCTGGCCCGACGTGCGCCCCTGGTGGCCAGCGGGGCGGTGTCGCAGGAGGACCTGGCCCATGCCAGCAGCCAACTCGCCAGCGCCCAGGTGGCGGTGCGCGGCGCCCAGGCGGCGGTGCTGGCGGCGCGCCAGCAACTCACCGCCGGCCAGGCCATGACAGACGGCACCAGCGCCGCCCAGCACCCCAGCGTGCTGCGCGCCGCCGCCAGGCTGCGCGAGGTCGCCCTGGCGCTGCACCGCGCCGAGTTGCCGGCGCCGTTGGCCGGCGTGGTCGCCAAGCGCGCCGTGCAGATCGGCCAGCGGGTGCAGGCCGGCCAGCCGCTGATGACGGTGGTGGCGCTGGACGCGCTCTGGGTCGACGCCAATTTCAAGGAAGGCCAGCTCGGCCGGCTGCGCGTCGGCCAGCCCGCCACGCTGGTGGCCGATGTCTATGGCGCCAGGACCGAGTTCCACGGCAAGGTGGCCGGTCTGGGCGCGGGCACCGGGGCCGCGTTTGCCCTGCTGCCGGCGCAGAACGCCACCGGCAACTGGATCAAGGTGGTGCAGCGGGTGCCGGTGCGGATCAGCCTGGACGCCGCTGAGCTGGCGGCGCACCCGCTGCGCGTCGGCCTGTCGATGGAGGTGCAGATTGACATCCGCGACAGCCACGGCCAGACGCTGGTCGCCGCGCCGCGCACCACCCCGGTGGCGCAGACGGCGGTGTTCGACGGCGCCTGGCGTGAGACCGAGGAGCAGGTGCAGCGGATCATCCGCGCCAACCTGGCCGGCCCAGGCACCTTGCCGCCCGGTCAGGCCTCGCCGCCCGGCAAACCGGCAGCGACCGGGTCCAGACCGTGAGCCGGCCCGAGGCCATGGCGACGGTTGTCGCCCCGCCGCCACCGCTGACCGGCAGCACCAAGCTGCTGGGCACGGTGGCCTTGGCGCTGGCGACGTTCATGAACGTGCTCGACTCGTCGATTGCCAATGTCTCGATCCCGACGATTGCCGGCGACATGGGCGTCAGCCCGGCGCAGGGCACCTGGGTGATCACGAGTTTCGGCGTGGCCAATGCGATCTCGGTGCCGCTGACCGGCTGGCTGGCGCAGCGCTTTGGCGCGGTCCGCCTGTTCGTCACCAGCGTGCTGCTGTTCGTGCTCAGCTCCTGGCTGTGCGGGCTTGCGGTCTCGCTCGACATGCTGATCGCGGCGCGGGTCATGCAGGGCCTGGTGGCCGGGCCGATGATGCCGCTGTCGCAGACCCTGCTGATGTCGAGTTTCCCGCGCCAGCAGGCCGGCTCGGCGCTGGCGCTGTGGGGGGTGACGACCCTGGTCGCGCCGGTGGCCGGGCCGCTGCTGGGCGGCTGGATCACCGAGAGCATCTCCTGGCCGTGGATCTTCTACATCAACATACCCATCGGCCTGCTCGCCGCCGGCGTGGTCTGGTCAATCTACCGCGACCGCGAGTTGCCCCGGCGCAAACTGCCGATCGACCATGTCGGCCTGGCCCTGTTGGTGCTGTGGGTCGGGGCGCTGCAACTGATGCTCGACAAGGGCAAGGAGCTGGACTGGTTCAGCTCACCGCTGATCGTCGGCCTGGCCGTCGTCGCCGCCACCGGCTTTGCGGTGTTCGTGGTCTGGGAGCTGACCGATGCCCATCCGGTGGTCGATCTGCGCTTGTTCGGCGGCCGTAATTTCGCCGTCGGCGTGTTGACCCTCTCGATCGCCTACGGCCTGTTCTTCGGCAACGTCGTGCTGGTGCCGCTGTGGTTGCAGCAATGGATGGGCTACACCTCGATCTCGGCGGGCCTGGCGCTGGCGCCGGTCGGTGTCCTGGCGATCCTGCTGACGCCGCTTTCCGGGCGCAAGGTCACGGTCTGGGATCCACGCTGGATGGCCAGCGCGGCGTTCTTGCTGTTCAGTGGGGTGATGTTTCTGCGCTCGGCCTTCTCGACCCAGTCCGAGTTGCTGCAGATCGTCGCCCCGACCCTGCTGCAGGGCGCGGCGATGGCCTTTTTCTTCATCCCGCTCACGACCTTGCTGATGTCGGGCATCGCACCCGAGCGGATGGCCGCAGCGGCGGGTCTGTCCAACTTCATGCGCAGCGTCGCCGGGGCGATGGGCACATCGATCACGACCACGCTTTGGGCCGACCGTGCCGCCCTGCACCATGCCCACCTGGCCGAGGCGATGGGTCCGGGCAACCTGGCGCTGGGCCAGGCCAGCAACGCCATGGCGCAGGCCGGCATGGCGGGGGACGCGGCGCTGGCCCAGGTCGCCCTGATGATCGACCAGCAGGCCTACACCCGCGCCGCCGACGACATTGCCCTGGCCTCGTCGTGGATCTTCATCGCCCTGGTCGGTCTGGTCTGGCTGGCCCGCCGTCCGCCGCCGCTGGCCCATCCGGCAGCGGCGGTCAGCCCCGGTGGCAGGCGTTGAGCGCCTGCGGGACGCTCCGAGCGCCTGCGGCGTGAGCTTCAGCGCCCGCAAAAGTCACGCTTTGCGGTGCAGTCCATGACCCCGGGACAGGGCTGCCTGTGGTCGAATCTGCGGACTGCTCGCCGCTTGCCGCTTGCCTTGACCACCGCGCCATGAAGCCGCCTACCGCCCCCAACCATGCCACCGGTTTGCCCAGCGGGCCGTCCCGGGCGGCTGCCAGGGCGTCTGACCCAGCCGGCTATCCGCTGTCCCGCCCGCCGGGCGGGGCGGCGCCCCAGGCCGAGCCCGCAGCCGCGCGCGGCCAGAGCCTCTGGCAGTCGGGCTGGCTGCTGGCCGCTATGGCTCCGCTGCTGGGCGCGGGCTTGGGCCAACTGGTGGCGCCGCTGGTCGGCACGCTGCCGGTGGCCTGGTCGGCGGCCGCAGCCGGGGCTCTGATCGGGATTGGCCTGGGACTGGGCCTGTGGCTTCACCGCTTTGCCCTGGCCAGCGCGCAGCAGCCGCAGGCGCAGGTGGCGTCGCTGGCGCCCAACCTGCCGATGGCGCAGGTTGGGGTACAGGCACCGATCCAGCATGAGCTGCCACCGCCGTCGCCAGGCGCGGTCGAGCCTGCGCCAGGCCAGCCGCAGCGCTTGGCCCGCGACCCGCTGACCGGCGCCTACACCCAGCAGTATTTCGTCGCCGCCGCCGACCGCGAATGGGCCAGGCTGCGCCGCCATGGCGAGGACGCGGCCCTGCTGATGGTCGACATCGACCGCTTTGCCCGCCTCAATGAAACCCACGGCCTGGCGTTCTCCGATGCGATGCTGGTCGAGGTGACGCGGTTGACCTCGGCCACCCTGCGCCCCTACGACCTGATGGCCAGGTTCGGCGGCGGCGTGCTGGTCCTGTACCTGCCGCACACCGACCCGATGGGCGCGCTGGATGTGGCCGAACGCATCCGCGAGCGGATCGCCGGCCTGCGCCTGACCCAAGACGGCAGAACCGCGTCCAGCACCGTCAGTGTCGGCGTGGCGCCGATAGGCGAGGGCCACGCCAGTCTGGAAGCCGTGATCACCGACGCCGGCACCGCGCTGCGCGACGCCAAGGCAGCCGGCCGCAACTGCGTGCGCTCGGCGCCAATTCCGCCGCGCAAGAGCCCGCAGCCGGGCGCGCCCATGGGCGACCGGCGCCCGGCCGGGCCGGTCTGAGCGGGCGGCAAAGGCCTGTGGCACCGAGCCGCAGGCGAGTTCAGGCCATCCGCAGGCGAGTTCAGGCCAGCCGCAGGCAGGTTCAGGCCAGCCGCAGCGGCCCGGCCCGACCGGTCATCTCCAGGTAGCCCAGGCCGGCGCGGCGGCCGGCGCTGTCGCGCAGTTCGGCCAGGCCTTCCCAGTAGACCGCGCCGCTGCTGGCCCGGCTGTCCAACTCTTGTTCGTCAAGCAGTGCCGCCAGCTCGAACCGGCCGACCGGGGTGGAGATGCGCCAGTCCAACGGATAGCGCCCACCGGTGGCCGGGCTGGTCCAGACCCGGCCGGGGCTGAAGCTGACCTCGCCGGGCGCAAAGTTGCGCGCCGCTGCGCCGGGCGTGCCGGCGCGGTGGCTGCCGCCGGCCCACAAGGCCGAGCCGTCGGCGCGGCGCAGCACGAAGGCGGTCAGGGCGCCGCCGTCGACCAGGTTGATGCCGATCCAATCCCAGCCGACCGCATCGCCAGCCAGCAGGCTGTTGCTCCATTCATGGTCCAGCCAGGCGCGGCCGCGCAGCGCCTGCTGGCGGCCGTCCAGCGTCAATTCGGCCCAGACCTGCAACTGCGGCTGGCTGAGGTAGTGGCTGGACTGGGCCAGCGCCGGCCCCTTGCGCGAAAAGCCGGCCTGGCCCTGCAGCAAGATGGGCTGGGTCGGTTCGAGCCGCAGTTGCAGCGCGAAGCCGGCCTCGCTGACCTGCACCAGCGCGCTGTAGCCGGGCTCGGCGCTGCCTGCTGGCGGCGCGCGCTGCAGCCGCCAGCCGGCCAGCGCCAGATCCGTATCGGTGCTGGCGGCATGTACCGCCGGGCGGGCGGGATCGCCGTTCCAGCGCGCCATGCGCTGACCGTGGCGATGGCGCCGGCCGGGGGCGGCGTCCAACCGGGTCAGCGCAGCGTGGGCGAACAGCAACTGGCGCGGCGCCAGCCGGCCCGGCAGCGCCTCGGCCAGGCCGGTGCGGCTGCGAAAGAAAGTGATCTGAAATCCGGTGAGACCCTGGGTCGGGAGCGTGGCCGGATCGGGCGGATCGGCGCCTGCGGCCAGCCAGCCGGTGACGTACCACCATTCGATCGCGCTGCCGACATGGGCGCCGTGGTCACGCGGGAAGACCAAACGGCGCTCGGGCTGGACGCTGGCGTCAGCCTCGGCCGCGGCCACGGCCTGGTCCGGCGCCGCACGCGCCGCGGCCACGCCGCCGCCAAGCAGCAGCGCCAGGAGCATTTGTCGTCTGGCGCTCACCAATCCTCCTTCACCGCCAGGGTTGCGGCGGCGCCGCTGGCGCGTTGGGCGCTGAGCCAGGCGGCGAGCAGGCCCGCCACCATCACCGCCGCTGCCAGGCCGGCCAGCGGCAGGGCCGGCAGGCGCAGCGGCATGGTCCAGTGAAAGCTCTGCGGGTTGACGACGAACACCAGCACCAGCGCCACGGCCAGCCCCAGCACCAAGCCGACCAGGCTGCCGGCGGCCAGCCAGAGCGCCGTCTCGGCCACCACCAGGCGCACGATCTGGCGCCGGGCCAGGCCGAGGTGGGCGAGCAGGCCGAACTGCTTGCGCCGCGCCAGCACTTGGGCCGACAGGCTGGCCGCCACGCCGACCAGGCCGACCGCAATCGCCACCGCCTGCAGGTAGCGGGTGACGGCAAAGCTGCGGTCGAAGATGGCCAGCGAGAGCCGGCGCAGATCGGCGGTGGCGAGGGTGTCCAGCGGGTGGTCCGGTCCGGCCAGGGCGAGCAGGGCCTGGCTGACGCTGCGGGTCGAGGTGCCCGGTGCCAGCCACAGCGCCAGGTCGTTGACGCCCATGTCACCGCTCAGGCGCTGGTAGTCGGCCGCGTCGATTGCCAGCGCACCGAACTGCCGGGCGTAGTCGCGCCAGACCCCGCGCACCCTGAACTGCCGGCTCTGCCCGGCCAACGGCAGGCTCAGCAGCGCCCCGGGCTGCCAGCCGTACAGCGCTGCCGCCGGCTCGCTGACGAAGATGCCCAACTCGCCCGGCCGCGCCGGCAGGGCGGCGGCGAGCAGCGGCAGCACTTGGTCCGGCGCCTGGCCCAGCGGCCGGGTCAGCAGCACCACGGCCGGCTGGCGGGGATCGATGCTGAGTGCGATCTGGCGCGAACCGACCAGCCGCAGCACCCCGGGCAGGGCGGCGGCGCGGGCCGGCAAATCGGCCGGCAGCACCGACTGGTCGCTGCCGGCGCTGCTGCCTATCGCCCGGGCATACAGCTCGGCCGGCAGGACCGCGTCCAGCCAGTCGCTGACGGCGGCGCGAAAGCTCGCCACCATCACCGTCAGCGCCACCGCCAGTGCCAGGCTGGCGACCACCCCGGCGACCATCGCGCTGGCGCTGTGGCGGGCATGCTGGGCGTGGCGCAGGGCCAGCAGCGGCAGGGCCGCGGTCGGCGTGCCGGCCTTGGCCAGCAACAGCGCCACCACCGCCGGCACTGCCGCCACGCCGCCGGCCAGCAGCAGCGCCACGGCGGCGTAGGCCGCCAGCGGCAGGCCGGCCACCGGCGGCAGGAGCGCCAGGCCGGCCGCCAGCAGCACCAGCAGCAGCGGCAGCCAGCCAGGCACGGGGCTGCCGCCGCCATCGCCCGCCATGCCCTTGAGGGCCTGCGCCGGCGACAGCCGCTGCGCCGCCCGGGCTGGCCACCAGGCCCCGGCCACGGCGGCGGCTGTGCCCAACGCGGCACAGCCCGCCAGCGTCCACGGCGCCCAGACCAACTCGGGCGCACCACCACCGAAGTAGCCGCCGCCGAGGTCGCCGGCCAACAGTTTCAGGGCCAATGCCGCCAGCCCGACGCCGCCGGCCAGGCCGAGCGCGCTGCCGACCGCGCCCAGGACCACCGCCTCGGCCAGCACCAACGCCTGCCGATCGGCGGCCGCCAGCCCGAGCACGCCGAGCAGGGCAAAGGCCGGGCTGCGCTGCGCCACCGACAGGCTGAGCACCGAATAGACCAGGAAGCCCCCGACCAGCAGGGCCACCAGCGCCAGCACGCCGAGGTTGACGCGGTAGGCCAGAGACAGGTTCGAGACGCGCAGCAGCGCGTCCTCGCTGCGGCCCCATTGCGCCCCCGGCGGCAGGGCAAAGCCGGCCTGCCAGGCGGCCGGATCGGTGCCCGGGCGAAGCCGCAGGTCAATCCGGCTGAGCTGCCCGAGCCGGCCAAAGGCCGATTGGGCGCTGGCGATGTCCAGCACCAGCAGCGGCGTGCCGCCGGCGGCCACGCTGCCGGCCAGGCGCAAACGGCGCCAGCCAGCGGCGGTCTGCAGCTCGATCTCGGCGCCGCTGCTGCCGGCCAGGTCCAGCCGCCGCAGCGCCGCCGGGTTGAGGTAGACCGACTCTGGATCCAGCGGCGCCAGCCGCGCTGCCTGGGCCGCCGGTTGCGGCAGCAGTGCGGGCGCCAGGCCGGCCACGCTCAGGGCGTCGATCCCGACCACCCGCACCGGGCTGGGCCGGGCATCGGCCGACGCCGCCGGCAGCCGCCGGGCGACGCTGTCCAGGGCCAGCACCGGGCTGGCGAGCGCCACCGCCGGGTCGAGCAGGAGGCGGTCTAGCAGCCCGTCGTCGAGGCCGCCGCCCGGCCCCTCGGCGGCCGTCAACACCGCATCTGGTTGGCCATTGACGGCGCGCACCGCCTGGCCGAATTCGGCCAGCGCCGAGGCGTTGATCAATTGCACCGCGCTGGCCAGCGCCACCCCCAGCGCCACCGCCAGCAGGGCCGCGCCGTGCCGCCAGGGGTGGTGGCGCCATTCGGCCCAGGACAGCGGCAGCATTCGGCGCCACATCGCGGCAGGCCGGTTCAGCGCGGCCCGGGCAGGGCGCCCGCGACGATGCCCGAGGGGGTCAGCCGCAGCACCCGGTCGGCGCAGGCGGCGGCGGCGGCCGAATGCGTCACCAGCAGGCAGGCCGAGGACTCGGCGCGGACCTGGGCCAGCAGCAACTGCATCATCCTGGCGGCGGTGTCGGGATCGAGGTTGCCGGTCGGTTCGTCGGCCAGGATCAGCAGCGGCTTGTGGACCAGGGCGCGGGCCAGTGCGACCCGCTGCAACTGCCCGCCCGAGAGCTGCGCCGGTGGCCGCCCGCCACTGCCGGCCAGGCCGACTGCGGCCAGCATCTGCTCGACCCGGGCCGGGTCGGGCCGACCCAGCAGCAGCAGGGGCAGGGCGACGTTCTCGGCCACCGACAGGTGCGGCAGCAGGTGGAAGGCCTGAAAGACAAAGCCCAGCCGCTGCCGGCGCAGCGCGGCGCGCTCGGGTTCGGTCAGCGCCGCCACGTCCAATCCGGCCAGCCGGAGTTGACCGGCGTCGGCCTGGTCTAGCCCGGCAATGCAGTTCAGCAGGGTCGATTTGCCGACCCCGGACTCGCCCAGCAGGGCGACGAATTCGCCGGCCTGCAGGCGCAGATCGACCTGGCTGAAGACCGGGCTGGCGGCAAACGATTTGGCCAGGCCGCTGATCGCCAGGACCGGGTTCATGCTGGCCGGCCCTCGATGCAGCAGGCCAGCGCCGCCAGGCCCTGGGCCAGGGCGTCGCTGGCGTCACAGGCCAGGCGCTGCCGGTCCATGCCGCGCAGCCAGGTGAGTTGGTGCTTGGCGAGCTGGCGGGTGGCGGCGATGGCTTGGTCGGCCATCGCGGCGAAATCTGCGGCCTGCCCGGCCGCCTCGGCCTCCAGCGCCTGCCAGACCTGGCGGTAGCCGACACAGCGCATCGCCGGCAGGCCGGGGTGCAGGCCCGGCCGGCGGCGCAGGCCGCGCACCTCGTCGATCAAGCCAGCGGCCAGCATCGCCTCGAAACGCCCGGCGATGCGGGCATGCAGCCAGGCGCGGTCGGTCGGTTCAAGCGCCAGCAGGGTCAGCTTCAGCCCGCCGCCCTGGCGCTGGCCGTGCAGGCGCGACAGCGGCTGGCCGGTCTGCAGGTAGACCTCCAGGGCGCGCTGGACGCGCTGGCTGTCGCCTGGCGCCAGGCGGGCGGCGCTGGCCGGATCGACCTGCGCCAGCTCGGCATGCAGCGCTGCGATGCCGTGCGCAGCGACGCGCCCTTGCAGGCTGGCGCGGATCGCCGCGTCGGCCGGCGGCAGCGCGTCCAGGCCGTCGCCCAGGGCCTTGAAGTACAGCATCGTGCCGCCGACCAGCAGGGCCAACCTGCCGCGGCCGTTGATCTCGCCGATCAGCCGGTTCGCATCGGCGACGAAGGCGGCGGCCGAATAGGCCTGGGTCGGATCGAGGATGTCGATCAGGTGGTGCGGCACGGCCGCCCGCTCGGCCGCCGTGGGCTTGGCGGTGCCGATGTCCATA
The DNA here is from genome assembly GCA_025350145.1 of Burkholderiales bacterium. Lineage (GTDB taxonomy): Bacteria > Pseudomonadota > Gammaproteobacteria > Burkholderiales > Burkholderiaceae_C > Pseudaquabacterium. The sequence continues at coordinate 2,293 of JANXYH010000033.1, read as the reverse complement.
CCGCGGTAGACCAGGGCCGAATCGACGCTGATGATCTCCAGCGGCCAGCGCCGGGCGGCGGCCAGGGCCAGCGCGGTCTTGCCACTGGCGGTCGGGCCGGCCAGGGCGATGGCCTGCGGGGCGCCTGAAGCGCGACTGCGGACTGGCATCTCAGCCCGCTCGCGGTTCAGCGAATCGCCGCACCGCCGTCCAGGCCACCAGCGCGGTCAGGCCGGCGGCCACACCCATGCCCAGCGCCAGCGGGCGGGTGCTGCCGTCCAGCGCCTGGCCGAACCACAGGCCGATGAAAAACGCCACCACGGCGGTGATGAAACCGGCCAGCGCCGAGGCCTGGCCCGCCGCCGCCGGGAACGCCGCCACCGCGCCGGTCTGGCCGCAGGGCTGGTGTACGCCATGGCCGACGGAATAGACCACCACCGGCAGCATCACTGCCCAGACGCTGCGCCAATCCAGCCAGGCCTGGGCCAGTTGCAGGACACAGGCCAGGGCCGAGAAGCCCGCCGCCCGCACCACCGCATGGGCCAGGCCGTGGCGGGCGATCCAGCGCCGCGCCAGCAGGGTGCCGGCAACATAGCTGGCTGAGCACAGGCTGATCACGCCGCCGGCCTGGGTGGGGCTGAAGCCGAGCACCCGGATCAGCACGATGCCGCTGCCCGAGAGGAAGACGAAAAGGCCGCCATAGGTGCAAGTGACCAGGGCGGCCCAGGCCAGGAAGCTGCGGTTGCCGAGGATTGCCCGGGTCTGGCGCAGCAGTGGCGCCAGGCGCAGAGCGTCGTGGCGCAGGCGGCTGGCGGTCTCGGGCAGGCGCCACCAGACGAAGGCCAGCGCCAACATGCCCGCTGCCAGCATCGCCGCGACCGCCGCGCGCCAGCCGGCCAGCGCCACCAGCGCCCCGCTCAGCGGCGGACAAACAATCGAGATCAGGCCCAGCCCGCCCAGCGCCCGCGCCATCACCTGCCCGCCCTGCTGCGGTGTGTAGAGGTCGCGCACCATGGCCCGGCCGCAGACCACCGCCGCCGCCATCGCCGCGCCCTGCAGGCCGCGCCAGACCACCACCTGGGTGATCTGGCTGGCCAACATCGCCCCCAACGACGCCAGCAGGTACAGCGTCAGCCCGACCAGCAGCACCGGGCGCCGGCCGAAGCGGTCGGACAGCGGCCCGACCAGCAACTGCGCCAGGCCAAACGCCAGGATCAGCGCCGACATCGTCATCTGCACCGGCGCCAGCGACACGCCCAGGTCGCCGGCCAGCGCCGGCAGCGCGGCCAGCATCAGGTCGGTGGTGATCGGCTGCAGGCCCAGCAGCAGGAGCAGGGCGACGATGGCGCTGACCGGGCCGAGGCTGCGGCGCGGCCCTGCCAATGGCGCCGGCCGGCCGATCTCCAGCGGCGTCAAAACCGTTCGTCCGGCCGCAGGTAGCGCCACTGGCCGGCGGGCAGCTTGCCCAGCACCACGCTGCCGATGCGCACCCGGCGCAGGCCCAGCACCTCGAGCCCGACGATCGCGCACATGCGCCGGATCTGGCGCTTGCGGCCCTCGCGCAGGACGAAGCGCAATTGGTCCTCGTTAGCCCAGCTCACCCGCGCCGGGCGCAGCGCCTGGCCGTCCAGCGCCAGTCCATGCTGCAGGGCGCGGATCGCCTCGGCCGGCAGCGGCCCGGGGTGCTGGTGGCGCACCCGCACCAGGTACTCCTTCTCGACCGGGCTGTGCTCGCCGATCAGCAGCTTGGCGATGCGGCCGTCCTGGGTCAGCACCAGCAGGCCGGTGGAATCGATGTCTAGCCTGCCGGCGGGCGCCAGACCACGCTGCTGGCCGGGGTGAAAGCGCTGCGGCGTGCGGTCCTCGGCCCAGCGGTTGGCGGCGTTGAACAGCACGCTGGCCGGTTCATGGCCGTCCTCGGCCTGGCCCGAGACATAGCCGATGGGCTTGTGCATCAGCACGGTGACGCGCAACGCCTGCTGCTGGCGCGCGGCGTCGTCGATCTCGATCCGCGCCGTCGGCTGCACGCGCAGGCCGAGCACCGCCGCCACGCCATCGACCCGCACCCAGCCGGCTTCTATCCAGGCGTCGGCCTCTCGCCGCGAGGCCATGCCGCGCTCGGCCATCACTTTCGACAGGCGCTGGCCCTCGGCGCCGGGCGGGGGTATCGGGTTGGTTTCGGTCATGGTCAGCGGCCGCGCAGGAACAGGCTGTCGAGTTCCTTCAGGCTGATCTGCCGCCAGGTCGGGCGGCCGTGGTTGCAGACGTCGGCGCGTTCGGTGCGCTCCATGTCGCGCAGCAGCGCGTTCATCTC
>JANXYH010000025.1 GCA_025350145.1 Burkholderiales bacterium | reverse complement strand
TCACGATGACCCGGCTGGCTGCGCTGACGGGGCTGTCGGTGTCACACGTCAGCCGGTTGATCGCGGGGCGGGAGCGGAGCCTGGATGGCGGGAAATGGGAGACCTGACCCTAGGCCCAGGGTCGTCGATCAAGCGCGCTCGCTCGTCAAAGAAGGCGGTGCGCGCTTCTTCAAAGGACACGCCGTGCTTTCTCAGATTGACGGCAGCCTTCCGATCATCCCACTCGAATCGAAGCTCGCTCACGCTGGTGAGTGTAACTACAACGTAGTGTACCTGCAAGGGTCACGATAGCCCGACGGAAGCGCTACGCGCACGCTTTGACCTGTGGTGCGCTTGCGGGTGGAAGATGTCATGACAGGTCAGACCGGCAGCCGGCAAACTCGACCCACCCGACGCGGAGGTGATCACGCCCAAACCCGCCGAGTGGATGGGCCTTGCAGGCCGCGCCAAGCCGCAGGCTCGGCCCTTCGCCAGGCGAGGGCCGTCCTCAGGACACCCCACGTCCGGGCTCAGCCCGGCTGAGCGGTTCGCATCTGGGTCCGCGCCCAAATACTTGCTACCACCGCAAGGGGCGCCGCCGTTTACAGGTATGCAGTCTGCACACTGTCGCCAATGCTATCGACCCAGAACTGACCCTGATCTCGGTGCGAGTACGGGGAGTCGTGCGGGCCAAAGGATGAATCTGAGTCATGCTCCATACTCCCGTTTTAGCGAAGAAATCACCTGCTGCATCACCACGCGAGCCTAGAAGAGCGACCAGCTGCGAAGAGGTATATGGTCACACGGGAAGGAACAGTTAGGTGTCGCCGCGCTTGCCTGAGGCAAAGGAGGCATCACTCGCCCCGCACTACGATGAGGACACTGGCACGCATGGTGTTTGTGATGGCTTGATCGCGTGTGCGAGTGGCGGGTTGCGGCCCTTCGTGGCCTAGCAGGATGACAGCAAGCGACGAATGGACGGCCCAGTTGACGTTCTGGGGAAGCGTCCCCGTTCGTTCTATGAACGGAGAGATTGCGGCGGAAGAACTGACGACTCCGACAAGGGCTCCTTGTTCGGTGACGACTGGACCGCCCGAATTACCAGGCTGAATTGGGATGCTGATTTGCATGAAGCTCGCATCGTCTCTGATGCCAGTATTGGCGCTGACAACTCCGTCGGAAACCTTCGGCTCTTGGCCCAGCACGCCCGGCACTGGGAATCCAACAGTGAACACGCGTGCGCCCGGAGTCGGCTTCTCCAAGCGAACGGGCAGAAAAGCGGGAGGGGTTAAGTCGGTGGCGAGGATGGCTAAGTCTAAGACGCGCGATGAGGACTGGACCCGCGCGTTGACGTGTCGTCCATCCTGGGTTACTACCTCGATGCTCTTGCCACCACGAACTACATGCTCGGCCGTCAGTACCAAACCTTCCGCCGACACAAACGCTCCGCTACCCGTTGAGGCAGTCTTTGGTGTTGACGCGGGCTGTGCCCTGCTGCCAGTACTTGGTGTTGCAGACTTGAGGGCGTCGCGGCACGCAAACTGAATCTCAACGCGCGGGTAGTTGCCCAAAATGTACGGAGGCTGTGTTTCGGTGGAGGACAAGAGCTCAAAGTGTCGCCCGTGGCGTGCGCAATAAGCTGAACCCTCAGCTAGAACCTCCGCCTTCATATTGCCAAGGCCGGGAAATCCAGTGGCCTGTTGCTTGGCGATCATGTATGCATCGCTCCCCATAGAGACAACGCCGGTGTGGGAAGCGCAGGCGGAGAGTAGTGTTGCGACGATGGCGACGGTAGCGATCAACTTCATAGTGCGGCGATCCATGAATGGCGGTGAGTAATAGTGTGCGCTATAAACGCGGAGGCTGGACAGGGTAATGACAGGTACGATATTTGAACCGCAGATGGAGGTGCGGAAGTGCTCGCGACGCCTAACCAAAAGCGTTTATCCGCCGCCGATCTGACGTAGGCAAGGCGGGCGGGTATTGCCGGCGGCGGGTAAACCGGGTTGGACTGAAGCGCCGTGCCGCTGGGCGGAGGTCGGCAAAGGGGCAATGTAAGGTCAGCGCTTGCGCCATGCAATGCGCATTGCGTCCGAGGCGGGGCGTTGCCGGGCGGCGGCGGCGCAGCGGTGCATGGCACCACTTGCACGCCGGTCGAACTGTCGGAACACTGTTCTTAAGCGCAGTAATTGTCATGACCTCGCCTTCGTTCACGCAGCGTTTGTCGCCAGCCGCCCTTGGCCCGCCGTCACTCCCAGTTGATCGCCCGCCGCCCCGGCTGATCGCGCGGTTGCGGGAGCAGATCCGCTGCCTGCGCTACAGCATACGGACGGCAGAGGTCTGCGTCCATTGGGTTCGCGCCCAGGTGCGCTTTCACGCCATGCGCCACCTGCGGGCGATGGGGTGGCAAGAGGTGCAGGCGTTTCCTTCTTTGCTGGCCAACGCGCGGCAGGTGGCGGTGTCCACCCACCGACAGGCGCTGGCGCCAATGCGGTTTCTTCTCGACCGGCAGGTGTTTGGCCTGTCGCCGCCGTGGCTGGGTGCCATCGGCAGGCGGCAGCGCAAGGCCCGGCCTTGCCAGGCAAGCCCGCCAGTGGCGGTGGTTTATCCTGCGCCAGCTTGACCGGGCGCCCCGCCTTCGGTCGCTGCAATCCTTCAAACCATTCAAACCATGAGCCAACTTTTTTCGCCCTGGTCGCTGGGCGAGCTGGGCCTGCCCAACCGCATCGTCGTCGCGCCGATGTGCCAGTATTCGGCCGACGACGGCACGCCCGGCGACTGGCACCTGGCGCATCTGGGCCAGCTCGCGATCTCGGGCGCTGGGCTGCTGATCCTGGAGGCCACGGCGGTGTCGGCGGCCGGCCGCATCACCCCGGGCTGCCTGGGTCTGTACAGCGACGCCAACGAGGCCGGGCTGGCGCGGGTGCTGGGGTTGGTGCGCAGCGTCGCGCCGGGGCTGGCGGTGGCGATGCAGATCTGCCATGCCGGGCGCAAGGCGTCGAGCCAGGCGCCGTGGTTGGGCGGCCAGCAGATCCCGCTGGACCAGCCCGGAGCCTGGCGCAGCCAGGCGCCTTCGGCCTTGGCGCACAACGCCAACGAGGATGCACCTGAGGCCCTGGACGCGGCCGGCATCGGGCGGGTCATCGCCGATTTCGCGGCCTGTGCCCGGCGTGCCGCCCGGCTCGGGCTGGACGGCCTGGAGATCCACGCCGCGCATGGCTATTTGCTGCACCAGTTCCTCTCGCCGCTGGCCAATCGGCGCAGCGACGGCTACGGCGGCGCGCTGGCCCCGCGGATGCGCCTGGTGCTGGAGGTGTTCGACGCGGTCCGCGCCGCGTTCCCGGCCGGGCGGCCGGTCTGGGCCCGGGTCTCGGCCTGCGACTGGGTCGAGGGCGGCTGGGATGTCGAATCGACCATCGCCCTGGGCCTGGCGCTCAAGGCCCGGGGTTGCGCCGGGCTGCATGTCTCCAGCGGTGGGGTGTCGCCGCTGCAGGCGATTCCGCTGGGCCCGGGCTACCAGGTGCATCTGGCCGAGCAGATCAAACGCGAGGTCGGCCTGCCGACGATTGCGGTGGGCCTGATCACCGAGCCGGCCCAGGCTGAGGCGATCATCGCCAGTGGCCAGGCCGATGCCGTGGCGCTGGCCCGTGGCCTGCTCTACAACCCGCGCTGGCCCTGGCACGCGGCGGCGCAGCTTGGCGCCCAGGTCAGCGTGCCGCCGCAGTACTGGCGCTCGCAGCCGCGCGAGCTGAAGGCATTGTTCAAGGCGGCGAGCTTCGGCCAGCGCTGAGGGCGCCGGCAACGGCGGGCCAGCCGGCGCGCCACCCGGCCATGGCGCTCAGCCGGCGTGCCGGCGCGCCACCCAGAAGGTGGCACCGTCGGGGCCGTAGTGCTCGGCATGCGGCGTGTTGCGCGCCAGCGCAAAGCTGTCACCGGCCTGCAGCTCGCGGCGCTGCTCGCCTTCGGTCAGGGTGAAGCCGCCGGCCACCACCAGCGCCTTGACCTCGAACGGGTGGACATGGGTGTCCAGCACCTGGCCGGGCTGCCACTGCCGCACCAGCACCTCGTCGTAACCGGCGGCGCGGGCGTTGGACTCGAAATCCTCGAAGCTTTGGGGGGTGGACATGGCAGGCCTGGGTGGAGAGTGGGGGTGAAGGATTGGCGCGATGGGCGCAGGGCAGAGTGTGCAGCGGATCAGCGCAGCACCTCGGCGATCTGGACTGCCACGGGCTGGGCCTGTGGCGATTGCAGCGTCCGCAGCGTCAACGGCGCCAACGGCGTCAACGGCGCCAATGGCGCCAATGGCGCTGACAGGCCCTGCAGGTCGCCCGGCTGGGCCAGCGGGTTGCCGGACTTGCTGATGCGCGCGCCGACGATGACCTGCGGCTGCGACGACAGCCGCGCCGCCGGGCTCATCGCCATGCTGTCGTCCAGGGTGATCTCCAGCGGCAGGTCCTTGACCTGGCGCCGGGCGATGGCCAGCGGCATCTTTGCGCCCTGGGCGGCGCGGGCGAAGATGAAAACCGTCTCCTCGGGCCCGGCCTGCGCCGCCAGGGCCGGGGCCAGCGAGACCCGCAGACGCACGCTGGCGCCGGTGGTGGCCGCAGCGGCGGATGCCGATGTGGATGCGGATGCAGAGGTGGCCGCCGTGGCCGCCGTGGCCACCAGCGGCGCCAGCCCGGCGCGCTGGCGGGCGGCGTCGACCGCGTCCTTCAACTGCGCCGCCAGTTCGCTGCCAGGCTCGACCCCGGCCAGCGCCTGTTGCCAGTAGCGCGCCGCAGCGGCGGCGTCGCCCTGGTCGAACGCCAGGGTGCCGGCCAGGCCCAGCGCCTTGGGGTTGGCCGGGTCCAGCGCCAGCGCCTTGTCGACCATGGTTTGGGCCCTGGCATCGAGCTTCTGGCCGCTGGCCATGCCGCTGGCGTCGGCCAGATCGGCCCAGGCCTGGGCGTTGCGCGGCTCCAAGTCGACCACCTTCTGGAACGCCGGCAATGCCTTGGCGTGCTCGCCCATGACGCTGTAGGCGCGGCCCAGCATCGCCCAGCCGATCGGGTCATTGGGCTCGGCCTGGAGCTTGTCGGCCAGGCGCTGGACCATCGCCGCGATCTGCGCCGGCCCGGGTGCCGAGGCGGCGGCCTGGGGCGGGCCAACGCCCGGCGCCAGTGCCAGGCCCTGCAGGTTGCCGCGCCAGGCGTAGCCAATGGCGCCGAAGGCCAGCACGAAGGCGATCACGCCCAGCCACAGGCCGCGCGTAGCCACGCTCTGGTCAGTCTCGGTCGCGGCGCTCATCGGTCTCGGGTGTATCGGGTGTGTCTGGCGTATCTGGCTCAAAGGCCTCGTTGGCCAGCCGGCTGCGGCGGCGCAGCACCAGCGCCAGCGTGCCCAGGGCAGCGGCCAGCAGCAAGCCCGGGCCCAGCCAGAGCAGGGCGGTGCTGGCCTTCCAGGGCGGGCGGTAGAGCACGAAATCGCCGTAGCGGGCGGTCATGAAGTCGAGGATCTGCTGCTCGCTGTCGCCCTTGGCCAGCATCTCGCGGATCTGCCGGCGCAGGTCCAGTGCCAGGTCGGCATGCGAATCGGCGATGGTCTGGTTCTGGCAGACCAGGCAGCGCAACTCGGTCGCCACGGCCATCACCCGGGCCTCCAGCGCCGGGTCGGCGGCTGCGGGCGGGGCCTCGCCGGCCTGGGCCGCAGACCAGGCCAAGCACGCCGCCAGAAGCAGTGCGCGCATCGGCGATCAGGCCTTGAGCCGCTGCAGCAGGGGCTCGATCTTGTCGTGCAGCACCTCGGGCGTGAGCGGGCCGATGTGCTTCAGGCGGATCAGGCCCTGGCGGTCGATGACGAAGGTCTCGGGCACGCCGTAGACGCCGTAGTCGATGCCGATCCGGCCGTCGGCGTCGAAGACCGAGTCGGCGTAGGGGTTGCCAAACTGGCCCAGCCAGGCGAGCGCGTCGCCGCGCTGGTCTTTGTAGTTCAGGCCGTAGATCGGCACACCGGCGCGCTTGGCAAAGGCCAGCAGTTGCGGGTGCTCCTGCCGGCAGGCCTCGCACCACGAGGCCCAGACGTTGAGCACCCAGACCTGGCCGAGCAGCGCGTCGCGGCGCAGCACCGCCTCGGGCCGGGCCAGGGCCGGCGCGGCAAAGGCCGGCGCCGGTTTGTCGATCAGCGGCGAGGGCACTTCGCGCGGGTCCAGCTTCAGGCTCAGCGCCAGGAACAGCGCCAGCAGCAAGAAGATGCCCAGCGGCAGGATGAAACGCATCACCGCGCGGCCGCTCCAGCGGTCTCGGCAAACCCCCCGGCCAGGGTTGCCGGCGCGGCCTGCTTGGCGCGGTAGCGGCGGTCGCTGAGGGCAATCGCGCCGCCCAGCATCATCACCAGGCAGCCGCCCCAGATCCAGACGATGAAGGGCTTGTGCTGGACGCGCACGATCCATTCGCCGCCGGGGAGTTGCTCGCCCATCGAGATGTACAGGTCGCGCAGCAGGTTGCTGTGCACCGCGGCCTCGGTCATGGGGTTGGTCTGGACCCGGTAGATGCGCTTCTCGGGCTGAAGCTGGGCGACGACTTGGCCGTTGCGGCTGACCTCGATCTGGCCCTGGGCGGCGATGTAGTTCGGCCCCTGCACCTCGCGCACCGGGCCGCTCATGCGGAAGCGGTAGCCGCCGATTTCGGTGCTGGTGTCTGGCCCCATCTTGACGTCGCGTTCGGTCTCGAAGGTCTTGACCATGGCCACGCCAAAGGCAAACGCGGCCACGCCCAGGTGGGCCACGAGCATGCCGACCATGGCCCGCGGCAGCAGCCGGGCGCGGCCCCAGAGCGAGCCGCCCCGGTGCGAGCCTCCACCCAGTCGCTGCGCCAGATCGACGACCACCGAGGCGAGGATCCAGTAGGCCAGCGCCAGGCCGCCGCTGGTGGCCGGGGCGATCCGCCCGGCCAGCCAGCCCGTCAGCAGCGCCGCCGCCAGCGCGGCCACTGCCGCCCAGCGCAGCCGGCGGGCCACGCCGCCGGGCTCGTCCTGCTTCCAGCGCGTCAGCGGGCCGACGCCCATGAGCAGCAGCAGCGGCGCCATCAGCAGGGTGAAGACGCTGTCGAAATAGGGCGGACCGACAGAGATCTTGCCCAGCCCCAGGGCGTCGAGGAAGAGCGGGTAGAGCGTGCCCAGCAGCACCGCGCCGCAGGCCACCGCCAGCAGCATGTTGTTGCAGAGCAGCAGGGTCTCGCGCGAGAACAAGCCAAAGCGCTGGCCCAGGCCGACGCTGGGCGCGCGCCAGGCAAACAGCAGCAGGCTGGCGCCTATCACCAGCACCAGAAAGGCCAGGATGAACAGGCCACGGCGCGGGTCGGTGGCGAAGGCGTGGACCGACGACAGCACCCCCGAGCGGACCAAGAAGGTGCCCATCAGGGACAGCGAAAACGCCATGATCGCCAGCAGCACGGTCCAGTTCTTGAAGCTGCCGCGCTTCTCGGTCACGGCCAGCGAGTGGATCAGCGCGGTGCCTATCAGCCAGGGCATGAACGAGGCGTTCTCGACCGGGTCCCAGAACCACCAGCCGCCCCAGCCGAGCTCGTTGTAGGCCCACCAACTGCCCAGGCCTATGCCGAAGGTCAGGAAGATCCAGGCCGCCGAGGTCCAGGGCCGGGTCCAGCGCGCCCAGGTGGCGTCGAGCTTGCCGTCGATCAGCGCGGCGATGGCGAAGGCGAACGCCACCGAGAAGCCGACATAGCCCATGTAGAGCATCGGCGGGTGGATCACCATGCCGGGGTCTTGCAGCAGCGGGTTCAGGTCGCGGCCCTCGGCGGCGGCCGGGATCAGCCGATCAAACGGGTTCGAGGTCGCCAGCATGAACAGCAAGAAGCCGGCCGAGACCAGCCCCAGCACCGCCAGGATGCGGGCGACGAAGGCCTGCGGCAGCGAGCGCGAGAAGCGCGCCACCGCCACCGTCCAGCCGCACAGCATCAGCACCCAGAGCAGCAGCGAGCCCTCATGCCCGCCCCAGACAGCGGCGATGCGGTAGTGCAGCGGCAGGGCCGAATTGGAGTTGCTGGCGACGTACTGCACCGAAAAATCATGGCGCACGAACGAGGCGGCGAGGCAGACGAAGGCGGCCAGCACCAGCAAGCCCTGGCCATGGGCGGCGGGCCGGGCCAGCGCCATCCAGTCGCCGCGGCCGCGCTGCGCGCCGAGCAGCGGCAGCACCCCCTGGACCAGGGCCAGCGCCAGCGCCAGGATCAGCAGCAGATGGCCGAGTTCAGGGATCATGGTGGTCCGGGGCTCAAGGTGGCGGCCAACTTGGCCTTGCCGGCCCGGGCCAGGGCGTCGGCGGCCTCGGGCGGCATGTAGTTTTCGTCGTGCTTGGCCAGCACCTCGCGGGCGGCGAACACGCCGTCGGCGCCGATCTGGCCCTGGGCGACCACGCCCTTGCCTTCTTTGAACAGGTCGGGCAGCACGCCCTCGAAGCGCACCGGCACGGTCTGCAGGGTGTCGGTGACCTGAAAGCGCACCGTCACCCCGTCGCGCTGCACGCTGCCGGCCAGCACCAGGCCGCCGATGCGGAAGTTGCGGCCCTGCGGCGCCTCGCGCGCGGCCACCTGGGTCGGGGTGTAGAAGAACACCAGGTTGGCGTTGAAGGCGTTGAGCACCAGCGCCACGGCCGTGCCGACCGCAGCCAGCACGCCGATGACGATTGCCGCGCGACGCTGGCGCGGTTTCATCGCCCGACCTCGGCAGCGGTGATCGCCGCCACCGCGCGGCGCTGGCGCAGGCGCAGGCCGAGCAGCTCGACGAGCAGCACCGCCAGGGTCACGCCGTAGCTGCCCCAGACGTAGAGGCCGTAGCCGCCCATCGCGGCGAATTCATCCCAGGAGCCCCAGTTCATCGTCCCCGCCTCGCAGCGCGCCTCATGCCTGGCCCCGCGCCAGGCCCTGGACCCAGGCGTTGTCGCGCTCTTGCTCCAGCAGCATCGACCGGGCGCGGCTGAGCGCGGCGGCAAAGCTGTAGGCCCAGAAGGCAATCGTCATCAGGAGCATGGCGGTGAGCATGGTGGCGACCATTTTCGGTGCTGCCGTGGCGCTGATGGTCGAGCCCTGGTGCAAGGTGTTCCACCAGCGCACCGAAAAATAGATCACCGGCACGTTGACCGCACCGACCACCGCCAGCAGCGCGCCGGCATTGGCGGCGCGCCGGGGCTCGTCGATGGCCTCGACCAAAGCGATGTAGCCCAGGTACATCAGCAGCAGGATGAATTCGCTCGTCAGCCGCGCATCCCAGACCCACCAGGTGCCCCAGGTCGGCTTGCCCCAGAGCGCGCCGGTCCACAGCGCCAGCAGGGTGAACATCGCCCCGGTGGGCGCCAGCGCCCGGGCGTAGACCGCCGCCATCCGGGCATTGAGCATCCAGCCCCAGGCGGCCCAGAAGGCCATTACCAGGTAGATCAGCATCGACATCCAGGCTGCGGGCACGTGGATGAAGATGATCCGGTAGGCCTGGCCTTGCTGGAAGTCGGTCGGGGCGATGGCAAAACCGACGTAGAGACCGGCCAGCGCCGCCAGCAGGCTCAGCCCCCAGCACCAGGGAATCAAGCGGCCGGCCAGGGCGTAGAAGCGCGGCGGCGCGGCGTAGGTGGTCAGTCTCAGGCGCATGTCAGACAGTAGAGCTGGGGCGGATGCGGTCGGTTCAACGCGGGCGAATGGGTCAATCCAGCGAGATGCGCAGCGCGGCGGCGATGGCCAGCGGCGCCAGCAGCGCGCTGAAGATCAGCAGCGCGGCTAGCAGCGACAGGTGCGCCTGCGCCGATTGCCCGGCCTCGACCGCCGCGACCGCCCCGGTGCCGAAAATCAGCACCGGCACGGTCAGCGGCAGCACCAGCAAGAAAACCAGCGCCGCGCCGCTGCGCAGCCCCAGCGTCAGCGCCGCCCCGACCGCGCCGAGCAGGCTCAGGATCGGCGTGCCCAGCAGCAGGCCCAGCGCCAGCACCGCGATGGCCTGACCGCCGAGGTTGAACAGCAGCCCGATCAAAGGCGAGGCCAGCACCAGCGGCAGCCCGGTCGCCAGCCATTGCGCCAGCACCTTGGCGGCAACGATCACCAGCAGCGGCGGGGCGGCGATCAGCATTTGCTCCAGCGAGCCGTCCTGGTGGTCGCCGGCAAACATCTGCGTCACCGACAGCATCGCCGCCAGCAGGGCGCAGACCCAGACCACGCCGGGACCGATCTGGCGCAGCGTCTGCGGCTCGGGGCCGACGCCGATCGGGAACAGCCCGGCGGCGACGACGAAAAAGCCCAGCGGCAGCAGCGCCTCGACCCGGCGCCGCCGCGCCAGCCGCAGGTCGCGGCCGGCCACCGCCCAGAGCGCGGCGATCATGCCGGCGGCTCGGCCAGGGCATGCTGGTCCAGGCCGGGCCAGTCCAGTGCCTGGTGCGAGGTCAGCAGCACCGCGCCGCCACGCGCCGCGTGGGACTGGATCAGCCCGGCCAGGCCGGCCGCGCTGTCGCTGTCCAGGGCGTCGAAGGGCTCGTCCAGCAGCCAGCAGCGCGGCGCATCGTCCAGCGCCAGCCGGGCCAGCGCGCCGCGCCGTCGCTGGCCCTGCGACAGGCTGCGCACCGGGGCGTCGCGGCGGCTGCCCAGGCCGAACCGTTCGAGCGCGGCGCGGGCCCGTGCGGCGGCGTCGCCCAGACCCTGCAACTGCGCCAGAAAGGCCAGCGCCTCGGCCAGCGTCAGGTCATCTTTGAGGGCGTTGCTGTGGGCGACGTAGAGCAATTCGGCGCCGGCCTGGCGCAGCGGCCGGCCGTCGTAGCAGACCTGGCCCTCGGCCGGGGCCGACAGCCCGGCCAGGATGCGCAGCAGGCTGGTCTTGCCGCTGCCGTTGCGCCCGCGCAGCCAGGTCATGCGCCGTGGCGGCAGGGCGATGTCCAGGCCCTGGAACAGCAGCCGCCGGCCGCGCCTGCAGGCCAGGCCCCGCGCCGCCAGCCCGGGCTCGGGCTGGCGCGGGTTCGGCCGCTGGGGCGGGGGCTGGGCAATCATGCAATGGGGTTCGGCGGGGCCATGGCGGCACGCGCCGGGGCAACCCTCAAGTGTAGAAGACCGGGTCGCCCGCCCCGGGCTGCGGCCCAGCCCGGCAGGGCTTCAGAAAAAGCCGCGCAGCGCCGCCGCCATTTCGGCCCGCAGCGGCGCACCCGAGACGACCACGCCGACCATGCTGATCGAGGTGTGGGTGTGGCCCCGGCCGCGAATCTTCTGCACCTTGACGCCGGCCGCAGCGAGCGCGTCGGCATAGGCCAGGCCCTCGTCGCGCAAAGGGTCGAAGTCGCAGGCCACGACGCAGGCCGGCGGCAGCCGCGACAGGTCGCTGGCGCGCAGCGGCGAGGCTTTGGGGTTGGCGCGGTCGGCGGCGGCGATGTAGTGGTCGATGAACCAGTCCATCAGGGCCTTTGTCAGCACGAAACCCTCGGCGTTCTCACGGTATGACGGGGTGTCGCCGCCGGCGCAGTCGGTCGCCGGGGTCAGCAGCAACTGGCCGGCGATGGCCGGCCCGCCGGCGTCGCGCGCCTGCTGGCAGACAACCGCCGCCAAGTTGCCGCCCGCGCTCCAGCCGGCCACGGCCAGCTTGCCGGGTATGCCGCCCAACTCGCCGGCATGCGCGGCGACCCAGTTCAGCGCCGCCAGCGCGTCATCGGCGGCGGCCGGAAAGCGCGCCTCGGGCGCGTGCCGGTAGTCGACCGAGATGAGCAGCACGTCCGCGCGCTGGCACAGATCCAGGCACAGCGGTTCGTCCGAGCTGGCGTGGCCCAGCACCCAGCCGCCGCCGTGAAAGTACAGCACCACCGGGTGCGGGCCGGGCGTGGCCGGCCGGTACAAGCGCCAGGCCAGCGGGCCGGCGGCACCGGGCAGGCTGCCGTCGCGGACTTCGCCCACCGCCGGGCCAGGCGGCCGGGCGGCATTGAGCTGCTCCAAGAAGGCGCGGGCATGCGGCGCCGGCATCGAATCAAAGCTCGGCAGCTTCATCGCCGCCAGCATCTGCAGCACCATCGCCACGTCGGGCTGGACCTGACGGATGACGCCGTCGCGCAGCGGCACCTGGCCCTGCGGGCCGCGCCGGACAAAGCCCAGGTCGCCGGCCGCGACCACGTCATCGCAGGCCTGGCGGTAGGCATCGACGCCGCCGACATAGGGCAGGAAGACGCGCGGCTTGCCCGGCACGTTGGCGCCCATGTACCAGGAGTCGGCGCTGGGGAAAAGCGTGATGTTGGCGCAGTCGTTGACATGGCTGACCCAGCCGGCCTCGGCCTGCGGCGTGGGCTCGATCGTGTCCAGCCCCTGGCCGTGCAGGCGCGCCAGGCAGTCGGCGATCCAGTCCACATGCTGTTCGATCGAGACCATCATGTTCGACAGCACCGACGGGCTGCCCGGCCCGGTCAGCGTGAACAGGTTGGGGAAGCCGACCGTCATCAGGCCGAGGTAGGTGCTCGGGCCATGGGCCCATTTGTCTTTGAGGGTGATGCCCTCGCGGCCGCGGATGTCGACCGCCACCAGGGCGCCGGTCATGGCGTCGAAGCCGGTGGCGTAGACGATGGCGTCGAAATCGAGCGCCTCGTCCGCCAGGGCGATGCCGGTCTCGGTGATGTGCGTGATCGGCCGGCTGCGCAGGTCGATCAGGCGCACATGGGGCTGGTTGAAGGTGGCGAAATAGCCGCTGTCCAGGCACGGCCGCTTGGTGCCGATGGCGTGGTCCTGCGGGCACAGCAGCCGGGCGAGCTCGGGGTCGCGGACCTCGGCGCGGATTTTCTCGCGGACCATCTCGGCGACCAGCGCGTTGGCCTCGGGATAGAGGATCTGGTCGGCGAAGACGTTCAGCACCGGCACCAGTTCGCCGCTGGCCCAGGCCGCCTCGAAGCGCTCGCGCTGCAGCTCGGCCGGCGCGAAGCGGCCCATCACTTCAGTGGCCGGGTGCGGCACGCCCGAGCGCGACCACTTGCCGGCCTGGCGGTAGGCGCTGCGGTCGGCCTCCCAGGCGGCGCGGCGCTGCGCCGAGATCGGGCCGTTGCCGGCCGGAATCGAGTAGTTGGCGGTGCGCTGGAACACCGTCAGGGCGCTGGCTTGGGCGGCGACCATGGGGATGGTCTGGATGCCCGACGAGCCGGTGCCGATCACCGCCACGCGCTTGCCGCTGAAATCGACGCCGCCGTGCGGCCAGCGGCTGGTGAAGTAGACCTCGCCCTGAAAGCGCCCGGCGCCGGTGTACTCGGGCGCCTTGGGCAACGACAGGCAGCCGCTGGCCATCACCAGGTGGCGGCAGCGCAGGGGCGCCCCGGCGTCGGTGCGCAATTGCCAGTGGCGCTGCTCATCGTCCCAACTGGCCGATGCCAGCCGGGTGTTGAAAACGATGTCGCGGCGCAGGTCGTAGCGCTCGGCCACAAACTGGGCATAGCGCAGGATCTCGGGCTGGGTGGCGTATTTTTCCGACCAGGTCCAGGCGTCTTCCAGCGCCGGATCAAAGCTGTAGCTGTAGTCGGTGGTCGGGATGTCGCAGCGCGCCCCGGGGTAGCGGTTCCAGTACCAGGTGCCGCCCACGTCGGCGGCGGTCTCCAGCACGCGCACGCGCAGGCCCTGGGCGCGCAGCTTGTGCAGCATGTACAGGCCGGCGAAGCCGGCGCCGACCACCACCACATCGACTTCGGCGCTGTCTGTGGCTGGGGAAACCGGCATGGTCTTGCTCCTGGTGTGGGGCCGCCGTGGTGCCGAGCTGGGCTGGCTTGGCTCAGCCCGGCGGAGGCTAAAAGCCGATGTTGCCCGCGAGGTGTCGGCGCAAACGCTGGGGTTAGCCCCAGGCACGGCGGGCCGGTCTCAGGCCGGCTTGTCGGCCTCACCTGCCAAGCAGGCGCCCCAGGTCGAGCGGATCGGCAGCACCTGCACCACGCTGGCGTCGCGGTAGACGCGCCAGCAGCGCTCGTCGGGTGATTCGCGTGGGTCGGTTGATTCGCCCGGGCCGTAGACGCTCAGCAGCAGCGGCGTCGCCAGGGCCTGGCGCTGGCCGTTGGCGCCCATGTAGGCGCGGATCCAGGCAAAGCCGACCGGCCCGGCCGGATCCAGGCCCAGGCCCAGGTCGCCGCGCAGATAGAAGTCGCTGACCTGCTGGCCGAACACCAGCAGTTGCTCCTGCTGCCGCATCACTTGGGTCAGGGTCACGGTCATCGCAGCCAGCCCTCCTTGGCGTTCGACTATGCCGAGCCGCCCGGGCGGTGTCCTTAAGGCCGGCTAAACGATGCTAAAGCGCTGGCCGCTGCACCTTGCCACCGCCACAATGATGGCGTCGATGTGGAAGTCTTGCCTGGTCCGGGGTGGCACCACTCACCCTGCAAGTTAGCGAAGAGTCACATGGGTTCCGCCACCCTGCAGCTTGAAGCATTGGAGATTCACGCCGCGCAGCGGCAGGTCTGGTTGGCCGGCCGCAGCATTGCCCTGGGCGCACGCGCCTTCGACGTGTTGCTGGCCTTGGCCGGGCGCCGCGACCGGCTGGTCAGCAAAAATGAACTGCTGGACCTGGTCTGGCCGGGCCAGGTGGTCGAAGAGAACAACCTGACGGTGCAGATCTCGACCCTGCGCAAGGCGCTGGGCAGCGAGGCCATCACCACCGTCACCGGCCGCGGCTAGCGGCTGGCGCTGGGCAGCTCGGCGGCGCCGCTGCCGGCACGGCCAGTGCATGTCGCCAGTGCCCGCTTGCAGCGCCGCCTGGTTGCCCTGGTCCAGGCCAGCGTGGTGGGCTGGAGCCGTCTGATCGCCCGCCAGGCCGGCCAGGCGGTGGCGGCGTGGAAGCTGTTGCGCAGCGACCTGCTCGAACCCAGTCTGGCGGAATTTGCCGGCCGGCCGGAGGAATTGACGCCGCAGCGGATGCGGGTCGAGTTCGCCAGCGCCGTCGATGCGGCGCAATGGGCGCTGCAGTTGCAAGCCGGCCTGGCCGAGCGCGCGCCGGCAGGTGAGGCCCTGCGGCTGCATTTGCGCATCGCCATAGTTGTGGATGACGCAATCGTGGACGATGGCAAGCTGCTCGGCATGGGCACCCGCGACGTCGAGGAATTGCATGACCTGGCACAGCACGACGAGGTGCTGATCAGCGACAGCGTGCGGGCCTTCGTCGGCGACAAGCTGGCGGCCCTGGTGCTGCCGGTGGACCCCGGGATGCGCCAGGGCAAGGCCTTGGCCCAGGCGCTGTGGTTGCTCAAGCCGCAGCCACCGTCGGGCCCGCAGTCGGTGCCGCTGGCCGGCCTGAGGGCTGCGCTGCGGCCCGTGCCGGCGCTGGCCGTGCTGCCCCTGGGCAACCTCGGCCCTGACAGCGACGCCTACCTGGCCACCGGGCTGACCGAGCAGGTGATCAACTTTCTGGCCCTGAACAAGTCGCTGGCCGTGATCGCCCACGACTCGACCCTGGGCTTTGACCAGGGCAGCAGCGACAGCCAGCGTGCGGCCCACAGCCTGGGCGCCGAGTACGTGCTGTCGGGCAGCCTGCAGCGGCAGGATTCGCAATTGCGGATCCAGGTCAGCCTGAGCCACGTGCCGACGCAGACGACGCTGCTGCAGCAGCCCTTCGTCGGCAACTTGGGCGATGTGCTGGGCTTCCAGGAGTTGCTCGCCGCCGACATCGCTGCGGCGATCGATCCCGAGGTGCTGGCCAGCGAGTTGCGCCAGTTGATGCGCCGCCCGACCGACAACCCCAGCGCCTACGACTGCCTGCTGCGCGGCCTGGCGCAAGTCCACGACTTTGCCCACGCCGAGGCCGCGGCCCAGCATTTTGAGCAGGCGATCGTGCTCGATCCGGCCTACGCCCAGGCCCACGCGCAGTTGGCCTGGTGGCACACCCTGCGGGTCGGCGAAGGGCGCTCTGCCAGCGTCGAGCAGGACCGGCAGGCGGCCATCCTGCATGCCCATCGCGCAGTTGAACTCGACCCGCGCGACGCCAGCGTGCTGGCCGTGGCGGGCCATGTGCGCTCGTTCCTGAGCAAGCAGTTTGGCCAGGCCATGGCCTTGTTCGACCAGGCGCTGGCGATCAATCCCAGTTGCGCCCAGGCCTGGGCCCGCAGCGCCACCACGCTGGCCTACATGGGTCAGGGCGAGCAGGCGCAGATGCGGGTGCAGCAGGCGATGCGGCTGTCGCCCAGGGACCCCAGCCGCTTCGCCTTCCTGACCACCCGGGGCACGGCCGCCGTCGTTCAGGGGCGCTACGACGAGGCCTGCGCCTGGCTGGCGCAGGCGCGGCGCCTGAACCCCGGCTACAAGGCCGCCTGGCGTCTGCTGGTGGCGGCGCTGGCGCTGGCCGATGAGCGGGTCCAGGCGCGCGCCCTGGCCGAGGAATTCATGGCCGTCGAGCCGGCTTTCAGCGTCGCTGAATTCGGCCGTTGGTACCCCTTGCAAGAACCCCATCTGAGCCAGGTGCTGCATGGCCTGCGCCTGGCGGGGATGCCGAATTGAACGCCAACCCAGGAGGATGAGCATGAGCTGGACAGCATTCGGACAAGGTCAAGGTCAGGGCCAAGGTCAGGGCCAAGGCCAAGGCCAGGGCCAGGGCCAGGGCCAAGGCCAGGGCCAGGGCCAGGGTCAAGGCATGGCCGGCGGCTACTTCTATCCGCGCACCGGCGGCGGGATGTCCAGCGGCAGCGGCTTCCTGGGTGGCTACGGCTTTGTGCCGCGCAGTGCCTACGCGACCCCGGCCGAGCTCGGCGCCAAGCCCTGGGCGCTGGACTTCAACCTCGGGTCGGGCTGGCCCAGCTATCCGACCCAGCAACGGGTGCGGCTGGACCTGGCCTGGCAGGCCAGCGACTGGGACCCGGGTCTGCGCTTCTGGAGCCTGCCGTTCGACCCGCGGCTGACCGAGTGGCTGCAGGACGTGGACCTGGCCGCGCCCGCGGTGCTGGCGGCGCGGCAATTTGCCGGCCAGCACCCGCGCTGGCAGGCCCGGCCCGGCGCCGGTGGCAGCGCTTACGCCTGGATCGATTCGGCCGATCTGGCCTGGCAGGCTGGCCGCGCCGGCCACCTGGACGTGATCGATCGCGAGCTCCAGGCGCTCGAAGACCTGATGAAGACCGAACGCGCGCTCTACCTCGACGAGGCCTGGCTGCAATCGGACAACATCCCGCTGTACTTCATCCACCTGCTGAACATGGACTCGCAGGCCAAGCCCTGGACGGCCGAGCTGATCCGCTGCGCCCTGGCGATCGGCAACCTGGTCTACATGCACTACAAGGCCGAGTTCAAGCGGGTCCGGCCGTCGACGCTGTGCCCCGGTCTGGTCCCGCCCTGGGGGCCGCCGCGCCACCCGGCGTTCCCCAGCGGGCATTCGTTCCTCGGCCATTTCATCGCCCTGCTGCTGCTTGAAATCCCCGGCCTGGCGCAGCGCTATGGCATGTTTGACAGCCCGGCGGCGACCCAGGCCCCACTGGCAGGCGAGGCGGCCGGCGATCAGGCCGGTGGCCGTAGCCCCAGCCTCGCCGACTTCGGCAAGGCGCGCTACGGCCAGGACATGCGCTCACCGCTGCTGTGGCTGGCCTGGCGCTTGGCCCACAACCGCGAGCGCATCGGCGTGCATTACCCCAGCGACAGCTCGGCCAGCCGCAGCCTGGCCGCCGGGGTCTGGCAGGCGCTGTGCCATGACGCTGACCCGGCGACGCAGATCCAGGTGCCCGAACTGCAGCGCGTGCTTGGCCACGCCAGCGCCGAGTGGCCTCAGGCCAAGTAGCCCAGCGCCAGGTTGTTGTCGTGGGCGACCAGCTCGATCAGCGCGGCCGGGTCGGTGGGTGGCCTGGCGTCTGGGGCCAGGTTGCTCGGGTCGGCCCGGGTATCGGCGCTGGCCAGCAACCACAGCGGCTGGTCGGGGCCCAGCCCTGAGCCCGCCAGCCCGGCGCTGAAACGGCCAGGCTCGGCCTCGGGCTGGGTCGGCAGCAGTTGCCAGCGCGGCGCAGCGCCCGCGCCCAGGTCGGCGCAGGCCCACAGCCGCAGGCCCAGGTCGTCGGGCTGGCGCAGCCCGCGCTGGCCAATGCTGATGCTGATGCCGCCGTCGGCACCGCGCTGCAGCGCCTGGGCACTGGCATTCCAGGCCGCCTGGCCGAGGCTGTCCCAGCGCAGCGGCACCGGCGTGTAGGCGCCGGGCGGGCCGTCGCGGCGGTCGGCGATGTAGGCGTCGACCGGGGGCGGCAGGCCCAGGCCCTCGACCACCGCCTCGGGATCATCCGTGGCGTACAGGCCCTGTTGCTCAAACGCCCAGCGGATCACTTTGTGGACCTGGCCGCCCTGGCGCTGGACTTGGCGGCGGCGGTGGTCGCGGTAGGGCCAGGGGGCGTCGACAAGCCACTGTCCGGTGGCCAGGTCGGCATCCATCAGCGCGGTGACGAATTGGTCGACGCTGCGCGCCGGCACGACCGTGTTCGGCCCGAGCAGGGCAATCGCCCGCATCAGCAGGTAGACGCAATAGTCAGAGGCGCTCTGCCGGCAGCCCAGGTCGGCGGTTTGCTCTGCGGTTTGCTCGGCAGTCAGGGCCCCGGCGGCGGGCAGCGCGCCGGTGTCGCCGCCCAGGCAGCGGTACAGGCGGAACAGCGACGAGGACAGCAGTTGCTCCTCGAAGTAGCCATGCTGGTAATGCGTCGGCGCGGGATTGGGCTCCAGCCGCAGGGCATTGCGGGCGCCGCACCAGCCATAGCCCTGGCTCGCCAGGCGGTCATGCCGGCGCGGGGTATAGGCCCAGGGGAAGGTGCTGCCGCGCAGTGCCGGGTCGGCGGCCAGGCAGGAATCGGGGTCGGCGGTGATCGCCGCCAGCGCGTCGCCGGCACTGTGGGCAAAGGCGAACTCGAGTTCGCCGGTGGCGGCGAAGTTCAGCACATGGCAGAACTCGTGCCAGATCCAGCGCGGATCGGCCGCCAGCCCGAGCGTCTCCTGGCCCTGGTGGCTGCTGATGTCGGCCGAGCCCAGCGCCACCACCAGGTGCGGGCGCTGGCCCGGATCCAGCGGGTGCGGTGGCGTCGGCGACGGCTGAGCGTCGAGCCGGCGCTCGAAGCCGGTGGCGGCGTCCGCCACCACCGGAAAAACCTCGGCGTTGAGGCTGTGGCCATCGGCCGCGCCGCGCAGCGCCGCGCGTGGCCAGATCGTCAGCGGCAGGGCGGCATGGCGAAAGTACTGCGCCGTGGCCAGGCCGTAAGCGTCGAGCCGGTCGAACAGCGACTGGCCGCGCAGGCTGGCCTGGGCATCGGCCAGCGCGTCGCTGCGCAGCGGCAGGTAGTCGAAGGGGTCGCGGTCGTGGGCACCGACCCTGGGCAGCTTGACCGGGCGCATCGGTCCCAGCAAATTCGGGTCGCCGACCAGGGTTTGGCGCTTCTGCGGCCCTAAGCGGGCGACCACCAGGCGCGCGGCCTGGCCGCTGCTCGGGGTCTGGCTGGGCCACTGCGCCGGCGTCTTCAGAAACTCGCGCAGCGGGTCCAGCCGCGCCGTGTCCAGGCCCGGCCGGCGCTGCTCGATGCTGTCGGCTTCGCCCATGCTGGCGGGATCGCGCTCGAACAGGCGCAGCGCCTGCGCCGACGACGACCAAGGGCGCAAGCGCAGCGTGCGCAGCGCCAGGGTGCGCAGGTTCAGTTGCACCGCAAACGCCCAGACCGGCCCGTGCCCGGCGCCGCGACGTGCCGGCATGGGGGCGCGCAGGGCCACACCGTGCAGGTGGCAGACATCCGCATCGGCCGTGGCGTGCGCCGCGCGGACGCGCACCTGGCTGGCCTGCAGGGCGTGCTGCAGGCGGGCCTGGATGGCGGGCTCGAACAGCCGCGCATCGACCGCCGCCGACGCGCCCGCCAGTGCCAGCCGCGAGCAGTTCAGGCTGCTGAAGCGAAGGTGCCAGGGCTTGCCCGGCCCGGCCCGCGTCACCCCGGCGGTGAGCCGCAGGCCGACCGCGTCGCCGATCGCCCGGCCCTGCCAGCAGCGCGCGGCCAGCAGCACCAGGCTGGCCTCGCGCCAAGCGTCGGGCTCGCCGCGGGTGAGCAGGAACGAGGCATCGGGGTCGGCGCTGTCGGGCGCGCTGTCGGCCAAGCCCCAGGCGACCGGCAGCCAGCTCAGCGCGCCGTCGCCGCGCTGCAGGCCGGCCGCGACCGATGCCAGCTCGGGCAGCAGCTTGGCCAGTGCGGCCAAGTAGCGGCCAGCCGCCCTCTGCAATGGCGGGTCGATTGCGTCCATCGGCCCCACCTGCACCAGCGTGTCGACCCAGGCGTGGCCGGGGTGACGCACCTGGCCCAGGCCCAGGCCACCATCGCTGCCACGGACCCGCTCGGTCCAGACCGCGTCGGCCGCGGGTGCCCGGTTGTCGCTGCTCCATTTGGCCATCGCACTTACCCCCTAGGTTCAACCACTTAGCAAAGAACAACTTCGGTTTAACAAGCCCACCATGTCTTTTTATCTGCTTGCGACCAATATGGATAGCACAAATTGTGGAGGCGGTCATGGTGGATCGGATGGTTGAGCAGGTGCTTGAACAGGCGGACGGGCGGATCGATGGCCCGGCTGCGCGCGGCTACAGCGAACCTTTGAGCTATTCCGACCAGGCGATGTCGGCGGCGTGCCTGAGGGCGCTGATCGACGAGCTCGATGTCGGCATGCTGGTCTGCGACGCCGGCGGGCGGCTGGTGCATGCCAATGCGGCGGGCTGGCAAGAGCTGCGCCGGGGCGGGCCGCTGGCGCTGGCGCCTGGCGACCTGGTGTGCGCGGCGCGGCCTGGCCAGCGCCTGGCGCTGGCCGATGCGCTGGCGACAGCCCTGCGCGGGCGTCGCCAGTTGCTCTTCCTCAGCCAGGACGAGCAGCGCATGACGCTGGCGGTGCTGCCGCTGACTGCCGACCAAGGTGGCCGCCCCCGCGTGCTGCTGTTGCTGGGCCGGCGCAGCCTTGCGCCGGGCCTGGTGGTGGAGATGCTGTGCCATGTGCACGACATCACTTCGGCCGAAAAGCGGGTGCTGGACGGCCTGCTCGAAGGCCAACCGGTAGACGACATGGCCGAGCAGTTCGGCGTCAAGGTCAGCACCGTGCGCAGCCAGGTGGCGGCACTGCGGGCCAAGCTGGGGGTGCGCCGGATCGGCGACGCGCTGCGCCTGGCCGCAGAGTTGCCGCCTATGGCCGGCGCCCTGCGTGGCCAGGCACCCTGCCCGGAGCGGATGCTGGCGTAGGCCGGGGGCCGGCGCGGCCACGGGTTAGTCCCAGGCCGGGGCGCGGGCGCGGCGGGCGGTGTCGCGGCCGATACTCGGCGGCGCTTGCCGCCCGCCACCTCATCCTTTGCCCGACGTCAGCCACCCGCGCAATGCCCGATCGGATCGACAGCCACCAGCATTTTTGGCGACCGGCACGCGGCGACTACGGCTGGTTGCGCCCTGATATGCCGGCGCTGGCGCCACTGTGCCGCGACTTCCTGCCGGCCGATCTGGCACCGCTGCGGGCTGCCCATGGCGTGGGTCGGACGGTGCTGGTGCAGGCCGCACCGTCCGAGGCCGAGACCGACTTCCTGCTCGGCCTGGCCGACCAGGACGACAGCATCGCCGCCGTGGTGGGCTGGGTCGACCTGGGCTGGACCGCATCGGCCCAGGCGCTGCAGCGCCGCGCCGCGCACCCGCGCTTCAAGGGCGTGCGGCCGATGCTGCAAGACCTGCCCGACCGCGACTGGATCGCCCATGCGCCCCAGCCCGCCGTGGTGGCCACGTTGGTGCGCCTGGGCTTGTGTTTTGACGCCCTGGTCAAGCCCGCGAACCTGGCCGGCTTGCTGCGGTTCGTCGACCGCTGGCCCGATCTGCGGGTGGTCGTAGACCACGCCGCCAAGCCGGCGCTGGCGCTGGGTTGGGCTGCGGACTGGGCCCCTGCCTGGCGCACCGGCATGGCCGAGCTGGCACGGCGGCCGAATGTCTGGTGCAAGTTCAGCGGCCTCTTGACCGAGGCTGGGGCAGACGCCGCTCGGCAGCCGTTGACCACGCTGCGCCCGGTCTGGGATGTGCTGTTCGATGGCTTCGGCGCGCAACGGCTGATGTGGGGCAGCGATTGGCCGGTGCTGAACCTGGTCGCGGGCTATGGCGACTGGCTCTCGGCCTGCGCGTCCCTGGCCGCCGCGCTGTCGCCCGAGCAGCAGGCCGGGTTCTGGTCGGGCAACGCCGAACGCTTCTACGGCCTGGCTGGGGCGGGCGCGCCATGACGCAGTTGCTGCGCATGCAGGGCATCGACAAGGCCTTTGCCGGGGTACAGGCGCTGCGCGGCGCCGACTTCGAGTTGCGGGCCGGCGAGGTCCACGCCCTGATGGGCGAGAACGGCGCCGGCAAATCGACCTTGATGAAGGTGCTGGCCGGCGTCTACACCGCCGACGCCGGGCAGATCCTGCTCGACGGCCAACTGGCGGCGCCGGACAGCCCGCGCGCCGCCCAGGCGCTGGGCATCCGCATCATCCACCAGGAGCTGAACCTGATGCCGCACCTGAGCGCGGCGCAGAACATCTTCATCGGCCGCGAGCCGCGCCGCCTTGGCGGCCTGCTGCTCGACGAGGCGGCGCTGAACGCCCAGGCACAGGCCATCTTTGCCCAGATGCACCTGGTGCTGGACCCGCGCACGCCGGTCGGCGCGCTGAGCGTGGCGCGGCAGCAGATGGTCGAGATCGCCAAGGCGCTGAGCCTGGCCAGCCGCGTGCTGGTGATGGACGAGCCGACGGCGGCGCTCAACAACGCCGAGATCGAGGCGCTGTTCGGCCTGATCCGCAAGCTCAAGGGCCAGGGCGTGGGCGTGGTCTACATCTCGCACAAGATGGACGAGTTGCAGCAGATCTCGGACCGGGTGACGGTGATGCGTGACGGCCAGACCGTGGCCACGGTGCCGACTGCCGGCACGCCGATGGAGACGATCATCGGCCTGATGGTCGGTCGGACCCTGGACAGCGCCGAGCCGGCCGCGCCTGAAGGCAGCGCCCAGCCGGTCGTGCTGCAGGTGCAGGGCCTGCGCCGGGGCAGGGCGATCCGGGGTGTCGATTTCAGCCTGCGCCGCGGCGAAATCCTCGGCCTGGCCGGGCTGATGGGCGCTGGCCGCACCGAGGTAGCGCGGGCGGTGTTCGGCGCCGACCCGATCGAGGCCGGGCAGATCCATGTCCATGGCCGCCTGGCCCGCATTCGCAGCCCGCAGGACGCGGTCGCCCTGGGCATTGGCTACCTCAGCGAGGACCGCAAGCTGTTCGGCCTGGCGACCGCGCTGGACGTGGTCACGAACATCGCCCTGTCCAGCCTGGCCCGCTTTGCCAGGCTGGGCCTGTGGCTGAACCAGGCGGCGATGCGCGGCACCGCGCAGGGGCTGGTGCAGCGGCTGGCGGTCAAGACACCGTCGGTAGACCAGCCGGTGCGGCTGCTGTCGGGCGGCAACCAGCAGAAGGTGGTGATCGCCAAATGGCTGCTGCGCGACTGCGACATCTTGTTCTTCGACGAGCCCACCCGTGGCATCGATGTCGGCGCCAAGAGCGAGATCTACAAATTGCTGCGCGCCCTGGCGGCGCAGGGCAAGGCGATCGTCATGATCTCGTCGGAGCTGCCCGAGATCCTGCGCCTGAGCCAGCGCATCCTGGTGATGTGCGAGGGCCGCATCACCGGCGAGCTGTCGGCGGCCGAGGCAACACAGGAAAAGATCATGCAACTGGCGACCCAGCGCGACGCCGCAATCGATTGAACCCCCATGCTCACCACCCTGCGCACCCGTTTGTTCAACCCCAACACCCGGCAGAAGCTGCTCGCCTTTGCCAGCCTGATCGCGCTGCTGGTGTTCTTCAGCCTGGCCTCGCCCAACTTCCTGCAGACCGACAACCTGGTGGCGATCCTGCAGGCCACGGCGGTCAACGGGGTGCTGGCGATTGCCTGCACCTTCGTCATCATCACCGCCGGCATCGACCTGTCGGTGGGCACGCTGATGACCTTCTGCGCGGTCATGGCCGGCGTGGTGCTGACCTACCTGGGCCTGCCGCTGTGGCTGGGGGTGGTGACGGCGATTGCCTCGGGCGCGCTCTGCGGCTGGGTCTCGGGCATGCTGATCGCCAAGCTCAAGATCCCGCCCTTCATCGCCACGCTGGGCATGATGATGCTGCTCAAGGGCCTGTCGCTGGTGATCTCGGGCACCAAGCCGATCTACTTCAACGACACGCCGGGGTTCTCGGACATTTCCCAGGAGTCGCTGATCGGCCTGCTGCTGCCGTCCCTGCCCATCCCCAACGCCGTGCTGATCCTGTTCGCGGTGGCGCTGGCTTCGGCCCTGCTGCTGGGCAAGACCCTGCTCGGCCGCTACACCTTTGCCCTGGGCAGCAACGAGGAGGCGGTGCGGCTGTCGGGGGTCAACGTCGATTTCTGGAAGGTCGTGGTCTACGCCACCAGCGGTGCGATCTGCGGCATCGCCGGCCTGCTGATCGCCTCACGGCTGAACTCGGCCCAACCCGCGCTCGGCCAGGGCTATGAGCTAGACGCGATTGCCGCCGTGGTGATCGGCGGCACCTCGCTGTCGGGCGGCGCCGGCACGATCCTGGGCACGATCATCGGCGCCTTCATCATGAGCGTGCTGACCAACGGCCTGCGCATCCTTTCGGTGGCCCAGGAGTGGCAGACGGTGGTGACCGGGGCGATCATCATCCTGGCCGTCTACGCCGACATCCTGCGCCGCCGCCGTGGGTAGTTCACCTGACGCGCCAGCGCACCGGGCACGGCGACAATCCGCCCCCGTTCCATCCATAACCACGACAGGAGACTTGACATGAGCCCGATCTTCCGCAGAACCGCCTTGACCGCAGCGCTCGGCCTGGCCCTGGCGCTGCCCCTTGCCGCCTCGGCCCAAGAGATCTACATCCCGCTGGTGTCCAAGGGCTTCCAGCACCAGTTCTGGCAGGCCGTCAAGCTCGGCGCCGAGAACGCCGCCAAGGATCTCAAGGTCAAGGTCACCTTCGAAGGCCCCGAGACCGAGGCGATGGTCGACAAGCAGATCGACATGCTGTCCGCCGCGCTGGCCAAGAACCCCAAGGCGCTGGGTTTTGCCGCGCTCGACAGCAAGGCCGCGATCCCGCTGCTGAAAAAAGCCCAGGCGGCCAAGATCCCGGTGGTGGCCTTTGACTCGGGCGTGGACAGCGACATCCCGGTCACCACCGCCACCACCGACAACATCGCCGCCGCCGCCCTGGCCGCGGACAAGATGGCCGAGCTGATCGGCAAGGCTGGCGACGTGGCCGTGGTGGTGCACGACCAGACCAGCCGCACCGGCATCGACCGCCGCGACGGCTTTGTCAACCGCATCAAGGCCGCTTACCCGAACATCAAGGTCGTCAGCGTCCAGTACGGCGGCGGCGACCACCTCAAGTCGACCGAGATCGCCAAGTCGATCCTGCAGGCCAATCCCAACCTGAAGGGCATGTTCGGCGCCAACGAGGGCTCGGCCATCGGCGTCGTCAACGGCGCCAAGGAAGCCAAGCGCAAGATCGTCATCATTGGCTACGACTCGGGCAAGCAGCAGAAGGACGCGATCAAGAGCGGCGAGATGGCCGGCGCGATCACCCAGAACCCGGTCGGGATCGGCTACAAAACCGTCGAGGCGGCGGTCAAGGCGCTCAAGGGCGAGAAGCTGCCCAAGATCATCGACACCGGTTTCTACTGGTACGACAAGGGCAACATCGCCGACCCGAAGATCGCCGCCGTGCTGTACGACTGATCTGCCCGGCTTGCTGTCAATCCGGCCGGCGGCATGGACCTGAGGCTGGGCGACAGGCCGGTCATCGTCACCGGCGGTGGCGCGGGCATAGGCGCGGCGATTGCCCTGCTGCTGGCGAACGAGGGCGCGGTCCCGGTCATCTTTGACCGCCAGCCGCTGGCCGCTGGCTTTGAGGCAGAGCTGCGCAGCGCCCAGCCGCGCAGCCTGGTGTTCCAGCTCGACGTGCGCGACGACGCGGCCTGCATCCGGGCCGTGGCCGACACCGTGCAGGCCCTGGGTGGCATCGCCGGCCTGGTCAACAACGCTGGCGCCAATGACCATGTCGGCCTGGACGCTGGCGTGCCAGCCTTCAGTGCCTCGCTGCAACTCAACCTGGTCAGCGTCTACCGGCTGGCGCACCTGTGTCTGCCGCACCTGCGCGCCAGCCGCGGCGCGATTGTCAACATCGGCTCCAAGACGGCGGTCACTGGCCAGGGCGGCACCAGTGCCTATGTCGCGGCCAAGGCGGCGATGTTGGGGCTCACCCGCGAGTGGGCGCTGGACTTGCGTGGCCATGGCATCCGCGTCAACTGCGTCATCCCGGCCGAGACCTGGACCCCGATGTACGCCAGCGAACTGGCGCGCAGCCCCGACCCGGCCGCCGCCCGTGCTGCGATCGAGCGCCACATCCCGCTCGGTGGCCGCATGACCCGCGCCGACGAGATCGCCCGGGCGGTGGTTTTTCACCTCTCGGACGCCGCCAGCCACACCACCGGGCAGTGGCTGTTCGTCGACGGCGGCTACACCCACCTGGACCGCATGGCCCAGGGCATTGCGACGGGATGATGCGCATGGCCGATCCCCCAACCCGAATCGCCCCCACCCGCTTGCCCCAGCTCGGTGACGACCAGGTCGGCCCGCCCGAACTGGTCGCCGCGATCCGCGCCAGGCGTGGCGGGCCACTGCTGGAACTCGACCGGCTGCTGCTGCACAGCCCCGCCTTTGCCACCGGCTGGGGCGAGTTCATGGGCCGGGTGCGCAACGCCCTCAGCCTGCCGCCGCTGTGGCGCGAGTTGGCAATGTGCGGGGTGGCGGCGCTGACCGGCGCCGACTACGAGATGCACCACCACGCGCCGCTGCTGCTCAAGGCCGGCGGCAGCGCGGCCCAGTTGGCGGCGCTGCACCGCCTGGGCCAGGACACAGGCGCCGTGCGCGACCCGGCATTCGACCCCGCCGCTCAGGCGGTGCTGGCGCTGACGCTGGAGATGACCCGCACGGTGCGGGTCAGCGACGCCACCTTTGCCGCCGCCCGTGCGGTGCTGGGCAGCGACCAGGCGATGTTCGAACTGGTCGGCGTCATCGCCAGCTACAACATGGTGGCGCGCATCCTGGTGGCCTTGCAGCTCGAACCCGAGTAGCGGCTCTCATGCAGATTTCGTGGGCCGGCGTGGCCGGCGTGGTTCAGGCCAGCTTGTTGGGCCCCATGAAGCCGAACAGGTAGCCCGCCACCTTGCGCATCTGAATCTCCTCGGAGCCCTCGGTGATGCGGTAGCGGCGGTGGTGGCGGTAGATGTGCTCGAAGGGTTTGTGGCGGCTGTAGCCGATCCCGCCGTGGACCTGCATGGCGCGGTCGGCGGCCTCACACACCAGCCGGTTGGCCCAGTAGTTGCACATCGAGACCTTGTCCGACAGCCGTTTCGCCACCTCGGGGTGCGGCATCTGGTCCATCTCCCAGGCGGTCTTGCGGATCAGCAGGCGCAGCATTTCGACTTGCGTCGCCAATTCGACCAGCGGAAACTGGATCGCCTGGTTCTCCGCCAGGGCCTGGCCAAAGGGCTTGCGCTGGCGCGCGTAGCGCACGCTTTCGGCCACGCAATAGGCGGCCGCCCCCAAGGAACTGGCGGCCTGGCGGATGCGGTTTTCATGGACAAAGGCCTGGGCCAGGGCCAGGCCATGGTCGAGGTCGCCAAACAGCGCTTGGTCGGGCACCCAGACATTGGTGAAACTGACCCGCGGGTGGTCGGTCGGCATGTTGAAGGTCCAGAGGTACTCCTCGATCTTGACCCCGGGCGCATCGGCCGGCACCAAGAAGGCGCTGATGCCCTTGGCCGCGCCGTCCTGGCCGCTGGTGCGGGCAAACAGGCAGCAGTGGCTGGCCAGGTGCATGCCGGTGGTCCACATCTTCTGCCCGTCGATGCGCCAGCCGGGCTGGCCGTCGCGGCGCTCGCGCACCGCCCGGGTCTGCATGTGGGTGGCGTCCGAGCCATGCTCGGGTTCGGTCAGGCCGAAGGTGATGCGGATCTTGCGGGCCAGGCTGCCGCGGATGAAGGTCTCCTTTTGCGCCGCGCTGCCGAAGTCGCGCAGCATCACGATCAGTGGAAAGTTGCCGACCACCGAGTGTTCGTTTTGCAAATCGTTGAACAGGCCCAAGCCCTTGGCCGCCAGGTGCTCGCGGATCACCGCCATCCACAGGTTGCCGCCGCCGTCGCCGCCAAACTCCTGGGGCAGCGAGAAACGGTAGAAGCCGGCCTCGTCGGCCAGCACCTTGGCCTGCTCCAGCAGCGCCTCCCACTCCGGGCGCGGCAGGCCGCCGTTGTCGAAGTCGGTGCGCGCCCATTCGCGGCGGTGGTCGAAGAAGCGCTGGTTATCGTCCTTGGCCTGCAGCGGCGCAATCTTGGCGGCTATGAAGGCGTCGAGGCGGGCGAGGTAATCGACCAAGTCAGGCGGAAGATGGAAGTCCATGGTGCTGGGCGGTGGTGGCTGGCTTTGACGCTAGGGGACATCGGCAGCAGCGTCAATTGGGGCATGGCCGCTGCTGTTGACCCCGATGACAGCCGCGCGGCGCGGCGCGATCATGCGCGGACCAACCCTGCCGAAGTCGCCAGACTGCCTGCCATGCCCCTGGACAAGCCCGCCGTCGCCGCCCCGCCCCCGTTCCCTCCCTTTCCCCCCTTCCGCAAGATCGACTGGCTTGAGCGCGACATCGCGGTCGAACGCCGTGCCGACGGCGTGGTGGTGCTGCGCTCACGCATCCCGCTCGGTCCCTATCAGCCGCACCTGCCGGCCTCGCTGGCGCGCTGGGCGGCCGAGCGCCCAGACCGCATTTGGCTGGCCCAGCGCGGCGGGCCGCAGCGCCAGTGGCGCCAGCTCAGCTATGCCCGGGCCAAGGCGCAAGTCGACGCCCTGACGCAAGGCCTGCTGGACCTGGACTTAGCGCCCGGCCGCACGGTCGCGATCCTGTCGGGCAACTCGATCGAGCACGCGCTGCTGACCCAGGCGGCGATGCAGGCCAGGCTGGCGGTGGCGCCGATCTCGCCGGCCTATTCGCTGCTGAGCCAGGACCACGCCAAGCTCAAGTACCTGTTCGCCCTGGTCAAGCCGGCGCTGGTGCTGGTGCAGGACGGCGTGCCCTTCGCCAAGGCCCTGGAGGCGCTGGAGCTGGGCGGCATCCGCCTGGTCCATGTCGAGCGGCCAGCGCCCGGCCTGGCCGGCCTGGCCAGTCTGGCCTTTGCCGATCTGGCGGCAACGCCGGTCACGGCCGCAGTCGCTGCCTCTGTCGCCGCGATCACGCCCGACACGGTCGGCAAGCTGCTCTTCACCTCGGGCTCGACCGGCATGCCCAAGGCGGTCATCAACACCCAGCGGATGATGTGCGCCAACGTGGCGATGACCCAGCAGGCCAAGCCCAACCCGGCCGGGCAGGCCTCGGTCTACCTCGACTGGATGCCCTGGAACCACACCATGGGTGGCAACGCCCTGTTCAACGCGGTGCTGACCGACGGCGGCACGCTCTACATCGACGACGGCCGGCCCACGCCCGGGCTGTTTGACGAGACCATCCGCAACCTGCGCGAGATCAGCCCCACCTACTACGCCAACGTGCCCGCCGGCTATGCCGCACTGGCCGCAGCGATGGAGCGCGACCCGGCGCTGTGCGCCAGCTTCTTCAAGAACCTCAACCTGCTGGCCTACGGCGGCGCCCGCTTGCCCGACGATTTGTATGACCGCATGCAGGCTCTTGCCGTGCAGGCCACCGGCCAGCGCATCGTTTTCTACACCGGCTGGGGCTCAACCGAGACCGCACCCACTGCCACCGGCACCTACTGGGACACCGAGCGCGTCGGCCTGATCGGCCTGCCCTTCCCCGGGGTCGAACTGAAGTTGGTGCCCACCGCCGAGGCCAGCACCGACCCGGCCAGCCCGGCCAGCCCGGCCAGCCAAACCTACGAGCTGCGCCTGCGCGGCATCAACGTCATGCCCGGCTACCACGGCCAGCCCGAACTCAGCGCCCGTGTCTTCGACGCCGAGGGCTACTACTGCATCGGCGACGCCGGCAGTTTTGTCGACCCCGCCGACCCGGCCCAGGGCCTGGTCTTCGGCGGCCGCCTGGCCGAGGAATTCAAGCTCACCACCGGCACGTTTGTCCGCGTCAGCGAACTGCGCACCAGCGCTATTGCCGCCGCCTCGCCGCTGCTGCTCGACGCCCTGGTCGCCGGCCATGACCGGCCTTATGTCGGCCTGCTGGCCTGGCCGAATCTGCACGCCTGCCGGCAAATGATGAACGACCCCGAGGCGACGCTGGAGGCCGCCATCCGACACCCCGACGTGATCGACTGTGTCCGGCGCGGCCTGCTCGCCCACAACCAGGCCAGCGGCGCCAGCAGCAGCCTGCGCGTGGCCCGCGCCCTGCTGATGGCCGAGCCACCGTCTATCGACGGCAACGAGTTGACCGACAAGGGCTACATCAACCAGCGCGCCGGCCTGCTGCGCCGCGCCGAGCTGGTCGAGCGCCTGTACGCCGAGCCGCCGGGCGCTGAGGTACTGGTGATCGATGGGCCGGCGGCCAAAGACCTCAGGCCGCCAGCACCCTGAACCCCGGCCGTCAATCCCACCCACCACCCGTCACCACCCGCACAGGAGCGCGCCGCATGGTTAAACCCGTCATCAACCTGGACGAGGTGGTGTTCGACGACACCGAGGACAACGGTCTGTATACCTCGCGGCGGGCGATGTTCAGCCGCCAGATCGGCGCCGCCAAGCTCGGCTACAACTTGACCGAATTGCCGCCCGGCAAAGCCCAATGCCCTTTTCATTGCCACCACGCCGAAGAGGAAATGTTCTTAATCCTGGCCGGCCAGGGCGAACTGCGCTTCGGCGACCAGCGCTACCCGCTGCGCGAGCATGATGTGGTCGCCTGCCCGCCGGGCGGGCCGGCGCTGGCACATCAGATCATCAACACCGGCAGCACGCCGCTGCGTTACCTGGCGCTGTCGACCGTCGCCGAGGTGGAGACCTGTGAGTACCC
>JANXYH010000092.1 GCA_025350145.1 Burkholderiales bacterium | reverse complement strand
CGTCAGTGGTGCAGAGGCGGCGATGAACCGCAGCTTCCTGGCCGTGGACGTGCTGTTGGCCGGCCTGGCCGAACCGCTGACCGAGGCCGGCGCCAGCCCCGACCCCGGCCGGGCCGACCGCATCCTGGCCCAGGTGGTGCGCCAAAACCTGCAATTGCGCGACCTCGCCCTGCTCGACGACGCCGGCCAGGTGCTGACCTCGGCCCAGCCCAGCAGCCAACGTCTGGGCCTGCCCGTGCCGCCGACATTCCTGCGCGAGCTGCTGTCGCAATCGGCACCGGCACTGGCGATCAGTCCACCGGTGCTGCAGTTCGCCAGTGCCGAACGGGTCCTGTTCCTGGCCCGCCCTGTGCAAGTCGGCGCACAGCGTCGGGTGCTGGTCGCCGAGATGCCAGTGAGCCTGGTCGACAGCATCATCGGCCAGGGCAGCGACACGGTCGGCCTGGCGGTGACGCTGGAACGTGACGATGGCCTGCTGCTGGCCAGCATGCCTTCGCGCCCCCAGCGCGCCGAGGGACTGGCGCCGCTGCAGGCAGCGTCGGCCACTGGCATCGCGATGACCGCAGCGGGCCGCCTGGACAACGCCGCCTCGCTGCTGGCTTCGCGGCCGACGCTGTACCGCAACCTGCTGATCTCGGCCGGCACGCCACTGGATTTCGCGCTCGCCGACTGGTATCGCGCGCTGTGGCTGGCTTCCGGATTGGCGGCCCTGCTGGCCGCGCTGATCCTGGCCGGCACGGCGGTGGTGCACTGGCATTTGCAGCGGCTGGCGGGCACGCGGATCGAGCTGGCCCGCTCCAAGACCACCCTGGACCAGGCACTGGACGCGATGCACGACGGTTTTCTGCTCTGCGACCCCGATGACAAGGTGCTGGCCTGGAACCGCCGGTACCTGGAGCTGTTCCCCTGGCTGGCGGCGGTGATGCGGGTCGGTGTGCCGTTCCGCGACCTGGCCAGCACGGCTGCACTGGCGATGCCCCAGGCCGGCGCCGACGACGCCGCGCGAGCAGCCTGGGTCGAGCACCGTCTGGCGGCGCGACACCAATGCGATGGCGCCCACGCGCAAGAGGTCTCCGGTGGCGTCGTGGTGCATTCGATTGAGCGCCGCACCGCCGACCGCAGCATGGTCAGCGTGCACCGAGACATCACCGCCGCCGAGCGCGAGCTGGCCACTGCGAAATCTGCGGCCGAGGCCGCCAGTCAGGCCAAGTCACGCTTCCTGGCCTCGATGAGCCACGAGATCCGCACGCCGCTGAACGCGGTACTGGGCATGAACGGGCTGATCCTGGCCAGCCCGCTGAACCCGCAGCAGCGCCAGCACGCCGAGCTGATCCGCAGCTCGGGCCAGAGCCTGCTGGCCTTGATCAACGACATTCTCGACCTGTCCAAGATCGAGGCCGGCAAGATGGAGCTGGAACTGGCCGACTTCGACCTGGCCGACACCGTGCGCGACGTGGTCAGCCTGCTGACGGTGCGGGCCCAGGCCAAGGGCCTGGTGTTGAGCCTGACTTGCCCGGACGATCTGATCCGCGCGGTGCGCGGCGACGCCAGCCGGCTGCGCCAGGTGCTGTTCAACCTGGTCGGCAACGCGCTCAAGTTCACCCACCAGGGCAGCGTCTCCGTCAGCCTGTCGCAGCGCAAACTCGGCCAGACCCGGATCGAGCTGGCGGTGGCGGTGCGCGACACCGGCATCGGCATTTCGGCCGAGGCCATGACCAGGCTCTTTGATCGGTTCAGCCAGGCCGACAGCACGACCGCGCGGCGTTATGGCGGCAGCGGTCTGGGCCTGGCGATTTCGCAGGAAATTGCCCACCTGATGGGCGGCCAGGTGGTGGCCAGCAGCGTGCCCGGACAAGGCAGCGAGTTTTGCGCCACGCTGATGCTGGCACGCGGGACGCCGAACAAGCCCAGGCTCGATCAAGACGGCCTGCCTCCGCCCAGCGCCAGGCCATTGCGCATCCTGGTCGCCGAGGACAACCCCGTCAACCAGATCCTGATCAAGGCTCTGCTCGACCGGTTGGGCCACTTCTGCGACATCGTCGCCAACGGCATCGAGGTGCTGCGCCAGGTGCAGGCCGACCAATACGACCTGGTGCTGATGGACATCCAGATGCCCGAAATGGACGGCGAGGCCGCCACCCGGCGGATCCGCGAATTGCCCGCCCCGCTGGGTCGCATCCCGATCATCGCGATGACCGCCAACGCCATGGCCGAGGACCGCGCCAACTGCCTGGCCGCCGGCATGAACGACTATGTCGCCAAGCCGATCGATGCCCACGCCCTGGCGGCGGCGATCGACGGCGCTGCCTTGACCGACGCGCCAGTCTTGCGTTGATGCGCACGCCGTCGTTGATCCGGGGTGCCAACCCGGATCAAGGACCCTGGCTCAGACTCGGATCCACCCGGACATGGCCGAGCAATGCGCAGCTTGTGCCGCCGCTTCCCCAAGGCCACGCAGCGCTCGGCGGCTGGGTCAGGCGCGCTCGAAGATCGCGGCGATGCCCTGGCCGCCGCCTATGCACATCGTCTCCAGCCCGTAGCGCACCTGGCGGCGCTGCATCTCGTGCAGCAGCGTCGTCATGATCCGCACCCCGGTGGCGCCTATCGGGTGGCCCAGCGAGATGCCCGAGCCATTGACGTTGAGCTTGTCCTCCAGCGCCTCTAGGCTGCTGCCCCAGCCCTTGAGCACCGCCAGCGCCTGCGCCGCAAAGGCCTCGTTGAGCTCGATCAGGTCCATCTGCGCCAGCGTCATGCCGCTGCGCTGCATCAGCTTGGCCACCGCCGGCACCGGGCCAATGCCCATGCGCGAGGGCTCGCAGCCGGCCGCCGCCCAGCCGACCAGGTAGCCCAGCGGCGTCAGGCCCAGCTCGGCCAGCTTGTCCTCGGCCACCACCAGGCAGGCGGCGGCGGCGTCGTTCTGCTGGCTGGCATTGCCGGCGGTGACCACGCCGTCGGCCAGGATAGGTTTGAGCTTGGCCAGCGACTCGGCCGTGGTGTCAGGCCGAACGCCCTCGTCGCGGTCCACCCGCAGCGCCTCGGCACGCTTCTGCGGCACGCTGATCGGCACCAGTTCGGCGTCGAAGCGGCCGGCCTCCCAGGCCGCAGCGGCGCGGCGGTGGCTGCGCGCGGCGAAGGCGTCGGACTCGGCCCGGCCGATGGCGTAATCCCGGGCCAGGTTCTCGGCCGTTTCGATCATGCCGCTGATGCGGCCAAAGCGCGCCTCGGGCTGCGAGCGCTCGCGGCCACGGATCAACCGGTCGTGCAGCTTGACCGTGCCCGAGCGGCTGCCCCAGCGCATGTCGGTGCTGTAGTACTCGACATTGCTCATGCTCTCGGCGCCGCCGGCCAGCACCACGTCGGCAGCGCCGGTCTGAACCATCATCGCGGCGGTGGCAATCGCCTGCAGCCCGCCGCCGCAACGCCGGTCCACCTGCTGGCCCGGCACCTCGATCGGCATGCCCGACTGCATCCCGATCCAGCGCCCCAGGCAGGGCACCTCACCGCCGGGGTAGCCATGGGCAAAGACGATGTCGTCGATGCGCAGCGGGTCCAGCCCGGTGCGCGCCAGAATCGCCCGCGCCACCGCCGCGCCCAGGTCCTCGACCGGTACCGACCGGAACACCCCGCCAAAGCCGCCGATGGGGCTGCGCAGGGGACTGACGATGGCGGCTCTTCTCATGGCTGTGGCTCCGATTCGGCGGCAAAGGCCCAGCATAGCCTGGACACTGCCCGTAAACTCGATCCGCCGGGCCCAGCGCCTGGCACCACAAGCTGCAAGCGGAGCACTCGCCCATGGAAACCCAGCCGATGGAGGTCCCGCAGGACAACGCCACGCCGGTGGCGGAGTTGATCGGGGTCCGCAAAACTTACCAGCTCGACACCGTCGAGGTGCCGGTGATCCACGGCATCGACGTGTTGATCCGGCCGGCCCATTTCACCGTCTTGATCGGCCCCTCGGGCAGCGGCAAGACCACCTTGCTCAACCTGGTGGGCTGCATCGACCAGCCTGACGAGGGCGAGGTGCGGGTGGCCGGGGTGCGGGTGGGCGAGCTGACGGACGACGCGCTGGCCGACTTTCGGGCCAAGAACATCGGCTTCATCTTCCAGAACTTCAACCTGCTGCCGGTGCTGTCGGCCTATGAGAACGTCGAGTACCCGCTGATCCTGGCCGGCACCAGTGCCAAGACCCGGGGCGAGCGGGTGCCCAAGCTGCTTGAAGCGGTCGGCCTGGGCGACAAGGCGCGCAACCTGCCCGGCCAGCTCTCGGGCGGCCAGCGCCAGCGGGTGGCGATTGCCCGGGCGCTGGCACGCAAGCCCAAGCTGGTGATCGCCGACGAGCCCACCGCCAACCTCGACAGCAAGACTGGCACCGCGATCCTGGCGCTGATGAAGCACATGCAGGAGCGCTACCGGATCTCGTTCATCTTTTCCTCGCACGACCGCAATGTGATCCGCGCCGCCGACGATGCGATCTTCATCAAGGACGGCACGGTCCGCGCCGTCACCCGCAAGCGCGCCCTGCCACCCACGCCCAAGCCCGAAGCGGCGGCATGGGAGCCGACGCCATGAGTCCAGTCCCGGCCTGGGCTGGCGGCGCTGGTGCCAACACCGCTGCCGCCGCCACCGCCCACCGGCCCGAAAACCCCGCCGCCACCACCATGACGACCTGCCGCCTTCACCCACTGTCTGGCCGTCCGGGCCGGACGCGCTCGGCCCTGGCCCTGGCCCTGACTGCGGGTCTGGGCTGCTGCGGTCTGGCCAGCGCCGCCGATGACGAGGCGGCGCTGGACCTGACCAGCGCCCCGGTCGAGGCGACACCGGTTAAACCGTCGGCAAGCCGGTTGTTCTTCGAGGCCGCAGCCGGGCGCAGCGACGGCCGCAACGGCGCGCCATCCAGGCGGCTCAGCCGGGCCTCGATCGACCTGCTGACGTCGGCCAGCTTCGGCGGCGGCTGGCAGGCGGTGCTGTCCGACCGGCTAGACCACCAGAGCCCCGCCGAGACCGGCCGCGACGCCACCCTCAACAGCCTGCGCGAGGCCTACCTCGGTTGGTCGGCCGAGGGCGGCGCAAGCGGCCTGGCGTTCGGCCGCATCAACCTGCGCCATGGCCCGGCCTACGGCTACAACCCGACCGACTTCTTCCGCGATGGCAGCCTGCGCACCGTCAGCTCGGTCAACCCGTTCGCCCAGCGCGAGACCCGCATGGGCACCTTCGCGCTGCGCGGCCAGCGGCTGTGGAGCGGCGGCTCGGTGGCGCTGACGCTGTCGCCCAAACTCGCCGATGCCCCCAGCGGGCGTGACTTCGACCTCGACTTCGGCGCCACCAACAACCGCAACCGCGGCCTGCTGACGTTCAACCAGCAGTGGGGCGAGCGCCTGAGCACCCAGTGGCTGCTGTACAAGGACGCGAACCTGGATCTGCAGCCCGGCGCCAGCGCCACCGCGCTGCTGAGCAACAGCGTCGTCGCCCATGGCGAGTGGTCGCAGGCGCGCGAGCCCAGCCTGGCGGACCGCGCCTGGGGTATCACCGGCCAGCCGCGCAGCGGCCAGCGGCTGACGCTGGGCGCGACCTGGACCACGCCGACCAAGCTCAGCCTGACGCTGGAGCGGCAGCACAACGGCCTGGCACTGTCCGGCGCCGACTGGAATGCCGCCGCCGCCATCAGCCCGGCGTTGCTGGGCGCCTACCTGCTGACTGCCGAGCGCCGCCAGGACCTGGCCGGCCGCGACGCCTGGATGCTGTTCGCCAGCCAGCCCGACCTGCTGGTCAAGCACCTGGACCTGACCTTCTTGCTGCGCCTGAATGACGCCGACCACAGCCGCCTGACCTGGCTGGAGTTGCGCCACCACTGGACCCAGGTCGACCTGGCGCTGCAACTGCAGTTCAACGACGGCCGGGCACTGAGCCAGTACGGCCTGTACCCCGAGCGCCGCATCGCCCAGGCGGTGCTGACTTACCACCTGCGCTGAGGAAATCCCATGCTGCACCGCCGCACCATCATCACCGCCGCCACCGCCCTGTTCGCCGCCTGGCTGTCGGTCGGCTGCGCCAACGCGCCGCTGGGCGCTGGCGCCGTCACTTTGCTGGACGGCGACAAGGGCTTGGAAAATTTTGACCGTATCGGCGACGCCAACTGGCGCGCCGAGGGCGGCTTGATCGTCGCCGACAAGGGCAAGGGCGGCTTCCTGGTGACGAAGTCGCGCTACACCGACTTTGTGATCTACGCCGAGTTCTGGGCCGAGACCGACACCAACAGCGGCATTTTCTTGCGCGCATCGGACCCGTCCAGCGTGACCGCCGACAACGCCTACGAAGTCAACATCTGGGACATCCGACCGGACCCGAAATACGCCACGGCGGCGATCGTCAACCACGCCGCCGTTCCCATTCCCGTGGTCTACAAGGCCGGTGGCCGCTGGAACAGCTTCGAGATCGAGGCTCGCGGACCAAACGTGACTGTCCGCTTCAACGGCGTGCTGACCGCAGCGATGCAGAACGGCAAATTCCGCAGCGGCCCATTCGCGCTGCAGTTCGGCGCTGGCGTTGACGGCGCGCTGGGCGGGCCGATCAAGTGGCGCAAGGTGCAGGTCAAGACCTTGTAGGGTCGGCGGCCCGGCCCGGGCGGTGCGGATGTAGTCCGAGCCCAGCACTTCAAGCATGCTGGTGCGCGCCAGGCGGCTGTACTGGGCGAGGTATTCGATGCCCAGGGTGGCCGCCGGCAGCACCAGGTGGTGGAGCACGTCGAGCGCACCAGCAGCACGGTCGGCGCCAGGCGGTCCAGGATCAGCCCGGCCACCGGGCGGTTGAAGGTGGTGCTGGTGCCCAGGTCGCCCTGCAGGCTGCGCCAGAGGTAGCTTGCGAGTTGCTCTGGCAGCGGCTTGTCCAGGCCATAGGTCTTGCGGATCAGCGCCATCGTCGCCTCGTCGGCGCCACCCATGTCCCCGGCAATGACCAGGGCCGGGTCGCCCGGCGCAGCAGGGCCAATGTGCGGCGCATCGGCCCGGGCCGCCCGCTGCTCAGGCCTTGACCGCCGTGTCGAGCAGCGCGTCGTTCAGGCCCCAGATGCCCCTGGGCGGCGCCTGCACCTTGGCCAGACAGGCCTCGGCGGTGGCCGCCTCGAGGATGA
>JANXYH010000091.1 GCA_025350145.1 Burkholderiales bacterium | reverse complement strand
CCTCGCACTCCTGGAGCGGCGTCAAGCTGGACCTCTATGGCTTGAAGTTTTTCACCGAGCACGTGTTGCGCAAACCCTGGACGATGCCGAATCTGATTCGCCCGCCCAAGATCAGCCGGCTGCCTGACATCGTCAGTGTGGCCCAGGCCAGGGCGCTGTTCGCGGCCACCCGGGTGCTGAGCTACCGGGTGTTCTTCTTCACGCTCTACAGCCTCGGGCTGCGCCTGGGCGAGGGCCTGGCGCTGACGGTGGCCGACCTGGATGCTGCGCGCATGCGGGTGCATGTGCGCGATGCCAAGGGCAACCGCGACCGGTTCGTGCCGCTGCCCGAGGCCACGCTGGCGGTGCTGCGCCGCTGGTGGCGCGTACACCAGCACCCGCGGCTGCTGTTTCCCAACCGCGCGGCCGGTCTGGCTGGGGCGGCGTCGGCCGCCAGCGCGCTCGACCGTGGCGGCGTGCAGCGTGCGCTGCGCGAGGTGGCTGCGGGCTGCGGCCTAAAAAAAAGATCACACCGCACTGTCTTCGCCACAGCTACGCCACCCATCTGATCGAGGCCGGCGTCAATCTGCTACAGGTGCAGAAGATTCTGGGCCACCACAGCATCCTGACCACCAGCCGCTACACCCACCTGAGTAGCCAGACCGCCATGAACTGCGGTCAGCGCATCAACGCGCTGATGGACGGCTTCGAGCTGGGCTGGGGAGCCGTGCTGTGATCGCGCTGGCCGAGATCTTCGAGCGCTTCGAGCCCGAGCTGCTGCAGCGCTACGGGCAACGCCTGCTGCCCAGCCACGGCCAGGCGTTGGCGGCGATGAAGCGCTGCCGCACGCGCTTTGCGCCGCGCATGCTGGCGCAGTGCGACGGCTGTGGCCAGCAGCGCAGCGTGCCGCACTCGTGCGGCCACCGGGCCTGCCCGCACTGCCAGCACCACGACAGCCAGGTGTGGGTCGAGCGCCAGCGCGCCGCGCTGGTGCCGGCCACATACTTTTTGCTGACCTTCACGCTGCCGGCGCAGTTGCGCGGCCTGCCCTTGGGCCACCAGCGGGTGGTGTACGCGCTGCTGATGCAGTGTGCCTGGCAGACGCTGGCGAGCTTCAGCCACAACGACCCCAAGCTGGCCGCCACGCCCGGCGCGGTGGGCGTGCTGCATACCCACAGCCGGCGGCTGGAGTTTCATCCGCATGTCCACATGGTGATGCCGGCCGCCGCGCTGGACACGGCCAAGCGGTTGTGGCGGACCAAGCTGCGGCGAACGCGGCGCGGGGGTGGCAAAGGTGGCAAGGGCGGCGGCGGTGCCAGCCCAGGTGGAGGCTACCTGTTCAACCACAAAGCCTTGGCCAAAGTCTTCCGCGCCAAGGTGATCGATGCCATCAAGGCAGCCGGGCTGACGCTGCCGGTGCAGCTGCCCGAGGTCTGGGTGGTCGACTGCAAGGCCGTGGGCGACGGCAGCCAGGCGCTGCTGTACCTGGGCCGCTACCTCTACCGTGGCGTCATCCAGGAGGCCGACATCCTCGGTGTCAAGGACGGCATGGTCACTTTTCGCTACCGCGACGCCAAGACCGACAAGGCCGCGCTGCGCACGCTGCCCGGCGCCGACTTCCTCTGGCTGGTGTTGCAGCATGTGCTTCCCAAGGGCCAGCGGCGGGCGCGCAATTTCGGCTTCCTGCACCCCAACAGCGCCGCAGCGGTGCAATTGCTGCAACTGCAGCACCTGCGCGGCCGGGCGGCGCAGGCGGTGGCGCAGTCAACGGCGGCGGCAACATCTGCGGCAGTATCGGCATCGGCATCGGCATCGGCATCGGTACGGCCCGCCTGGCGCTGTGTCTGCGGCCAGCCGATGCGCGTGCTGTGTCGGCGAATGCCGCCTGCGCCGCAGGACCGCGATGGCGGCCAGGCGCCGGTGGCCTATGCGCCCGGCGTGGGCGGCGACATCCGATCACCCTTCGCACGCGCCATGCCGGCCAGGCGTGGCGACCCTGGACGGCCACCCGCAGCGGCGATGCACTGACGGCACGGCAGCCTCAGACCCGACGCTGACCCCAGCAGCGAACCGATTGCCGGTGCGCGGCGTGGCTTCGGCCGAAATCGCCGAAACCGGGCAATCCGCCCCGCGTCCTGACGCTCGGTGATGCCCCCCAGGCTGTGCCCTGCGGGCTTGCAGCCTTCACCGGCGCCCTTGTGGCAGCCGGCTCCCCGAAGATATTTGCAG
>JANXYH010000204.1 GCA_025350145.1 Burkholderiales bacterium | reverse complement strand
CTGGGCGACCAGGCCGAGGCACAGGCGCTGGCCCATTTGCTGCGCCAGGGGCTGCGGCTCGAATGCCGCAATTATCGACTCGCCGGTGGGCCGCATGCGCCCGGCGCCGAGATCGACCTGGTGATGCGCGAGCCCGATGGCACCCTCGTATTCGTCGAGGTTCGGGCCCGCCGCAGCGACAGCCATGGCGGCGCCGCCTCCAGCGTCACTGGCGCCAAGCAGCGCCGGATCGTGCGCGCCGCCGGGCACTACCTGATGCGCCTGGCGGTGCCGCCGGCCTGCCGCTTTGACGTGGTCAGCATCGACGCCGGCGTGCTGACCTGGCTGCGAGCGGCGTTTTCGGCCTGAGCCCGGCATGACCGCAGGGCGGCCACTTATCATCCAGGCCCATGCTTGAGCAGCGGATACAGCAGCAATTCTTCGAGAGCGCCGACCTGCAATACCAGGCGGCCGAGGAGTTGAGCCGGCCACTGGCCGATGCCGTCCAGGCGATGGTGGCGGCATTGACCAACGGCGGCCGAGTGATCGCTGCGGGTGCCGGCCCGGCAGCGACGCTGGCGCAACTCTTCGCCGCCAGCCTGGTCGGCAGGTTCGAGCGCGAGCGCCCCGGCCTGGCGGCCTTGGCGCTGGGTGGCGATGGCGGGGTCTGGTCGGCCTTGGCGGGCGAGGCTGAACCGCAGGCGGTGCTGGCGCGGCAGGTTCATGCCCTGGGCGTGCCCGGCGACGTGCTGCTGCTGATCGACCCATGCGCTGAGCAGACTGCGCTGGTGGCCGCAGCGCGCGCGGCCCAATCCAAGGAAATGACCGTGGTCGCGCTGACCGGGCGTGAAGGCGCAGACCTGCAACGCGTGCTGGGCGAGACCGATGTCTGGCTGGCGGTGCCGCACGGGCGGCGCGCGCGGGTGCTAGAGACACAACTGCTGGTGCTGCACAGCCTGTGCGACGCCATTGATCTTCAATTGCTGGGCGAACAGGATCCGCTATGACGCGCAATGCCTTCTCGAGTTTGGGCCGAAGCTGGATCTGTGCCGGCCTGCTGGCAGCCGCCGTGCCTGCGCTGTTCAGCGGCTGCGCGGTGGTGCTTGGCGGCGCCGTCGTCGGCAGCAGCCTGGTGTTCACAGACCGCCGCACCTCGGGCATCCAGTTGGAGGATCAGGGCATCGAGCTCAAGGCCGCGAGCCGGCTGCGCGAGCTGCTGGCCGGGCGCGGCAACATCAGCATCACCAGCTACAACCGGGTGGTGCTGCTCACCGGCGAGGTGCCCAACGAGGCCGACCGGGCGACCGCCGAACAGGCGGTGGCGCGGGTCGAGAACGTGCGCAGCAGCGTCAATGAACTGGCGGTGATGGGCAACAGCGCGCTGACCTCGCGCTCGGCCGATGCGGTGCTGCTCAGCAAGATCAAGGCCCAGTACGTCGACGCGGCCGATCTGCAGGCCAACGCCATCAAGGTCGTGGTCGAGCGCGGCAACGCCTATCTGCTGGGGCGGGTCACAGAACGCGAGGCCGGCAGGGCCACCGAACTGACCCGCAGCGTGGGCGGTGTGCTCAAGGTCATCCGGGTCTTCGAGACCATCAGCGAGGCCGACCTGGCGGCACTGCAACCGCGCAAATGAGCCTTCGGCCCAGGGGATGAGCCCCGGCCGAGCACCGTCACTTCAGGCGCTTGACCAGGCTGGAGGTGTCCCAGC
Source organism: Burkholderiales bacterium (assembly GCA_025350145.1). Lineage (GTDB taxonomy): Bacteria > Pseudomonadota > Gammaproteobacteria > Burkholderiales > Burkholderiaceae_C > Pseudaquabacterium. The sequence goes on along the minus strand of JANXYH010000204.1, from coordinate 7,109 downwards.
GGTTGCCACCCAGGGACTGGACATCGCCATAGAACTGGTCCACCAGCGCCGCCACCGGCAGCTTGGCGCCGTTGCGCCTGGCTTCGTCCAGCGCCAGGCTCAGATCCTTGCGCATCCAGTCGACCGCGAAGCCGAACTCGAACTGGTCGGCGACCATGGTCTTGCCGCGGTTGTCCATCTGCCAGCTCTGGGCCGCGCCCTTGCCGATCACTTCCAGCACCTGCAGCATGTCCAGCCCGGCGCGCTGGCCGAAGGCAATCCCCTCGGACAGGCCCTGCACCAGTCCGGCGATGCAGATCTGGTTGACCATCTTGGCCAACTGGCCCGCGCCCGGGCCGCCGACCAGGGTCACAGCCCGGGCAAACGCCATCGCCAACGGCTGCATCGCGGCAAAGGGCTCGCTGTCGCCGCCGCACATCACCGTCAGCAGGCCATTGACCGCGCCGGCCTGGCCGCCCGAGACCGGCGCATCGACGAATTGCAGGCCGCGGGCAGTGGCCAGGGCGTGCAGATCGCGCGCCACCGAGGCTGAGGCCGTGGTGTGGTCGACGAACACCGCGCCCGGCGACATCGCCGCCAGGGCACCGTCGCCGCCCAGCACGATGGCGCGCAGGTCGTCGTCGTTGCCGACGCAGGCAAAGACGAATTCGGCACCTGCGGCGGCGGCGCCGGGCGTGGCCGCGACGCTGCCGCCGAACTCGGCCGCCCAAGCCGCAGCCTTGGCCGGACTGCGGTTGTAGACCGTGACACGGTGACCTGCCCGGCTGAGGTGGCCGGCCATCGGATAACCCATCACACCCAGGCCGAGAAATGCGACCTGGCGGGAGGGAACTGCTTCATAGTTACGTTGGCTAATGGCCGAATGTTGCCATGCGCGCCGCGCCCTGTGGCGCCGGGTGTGGTCGGCGGCCGACAGCGGCAATCCTGCGCCGGCCTATTTTGCGCACCGACCTGGGCCGGCGCGACCGGCCCAGGGGCCGCGCTCACATGATCGTGAGGTGCTCGGTGCCAGCCGCCAGGTCGCGGTTGCGCGCCCGGCTGCTGTTGAGCTTGACCGCCAGGCGCAGGTCATTGACCGAGTCGGCGTTGCGCAAGGCGTCGTCGAGCGTGACCAGGTGGCCCTCGTAGAGGTCGAACAGCGCCTGGTCGAAGGTCTGCATGCCGACCTCGCGGGAGCGCTTCATCAGCTCCTTGATCTCGCCGACCTCACCCTTGAAGATCATGTCCGAGACCAGCGGGGTGTTGATCAAAATCTCCACCGCCGCGACCCGGCCCTTGCCCTCTTCGCGTGGCAGCAGGCGCTGCGAGACGATCGCCTTCAGGTTCAGCGACAGGTCCATCAGCAACTGGGTGCGGCGCTCCTCGGGGAAAAGGTTGACGATCCGGTCCAGCGCCTGGTTGGCGCTGTTGGCGTGCAAGGTGCTGATGCAGAGGTGGCCGGTCTCGGCAAAGGCCACCGCATGCTCCATGGTCTCGCGGTCGCGGATCTCGCCCATCAGGATCACGTCCGGCGCCTGGCGCAGGGTGTTCTTCAGGGCCAGCTCCCAACTGTCGGTGTCGATCCCGACCTCGCGCTGGCTGACGATGCAGTTCTTGTGGGCATGGACGAACTCGACCGGGTCCTCGATCGTGATGATGTGGCCGTAGCTGCTCTCATTGCGGTGGTCGATCATCGCCGCCAGGGTCGTGCTCTTGCCCGAGCCGGTGGCGCCGACCATGATCACCAGGCCGCGCTTGGTCATCACGATCTCGCCCAGGATGGACGGCAGGTTCATGCTGTCTATCGTCGGCAACACCTGCGGAATGGTGCGCAGCACCAGGCCGACATGGCCCTGCTGCATGTAGGCATTGACCCGGAATCGGCCGATCCCGGTTGGCGCGATGGCGAAGTTGCACTCCTTGGTGCGCTCGAATTCCGAGGCCTGGCGCTCGTTCATGATGGCCCGCGCCAGGGCCATGGTGTGGTGCCCGGTCAAGGGCTGCGGCGACACCTTGGTGACCTTGCCGTCGACCTTGATTGCGGGCGGAAACTCCGCCGTCAGGAACAGGTCGGAGCCGGTGCGCGCGATCATCAGCCGCAGCAAATCGCTGATGAACTTGGAGGCTTGTTCGCGTTCCATGGTGGCCATTTCGGGGCGAAAGCGGCGATTGTCGCCGCCCTCAACCGGGGAAGTTCTCCGGGAAGCGCGCCTTGCTGCGGGCCTCAGGCAAGGCCACCACGTTGCGCTTGACCAACTCGACCAGATTCTGGTCCAGAGTCTGCATCCCAAGCGACTGCCCGGTCTGAATCGACGAGTACATCTGGGCGATCTTGTTCTCGCGGATCAGGTTGCGGATCGCCGGGGTGCCGATCATGATCTCGTGCGCCGCGCTGCGGCCGCTGCCGTCCTTGGTCTTGCACAGGGTCTGCGAGACGACCGCGATCAGCGACTCCGACAGCATGGCGCGGACCATTTCCTTCTCGCCCGAGGGAAACACGTCGACGATCCGGTCTACCGTCTTGGCCGCGCTGCTGGTGTGCAGGGTGCCGAACACCAGGTGGCCGGTCTCGGCCGCGGTCAGCGCCAGGCGGATCGTCTCCAGGTCGCGCATCTCGCCGATCAGGATGGCGTCGGGGTCTTCGCGCAGGGCCGAGCGCAGCGCGTTCGAGAAGCTCAGCGTGTGTGGCCCGACCTCGCGCTGGTTGACCAGGCACTTCTTGCTCTCGTGGACGAACTCGATCGGATCTTCGACGGTCAACACATGGCCGTATTCGTTCTCGTTGAGGTGGTTGACCATCGCCGCCAGGGTGGTGCTCTTGCCCGAACCGGTCGGGCCTGTGACCAGCACCAGGCCGCGCGGGCGCAGCGCCAGGTCGGCAAAGATCTTCGGCGTGCCGAGCTGCTCCAGCGTCAGGATCTTGCTCGGGATGGTGCGGAACACCGCGCCGGCACCGCGGTTGTGGTTGAAGGCATTGACCCGAAACCGCGCCAGGCCGTTGATCTCAAAGCTGAAATCGCACTCCAGCGTATCCTCGTAGTGCTTGCGCTGGCCGTCGTTCATGATGTCGTAGACCATCACGTGCACGGCCTTGTGGTCCAGCGCGTCGATGTTGATGCGGCGCACGTCGCCATGGACGCGGATCATCGGTGGCAGCCCGGCCGAGAGGTGCAAGTCCGAAGCCTTGTTCTTGACCGAGAAGGCCAGCAACTGGGTGATGTCCATGGGCATGGGGTCTTGACCTCGGTGACAAAGGAGATGGCTTGGCGACGATGTCCAGCGTATCCGGCAACTTAGACGATGTCCGCGCGCGGATTGTGCGGGCCTGCGACGCCGCCGGCCGCCCCGTGCAGGCGGTCACGCTGCTGGCGGTGAGCAAGACTGCCGCCGCCGACGCCCTGCGTGCGGCGGCGGCGGCCGGCCAGACCGCGTTTGGCGAGAACCATGTGCAGGAGGGGCTGGGCAAGATTGCCGCCCTGGCCGATTTGCGCCGCAGCCTGCAATGGCACCTGATCGGCCCGCTGCAAAGCAACAAGACCCGCGCCGTGGCCGAGGCCTTCGACTGGGTGCACAGCCTGGACCGGCTCAAGACCGCACAGCGCCTGAGCCAGCAGCGCCCGGCAGGCCTGCCGCCCCTGCAGGTCTGCCTGCAGGTCAACATCAGCGGCGAAGCCAGCAAGAGCGGGCTGGCGCCCGAGCAGGTGCTGCCGCTGGCATTGGCGGTGGCCGGACTGCCCGGCCTGCGGCTGCGTGGGCTGATGGCCGTGCCCGAGCCCACCGCCGACCCGCTGGCCCAGCGCGCACCGCACCGCGCCCTGCGCGCCCTGCTGGAGCGGCTGAACGCCAGCGGCTTGGGCCTGGACACCTTGTCGATGGGCATGAGCGCCGACCTCGAGGCGGCGATCAGCGAGGGCTCGACCCTGCTGCGGGTGGGCACCGCGATCTTCGGCGCCCGCGCTGCCTCTCAGGGGTAGAGGCCCCGCTCCTGGCGCGCCCAGAGGATGCGCTCGCAGGCCACCGCAAAGGCTGCAGTGCGCAGGCTGATGCGGTGCTGGTCGGCGGTATCCCAGATGCGCCGCAGCGCGCCGATCATGATCTTGTCCAGCCGGACATTGATCTCGTCCTCGGTCCAGAAGAACGACGAAAAGTCCTGCACCCACTCGAAGTAGCTGACCGTCACCCCGCCGGCATTGCAGATCACGTCGGGCACGACCAAGATGCCGCGCTCGGCCAGGATGTCGTCCGCCGCCGCGCCGGTCGGGCCGTTCGCGCCCTCCAGCACCAATCGGGCCTTGAGCCGATTGGCGCGGGCGGCGGTCAACTGGTTCTCCAGCGCCGCCGGGATGACGATGTCGCAGGCCGCGTCCCAGAAGGCCTCGGTATCGGCCGGCTCACCGCCGGCAAATCCGCCAACCCCGCCTTGGGCCTTGACATGCGGAATCAGCTCGGCCAGGTCGAAGCCACGGTCGTTGAGCAAGGTGCCGCTGTGGTCCTGCACCGCCACGATCAATGCACCGGCCTGGCCGAACAGCTCGGCGGCCGACGAGCCGACATTGCCAAAACCCTGCACCGCGACGCGCGCGCCGACCAGATCCAGGCCAATCCGTCGCGCCGCCTCGCGCCCGGTGACGAACACCCCGCGACCGGTGGCCTTGACCCGACCCAGCGAGCCGCCCAGGTGCAGCGGCTTGCCCGTCACGACCCCGGTGGCGGTGGCGCCGGTGTTCATCGAGTAGGTGTCCATCATCCAGGCCATGATCTGGGCGTCGGTGTTGACGTCCGGCGCCGGAATGTCTTGGTTGGGCCCGATGATGATGCCGATCTCGCTGGTGTAGCGCCGAGTCATCCGCTCCAGCTCCTTGCGCGAGAGCAGCTTGGGATCGACCCGGATGCCGCCCTTGGCGCCGCCATAGGGCAGGTTCACCGCCGCGTTCTTGATGCTCATCCAGGCCGCCAGCGCCATCACCTCTTCCAGCGTCACATCGGGGTGGTAGCGCACCCCGCCCTTGCCCGGGCCGCGAGTCAGGCTGTGCTGCACCCGGTAACCCTCGAAGTGGGCGATCTCACCGTTGTCCAACTCGATCGGCACATCGACGATCAGCGCCCGCTTCGGCCGCTTCAGGGTCTCGACCCAACGCGCCAGCGGGCCGAGGAAGGGCGTGACCCGATCGATCTGCGCCAGGTAGGTGCCCCAGGGACTGTCGGCTTGTGGATTGACGTAGGAAAGCGGCATGGCGTTGGCCCGTTTTTTTTGCTGCCGGGATGGCGACGGCCATCGTCCCAGACTTGCCGGCCGGGCGCAATCCAGAGTCGTGTCCAACCTGGTTTGAGCCTGGAGCGGGCCTGGAACGGAAAGCAAGCGGCTGACCGGCAGCCGCGCGGCGAGCCGAACATCGCGCCGACCGCAATCGACATGAATGAGGCGCAGGTCCGTAGCTTGGAGCGGGTGCGCCGGGTGCTGCAGTGCACGCCTGAATTGCGGTTTCGACGCGTCGATTGCAACGCGGACCGCTGCCGGTGGATTGACTCGATGCTGCGGCGGCTGAATGTCGTGGCTAAGCGGCGGACCGCAGACGGCGAAGCCGGCCGTGCGCTGGCCGCTGCAGCCGCCTGTAGGGCGTCACGAAACCCGAAGCGCTACAGGTCTTCGGGTGTTAGGCCGGTGTGCTTTGCGAGGCGTGCCAGCATGCGTGGGCCAACCTCCTCGCCCTCGTGGAAAGCAAACACGAAATCGGGCCATCCATCTCGGGCGAGTGTTCGGTGCGAGCCGGTCTGACGCTTGAGCCGCCAATCGAGTTTGAGCAGCGCTGCAAAGACACGCTTGGCCTTCGCAGACGGCCACTGACTCATGCAACCGCTGGCACGATGATGCTGATGTCGAGCGGGCCGGCTTCGTCGTGCTCTAGCCGTTCGGCAAGGGCCCTGAGGGCGAGGGCCTCGGCTTTCGCCATCGCTTCGTCAGCCGACGCACCGTAGGCAAGCGCACCCGGCAACTGCACGACTTCCGCCAGCCAGCGACCGTCGTCTTCGCGTTCGACCTCAAGAGTGAGCTGCATGCGCGCCTCCTTTACCTACGGGAGTGTACCGATGGGGTGCCTTGACCGTCGCGTGTGACGCCCAACGTTGTGGCCAAGCGGTACACCGAAGACGGCGAAGTCGGCTCGGGCGTGTCCGGTTGAGACGCCGGTTAGCCCGCGCGCGCCAGGCGCATGACCTTGCCCAGGACTGCCATTAGGCTAGTCATCTGACCAGTCTTCGGAGATGCGATGCATGCTTGGCCCGTACACGACGCGAAGGCGCGATTCAGCGAGTTCTTGGACGCCTGTCTGGCCGACGGCCCGCAACTGGTCACCAGACGTGGGGCAGAGGCCGCCGTGCTGGTGCCGGTGGATGAGTGGCGGCGATTGCAGGCCGCCGCAAGGCCTTCACTCAAGCAGCTCTTGCTGTCAGACGCGGCTCGCGCGGACTTCGTGCTGCCCGAGCGCGGACATGCGAGGCGCAGGCCGGTAGCAGCCCTCCGGTAGCAGCCCTCCGGTAACTGCCTTCCGGTAATTGCCTTCCGATATCAGCCGTGTACTTGCTGGACACCAACGTCGTATCGGAACTGCGCAAGCCGCGACCGCACGCTGCCGTGCTGGCGTGGATTGCCTCGGTGGAGGACGCGCATCTTCACCTGGCAGCGGTTACTCTGGGTGAGATTCAGGCCGGTATTGAATTGACGCGGGATCAAGACAACGCAATGGCAGCAGCAATCGAGGTTTGGCTGGACTTGGTCGCCAAAACATACAACGTCCTGCCGATGGACTCGGCCGCCTTTCGGACCTGGGCGAAATGGATGCACCACCAGTCTGATACCTTGTACGAGGACGCGATGATCGCGGCCATCGCCAAGACCAATGGCTTGACGGTGGTCACGAGACACGTGTCCGACTTCGCTCACTTCGACGTTGCTCTACTCAATCCCTTTGAGAGCGCTACGTGAGAGGTCGGCGCAGTGCCATGGCGACGGGCCTGACGAGGACGGCAGCGACGGCGCAGGGCATGCGCAGGTGGTTGAGGCGGGCGTGGCGGGGCCAGTCGCCTTGCCGCGCGTTCACCGGGATGAAAGCCAACGGTCTCCGGCCAGGCCC
>JANXYH010000196.1 GCA_025350145.1 Burkholderiales bacterium | reverse complement strand
ACGCGGTCAGACATGCAGCGCTCAGCGCGTCCAGCTATTTCAGCGCACTACTTCTGCCTAGCAACTCAGGATGCCTGTCGTGATGCTCTGACATATTTTTGCCGAGCAAGGCTTGATTGATTGAGCCAGGATAGACAAGATTTCGGGCATGCTCAGCGGCCTTCACCATGACTTGCTTGTCGACCGTGCGACGTTCCTGACGGTGGCGGGACTATCTGCGCTGCAGCTGGACAAGACGCTGCTCGTGAATCGTATCTTCGCGGTCGAGCTGCACGGGCAGGGATACATTCTGGACTTCTTCCTGGACGATCGGTATGACCGGCGCCAACTGCAGGGGGTCTGTAAAGTTCCGGCGAGCGGACGGCCGGTCGATGAGTTGGGTAGCGACGTGGCTTATGCGATTCAGTGCAGGCAGTGGCGATGTTGAAAAGCAGGGCGTCAGGCTTGCGGCGCGCCGGCTTGTCGGCTTGGGTCGGCCTTGGCGAATGCGTCAAGTTGCTCGCAGGCCGCCATCACCCTCAGCACAGTCGGTATGCCGGCCACCTCAATCTTGAAGATGCGCATCACCGCGATGATGCTCGCCAGACAAATGTCGGCGATCGTCGGCGTGTCGCCGTGACAGAAAACGCCGGTTTCGGGTTCACTGGCCAATCGCTGCTCCAGCGCCTGCAGGCCGGCCGTGAACCAGTGGATCTGCCAGGCACGCCAGGCGGCGTCGTCGAAACCACCGGCGGTGGTGAGGTACTTCTTCACCCGTGGCGTGATCAGTGGATGCGTGTCGGCCGCCAGCATCGCAGCCAGCGAACGCACGCGAGCACGGCCATGCGCATCGGTGGGCAGTAACGCGGGCGAGGGAAAGCTCTCTTCGAGAAATTCGAGGATCGCGAGCGACTGTGTCAATGGTGCGCTCGACTGCCCCGGGCCGTGGTCGACGAGCGCCGGAATCGCCCCCATCGGGTTGATCTTCAGAAAGGCCTCGCTGCGCTGCTCGCCCGCATCCAGGTTGACGTTGTGTTCCCGAGGTGCCAGGCCCTTCAGGTTGAAGGCGACGCGCACGCGGTAGGTCGCAGAAGTGCGCCAGAACGAGAAGAGTTCGAAGCGGTCAGAGGCTGTCATCGGAATTCCTTTCAAGGGGGGTGAGGCGTCGTCCAGCGAAGCCAGGCGGGTACCGATCATTGGAAGCTTTCTGTACAAACTGGTCCATAATGTAGCGCATGTCGAAACAACTTGCCGCTGCGAGAGCACCTCTGGGCCGCCCTCGCGGCTTCGACGCCGACGCGGCCCTGCGCGTGGCGGTAGACCTGTTCTGGGAACAAGGCTACGAAGTCACATCGCTCGATGCTCTCAGCCAGGCGATGGGGCTCAGCCGGTCGAGCTTCTACGCATGCTTCGGTTCGAAGCACGCGCTGCTCATGGCGGCGGTTCAGCGCTACGCCGACGATCGCTACAAGTCCCTGACCGAACGCGTTGCGGCTTGCACCGATCCGCGTGATGCGGTTCGCGAAATGCTTGCCGTGATCGCCGATGTCGACGGCGGCACGCGTGGCTGCCTGTTCGTCAATGCCGTCGCCGAGCTCGCGCCGGGCGACGCCGACTTGCTGGGGTTTGCGCAAGCCCACACCGCACGGGTCGGGGCATTGATGAACGCGACGCTGCGCCGTCTCGGTTGCACCGAGGCCGATGCGCCAGCGCGTACCGGCGCGTTGCTGGCGCTGGCCATGGGCGTTACGACGCTGCGCAAGACCGGCGTTCCGTCGGCGCAGCTGAGGGGTTTGCTGACCCAAGCCGATCACCTGATTCCGAGTCCACCCGCAACGAAAAGGAAATATTCATGAACACGCCATCCCAAGCCATGCCGGTCGTCTTTATCCCCGCTCTGCTGTGCGACGAGCAGCTTTACCGCGACGTGATCACGGCGCTGGGCGATGCCATCGAGCCCCATGTGCTGCTGTCGCCCAAGCCCAGGCTCGAAGACAGTGTTGCCGACATCCTTTCACGCGCGCCCGCACGGTTCGCACTCGTCGGCACGTCCTACGGTGGCAACCTGGCCTTGGAAGTGGCGCTGGCCGCACCGAACCGCGTGACGGCGCTCTGGCTAATGGGCTGCAACCCCGCCGCGCCGCAGAAAGGCGGCCCCGATCTCGCGGGCGGCCTGGAGGCCACGCCCGATGCCGTGTTCGACATGCTGGCGGGGCTGGTGGTGCACAAGGATGCCGCAGCTCAGGCTGCGATATTCAAGGCGATGGCACTGCGGGTGGGTGGCCCGGCCGGTGCTGCCCAGGCGAGAGCGCTCGGCGTGCGCCCAGAAGCCGCGTCCCGCCTGGGCGCGCTGACGATGCCAGCGCTCGTCCTCTGGGGTGAGCAGGACGCGCTGGTGCCGGTGGCGGTGGGTCAAGCGCTGGCGGCGGCGTTGCCGAATGCGCAGTTCGAAGTCCTGCCGGGATGCGGGCATCTGCCGACGCTGGAGAAACCGGCCGAATCGGCTGCGATGCTCACCAAGTTGCTGAAGATGGGGCAGGCACGCGCGACCTGACGGCGACGCCCTGCCACACCGGTTCACGACAACTGAAGCACCAGCTTTTTGCCCACCGCCTGTGCGTACTTGCGCAGCGTCGCCAGCGAGGGTGAGTGCTTGCCAGTGGCCAGCGCTCGCTCCAGGCGGGCGACGGCGGGAGGCTGAGTTCCCATCCGCTCAGCGACCTGCGCCTGAGTCAGCCCGGCCTCCTGCCTTGCCTTGAATTTGTCGGTATGCGGCCCGTGCTCTGGAATCGTCAACTTCAGACCGCGCCGCGCAGGCGCTTCGCCTGGCCGCTGCGGCGCTGCGCGGCTCCAAATCGGTACGCGGCATGTTCCAGCCTTGGCTGTGCTTGGGCACGAAAGTGAAGCCCAAGGCCATTGCTGCAGCGCGCAGCCAAGCTGGGAAAGAGCCAAGTTCCGCCAGCGCGTGAACGCTCTGCCGATCAAACCCTTTGGAAGGCGCGTATTGAGTGCACGTCGCGCCAGCGCTGCGGGTTCATGGTGCAATCCGCCGGCCTGCTTGGTCGGGCCGCCTGCCCGCAACCGCCGCTTCAAACCCCATGCGCCCGTCAACCCTGAGCCGCTGGCTGCCTTTTCTGGCCTGGCCCAGGCCTACCCGCAGCAGCTTGAGGGCTGACCTGTCTGCCGGCCTGGCGGTGGCCTTGCTGGCGGTGCCGCAGTCGCTGGCCTATGCCCAGTTGGCGGGCATGCCGATGCAGCATGGGCTGTATGCCGCTGTCCTGCCGGCGATCGTCGGGGTGCTGTTCGGATCGTCGGCCCTGTTGGCCACCGGCCCGGTGGCCATGACCTCGATGCTCGCGGCGGCCAGCGTCGGCGCGCTGGCTGCGCCGGGCAGCGACGATTTTGTCGCCCTGGTGCTGTTGCTGGCGCTGCTGTCGGGGCTGGTCCAGTTGGGCCTGGGCCTGGCGCGGGCCGGCATCTTGCTCAACCTGCTGTCGCACCCGGTGCTGGTCGGTTTCATCAATGCCTCGGCCTTGGTGATCGCCTTGTCGCAACTGCCGGCCTTCACCGGCATTGCCGTCGCGCCGGGCGGCAATACCTTGCTGGGCGTGACCCAGTTGCTGGCGAATGGGTCGCAGTTGCATGGCTTGACCTTGCTCCTGGGCGGCGCCGCGTTGACGCTGCTGCTGGGCTTCAAGCGTTGGGCGCCGCGCTGGCCAGGCGTGCTGCTGATGGTGCTGGCATTGATCGGGCTGAGCCTGGGACTGGGCTTTGCCGGGCGCGGCGGGGCAGTCGTGGGTGACATTCCTGCCGGCCTTGCGGGCCTGACCTGGCCAGCCCTGCGTTGGCATGCCTGTGTTGCCTTGCTGCCGGCGGCACTGGTGATCGCCCTGGTCAGCTACATGGAGGCGATGTCGAGCTGCAAGGTCATTGCGGCCAAGACCCGCAGCGCCTGGGACGAAAACCAGGAGTTGCTCGGCCAGGGCCTGGCCAAGGTGGCGGCAGCGTACTGTGGCGCGATGCCGGTCAGCGGCTCGTTCACGCGCAGCGCCTTGAACCTCGCCTCGCACGCCCGCAGCGGCTATTCATCGCTGTTCGCCGCGGGCCTGGTGGGCGTGGTACTGCTGTTCTTCACCTCGGCATTGCATGCCCTGCCCAAGTCAGCGTTGGCGGCGATGATCGTGGCGGCGGTGGCCGGCTTGGTCAACGTCAAGGCGATGCGCAGTGCCTGGCGGGCCAGCCGCGACGATGGCCTGGCCGCCTGGCTGACCTTTGTCGCCACGCTGGCGTTTGCGCCGCACATCCAGAACGGCATCCTCGCCGGCATCACCTTCTCGCTCGGCGCCTTCATCTACCGGCGCATGCTGCCGCGCATCAGCGTCTATGCCCTGGGGCAGGATGGCGAGTTGCGCGAGATGCAGGTCCGGCAGCCGCCGCGTGACGGTGGCGCGCTGGTGGTGGCACTGCGCTACGACGCCGCGCTGTTCTTCGCCAACGCCTCGTTCTTTGAGGATGCGGTCAACCGGCTGGTACTGGAGAACCCGAAGCTGCGCGCGATCGTGGTGCTGGCCCAGGGCATCAACCTGGTCGATGCCACCGCCATCGAGGTGCTGCGCGAGCTGCATCGCCAGTTGAGCGAGCGGCAGATCAAGCTGATCTTCAGCCAGCCGCAGCAGCATTTCATCGCCACGGCAAGCCGTACCGGCCTGCTGGCCGCGCTCGGGCCCGAGACCATGTTTGATTCCCCCGAGCAGGCCATGGCCGCCGCCTGTGGGGGCGCCATCCCAGTCCAGGCCTATGCCAACATGGCAACACTGCAGGCCGGGCCGTTTGCGCCCGGTTTGCGCCAGGAGACCGCGCCATGACCACAGCCATGACCAAAGCCATGACCACAGCCATCCGCAAGACCACCGGCACCGTGCTGGCATCGGCCGCCGCCGCGCTCATGCTCGGTCTGCCCGCCCGGGCCGGCGCCGCCGAGTCCGATGACCAGACCAGGCTGCGCAGCCGCAGCCTGGCCGCCAGTTGCGCCCCCTGCCATGGCACCGACGGCAGGGCGCTGGCGGACCAGTCCATCGTCAGGCTCGCTGGCCTGCCGGCCGAATACACGCTGGCACAGTTGCTGGCGTTTCGCAACGGCAGCCGGCCGGCGACGGTCATGCACCAGCTCGCCAAGGGCTACACGCCCGAGCAACTGGCCGCACTGGCCGCCTACTTTGCTGCGCAGCGCTGAATGTCGCCGCGACCCTGCCTGCCACCCCTGAACGGAGCGCCCACATGATCGAACGCAGAACCCTGCTCCAAGGTCTGGCCTCGGCGGGCCCCTTTGCGGCGCTTGCCGGCCTGGTCGGCTGTGCCAGCCCGGCGCCGGCCAAGGCGCAGGTGGTGGTGGTCGGTGGCGGCTTTGGCGGCGCCACGGCGGCCAAGTACATCCGCTTGCTGTCGGATTACGGGATTGAGGTGCTGCTGATCGAGCCGAATCGCGAGTTCGTCTCCTGCCCGGTCTCCAACCTGGTGCTGGGTGGGCAGCGCCAGATGGCCGACATCACCAGCCCCTATGCCGGGCTGAGCGGCCGCCACGGCGTGCGCCTGGTGCAGGACCGGGTGGCGTCTATCGATCCGGCCAAGCGCAGCCTGAGCCTGGCCGGCGGCGCCAGCATCGGCTACGACAAGCTGGTGCTGGCGCCCGGCATTGACATGGTCTGGGACAGCGTCGCCGGCGCACAGGCGGCCAACGCCGCCGGCCAGGTGCTGCATGCCTGGAAGGCCGGCCCCGACACCCTGGCACTGCGCGCGCAGTTGCAGGCCATGCCCGATGGCGGGGTCTATGCCATCGCCATCCCCGAGGCGCCTTACCGCTGCCCGCCGGGGCCGTATGAGCGGGCCAGCGTGGTTGCGGCCTACTTCAAGCGTGCCAAGCCCCGCTCCAAGGTGCTGATCCTCGACGCCAACCCCGATGTCGTGTCCAAGGCGGCGCTGTTCAAGAAGGCCTGGGCCGAGTTGTATCCCGGCATGGTCGAGTACCGCCCCCAGTTCAAGGCGGTGGCGGTCGATGGCGCGGCGCGCAGCCTCAGGTTCGAGGTGCAGGAGGACGTCAAGGCCGACGTGCTCAACCTGCTGCCGGCGATGCGTGCCAGCGACCTGGCGCTGCAGACCGGCCTGGCCAACGTCAACCGGCGTTGGTGCGGGGTCAATTTCCTGAATTTCGAGTCGACCGTGCACCGCCACATCCACGTCATCGGCGACGCCATCCAGGTCGCCGCCGGCATGCCCAAGTCCGGCCACATGGCCAACGCGCATGCCAAGGTCGCGGCGGCGGCGATCGTTGCCGAACTAAAGGGCTGGGAAATCGACCCCCGGCCGATGCTGACCAACGTCTGCATGAGCTATGTCAGCGACGACGAGGTGATCCACGTCAGCAGCGTGCACGAGTATGCGCAGGACAGCTTCCGCGTGGTCGCTGGCTCGGGCGGGGTCTCGGCCGCGCGCTCGACGCTGGAGGGCCAGCATGCCCAGGCCTGGGCGCGCAACATCTGGGCCGATGCGTTGATGTGAGCCGGCGCTGGGGCGCCACTGCCCAGGCTCAGACCTTGCCGCTGCGCATCAGCCGGCTCAAGGTCTCGGCCGACAGGTTCAGGTAGGCCGCCAGTTCCTTCTGCGGGACCCGGTTGGGCAGCTCCGGGTGCTTGCGCAGAAAGCGCTGCACCCGCCCCGGCGCATCCAGCAGGTGCAGGGTGATGGTGTGGGCCATGATCTCGCTCATGCCCTGCATCACCTGGGTCTGGAAGGTCTGGTTGGCAGCGGGCGAGAAGCGCTCCAGGAACGCGGTCCACTGCGGCAGCGGCAGCCGCGCCACCCGGGCTTTGGTGACGCAGACGATGCCATAGGGCGTGGGCGTGCCCAGGCGCCAGGCGGCGTAGCTGGTTTCCATGTCGGACTCGGCGGCAAAGCGCAGGATCATCTCCTTGCCGTCCTTGTTGGCCACCACACGCTTGAGCACGCCTTCGAGGATGAAGTACTGCTCCATCTCGCGCACGCCCTGCAGCAGCAGGTATTCGCCCTTGCGGCCGTCGCTGATGACGATGTGCCGGTCGAGCTCGTCCCAGGCCGCCTCGTCCAGGTCCTGCAGCACCAGGTTGCGCCGCAACTGCAGGCGGATGACGTTGCGCTCGGGATGGGCACTGAGTGCGGTCATCGACGGGCCCGGCTGAATCTGCACCTTGGCCGGCGGCTGCGCCTCACTGCAGCGCGTTGAGCACCGCCAGCGACATCGCCCGCACGCCGGTGCGGATGCTGGGCTCGGGCGTGGGGGCAAAGAACGGCGAGTGGTTGGCCGGCGCCGCCAGCGGTCTGGCCTTGTCGCCGAAGGTGGCCTTGAACACCGCGGCGGTCTGCGCCGTCAGCGCCTCGTCATTGACAACCGCATTGCCGCCAGGGGTGACGGTGACGGCCGGCGGCTCGGCGCCGGCCATGGCGCACACCGCCCGGGCGGTGCGGCCCAGCCCGCCGACCAGGATCTTGCGCACCTCGGGCACATACATCAGGGCAGGGCGAAGGTGAATGTGCATGCGATGCTTTCCAGTCGTGGGTTGCGGATCTTTGGCCGGTCAAAGGCCGGCACAGCCGCCAAAACGGCGCGCCGACATTGCCCCGCAATGTAGCCAAAGCCGAAGCCGGCGTGGCTGCGCGTGTCCTTGCGGTGACCACAGGTCCGGGCCTGCGTCGGCACAATTGCGGCCCATGAACACCACCACCCGACTTGCCGACCCCTTGCCGCTGGCCCGCGGCCCGGCGCTGAAGAACCGCATCCTGCTGGCACCGCTGACCAACTGGCAGAGCCATGCCGACGGCAGCCTGGGCGACGATGAATTCCATTGGCTGAGCATGCGCGCCCAGGGCGGCTTCGGCCTGACCATGACCTGCGCCGCCCATGTCCAGGCCGCAGGTCAGGGCTTTCCTGGCCAGCTCGGCGTCTGGTCCGACGCCCATCTGCCCGGCCTGAGCCGTCTGGCCCAGGCGATCAAGGCCGCCGGCAGCGTCTCCAGCGTCCAGCTCCAGCACTCGGGCCGCCGCTCCGACCGGGCACTGACCGGCGAGCAGGCTGTCGCCCCCTGGGACGACACCGAGACCGGCGCGCGCATGCTGAGCACCGCCGAGGTCGAGCAGGTGATCGAGGACTTCATCGCAGCGGCGGTGCGTGCCGAGCGGGCCGGCTTCGAGGGCGTCGAACTGCATGCCGCGCATGGCTACCTGCTGGCGCAGTTCTTCGACGCCGAGCTCAACCACCAGCGCGGCGACCGCTTCGGCGGCAGTTTCGACAACCGCTGCCGGATGCTGTTCGACACCATTGCCGGCATACGTGCCCGCACCGGGCCACAGTTCCAGCTTGGCCTGCGGCTGTCGCCCGAGCGCTTTGGCGTGAACCTGGCCGAATCGACCGCGCTGGCCCAGCGGGTGATGGCGTCTGGCCAGATCGATTACCTCGACATGTCGCTGTGGGACGTGTTCAAGCCCTCGCAGGACCCGGCCCACGCCGGCGTCCCGCTGATCGAACACTTCACCCGGCTGGACCGGGGCACGACCCGCCTGGGCGTGGCCGGCAAGATCCTCGACGCCACCACCGCCCGTCGCTGCCTGGAGCACGGCGCCGACTTCGTCCTGATAGGCCGCGGCGCGATGCTCCACCACGACTTCGCCCGCCGCGCGCTGGCCGATGCCGATTTCGCCGCCATCGCCCGCCCGGTCAGCCGCGCCCACCTCGAAGCCGAAGGCCTGGGCCCGGCCTTCATCGGCTATGTCGCCTCGACCTGGAAGTCGTTTGTGGCGGATTGACGCGGGACCGGCCTGACGACCCGCGCGCTGGTCGCTGGTCGGCGCCCTGAATAGACACCGGGCGCTGCCAGGATCATGAAAGAATTCACTTTTTGCCTGGAAGGCCCCACATGAAACTCTTCCGTCATGGCGCCGTTGGCGCTGAACGCCCTGGTGCGCTGGACGCGCAAGGCCAGATGCGCGACCTGTCGCTGCTGATCGCCGATTTCACCCCCGAGTGGATGGCGCCGGCCAAGCTCGACGCGCTCAAGGCCATCGACCTCACCCGCCTGCCGCTGGTGGCCGTCGGCACCCGCCTGGGCACGCCGCTGGCGGGCACGCGGCAGTTCGTGGCGATCGGGCTGAACTACCGCAAGCACGCGCAGGAGTCGGGGATGGACATTCCCAGCGAGCCGGTGGTGTTCAACAAGGCGCTGACCTGCCTGTGTGGGCCCAACGACGACATCCGCATGCCCGAGGGTTCGGTGGCGATGGACTGGGAGGTCGAACTCGGCTTCGTCATCGGCAGCCTGGCCAGGCGCGTCAGCCAGGACCAGGCGCTGGCCCATGTGGCCGGCTACTGCCTGTCCAACGATGTCTCCGAGCGCGACTGGCAGATCAAGCGCAATGGCCAGTGGACCAAGGGCAAGAGCTTCGACACCTTCGGCCCGATCGGCCCCTGGCTGGTGACCAGCGACGAGTTGCCCGACCCACAGAACATCCCGCTGCAACTGGCGGTCAATGGCCAGACGCGGCAGAGCAGCAGCACCGCCGACATGATCTTTCCGGTCGCCCAGATCGTGTCCTACCTGAGCCAGTTCATGACCTTGCTGCCCGGTGACGTGGTAATCACGGGCACGCCCGAAGGTGTGGGCCTGGGCATGAAGCCGCCACAGTTCCTGAAACGCGGCGACGTGGTGACGCTGCAGGCCGGGCCGCTGGGCACGCAGACGCAGCGGGTGGTCTGAGCGCCGAGCTACGCCCCGATCAGCGCCTGCTGGGGCCCCGCCTGCCAACCCCGCAGCAGCCGCTGCAGGTCGGGCGGCAGGGGCGTCAGCTCGCCGTGCTCATCCTCGCAGCCGATCTCGCATTGGGCGGTGCCTGAGCATCGGCCGTTCTGGAACAGCGCCTGGTGCAGGCTGAAGTGGTGGCTGCCGATCTGGCTGACGCCCAGGCCCATGGCCATCGGCAGGTGGTGGAAGTTTTCGGCCGACATCGCGACCAGGTGGCGGGTCAGCCGCCAGTGGCCGCGCTCGCCAGGCCGGCTGTGGCGGCCCAGGCAGGCGCGCTGGAAGGCCATCAGGGCGTTGTCGTGGTAGCGCGAGATGGCGACGTTGTTGAGGTGGCCGACGGCGTCGGTGTCGGCGAAACGGGTCGGCAGTTCGCAACTGAAGGCATAGCCGGCGAGGCTGGCCAGCGCGGGCGGGTCGGTGGTCGATGGCGCCGCATCGGGCAGCGCGATCAGCTCGTCTTGCAGGCGCTGGCGGGCTTCTGCCGGGATCGGCATCGGCCGCCTATCAGCCCCGATGGCGACGTTGGTGGCCTCGCCCAGGGCCAGGCACAGGCCGTTCTGGAACGCCGCAAAGGCGGTGCGTTGCGAGCTGCGGCCGAGCGCCGAGACCGCGCCACAAATCTGCAGTGGACTTTGGTCATCGCCAGGGGCCAGAAACTCCAGCGTCACATTGCGCAACAGCGACTGCCAGCGCGGTTGGCCGGGCGAGCTGCCGCGCTGCAAGCGCACGAAGACCGAAGTCCGCAGACTCTCGAAGATGTGCGCCATGCCGATCCGCCCAATCCGCCCACCATCCAGGTCGGAGTAGCGCAGCAGGTGCAGCTCTTGCAGTGGGTAGTTGTCGGGCTGGAGCCTGGCGGCTTGCTGGGCCAGGACATGGCCGGGGTGGGGCGGACGATTGCGCGAGTCGGGCATGGGGGGGTGAGTTGGATCGCGGCCAAGCTGCGTTTCAGCGCAGCACCCCGGCCTCGGCCAGGGCGGCGATCTGGGCGGCGCTGTAGCCGGCAAAGTCGCGCAGCACCTGCTGCACATCGCGGCCGAAGGTGGGTGCCGAACGTGGCGTGGCGGCCGGCGTTTCAGACAGCAGGTAGCGGGCGTTCTCGACCGTGCAGCGGCCCATCAGCGCATGCGCCAGCTCGATGAAATGCTGCCTTGCGGCCAATTGCGGATCGACTGCCATGTCGGCACTGGACGCCGCCTTGTGCACCGGCACGCCGATGGCCACCAGCGCCTGCTCGATCCGGGCGGCCGGTTGCGGGCTGGTCCAGGCAT
Source organism: Burkholderiales bacterium (assembly GCA_025350145.1). GTDB lineage: Bacteria > Pseudomonadota > Gammaproteobacteria > Burkholderiales > Burkholderiaceae_C > Pseudaquabacterium. The sequence continues at coordinate 8,072 of JANXYH010000196.1, read as the reverse complement.
TGACCAAGGCCTCGAGCACGTCCTCGTGGGCCTGGCGCGCGCCCAGGCTGGCAAAGCGCGGGTCGTTGGCCAGGGCTGGCCCGCCGATGAGCTCGGCCAGGCGCTGCCACTCGCGCTCGTTGCGGACTGCAATCGCCACCCATTGGGGGTCGTCGCCGGGCGGCGTGGCGCAGGCAAAGACGCCGTGCGGCGCCATCTGTGGATCGCGGTTGCCGCAGGCCGTCGGCGCGATGTTCCTGGCCGCAGCCAGGGCGATGCTGGGCGCCAGGAACTGAATGCCGGCTTCGGCCTGGGACAGGTCCAGCCAGCAGCCCTGGCCGGTACGGCGCCGGTGGTCCAGCGCAGCCAGCAGGCAGACCAGGCCGAAACGCGGCGCGACGTAGTCGGTGTAGGGGCCGAAGGGGCCGATCGGCATGGCCTCGGGCCAGCCGACGATGCCCTGGTAGCCGGCAATCGCCGCGCCCAGGTTGCCGAAGCCGGCAAACCCCGACCAAGGCCCGGACTGGCCCATCAGCGAGGTGCTGAGCATCACCAGGCCGGGCTTGAGCTGGCTCAAGGCCGGGAAACCCAGCCCCCAATCGGCCATCTGCCCGGGCGAGAACGACTCGACCACCACGTCGGCCCAGCCACGCACCAGGTCGCGGACCACGGCGCGGCCTTGGTCGCGGCTCAAATCCAGGCTCATGCCGAGCTTGCCGGCGTTGCAGTTCTCGAACAGCGCCGACTGCTGCGGGTTGACCGTGCCGCCGGGGAAGGGGCCCATCATCCGTGCCGTCTCGATGCGCTGGCTGGATTCGACCCGGACCACGGTCGCCCCGAAATCGGCCAGCGCCCGGCCGACCAGCGGGCCGGCAACCACCCAGGCCAGATCCAGCACCTTCAGCCCGTCCAGCGGGTGGCGGGTGGCGTTCATTGCAGCACCTGCTGCCGGCGCAGGTCGGCGATCTCGGCCGGCGGCATCGCCAGCCATTGGCTGAGCACAGCGTCGCTGTGCTGGCCCAGCGCAGGCGCAGCCTGGGGTGTGGCGTAGGCCTGCGCCAGCCCACCGCTGAAGTCGCCCGGCAGGGTGCGCTGCGCCCCCGAGGCCTCGGTCACGTGGATGAAGAAGCGGCGGTGGGCCAGTTGCTTGCTGCTCAACTGGTCGGCCGGCGTGGCCAGCGGCGCGCACAGCAGGCGCCGGGCGATCGCCTGCTCCAGCAGCTCTTCCTTGCAAAACGGTGCCAGGAACAGCGCTACCGAGGCGCGGGCGCGCTCCAGGTCGGCCTCGCTGACCTCGCCCGAGATCAGGCGCTGGGGCAGGGTGGTCCAGTCCCAGGCCGCCACGTCGGCGTCGCAGGCGCCCTGGCTGGCGATCCAGCGGAACAGGTTGTTGGTGAAGCGGCCGGTGGCCGGGCCGATGCTCAGGTGCATCTCGACCATGCCATCCTTGACCCGCCACTTCGAGCGCCGGGTACGCGTACCGCTGCCGCTCAGATCCAGCGGCTTCTTGCCGTCGGGACCGAGCTTGAGCGCCGCTGCCGATCCGGGGATCGCGAAGTCCGGGTGGCCGTAGTGCGCGGCCAGCGTCGCGCCCAAGGTGCAGGCCGTGGCCGAGACCTGCGCCGACACGTCTACATGCTGGCCGCGGCCGCTCTGCAGCCTGGCGAAATGGGCGATCAGGGCGCCGCCGGCGGCATCGGCCGCAGCATGCAGCCAGGCCTGCGGCAGGCTGATCCGCAGTGGCGCCCGGCTGCCGTCCTGGTTGGGCAGCAGCGGGCCACCGGCGGCCCAGACGGTCAGGTCGGTGGCCGGCCATTCGGCCTTGGGGCCGGTCAGGCCGAAGGCGCTGACCGAGACATGGACCAGCGACGGGTGCGCGGCCGCCGTCTGTTTTGGGGTGATGCCCCAGGCCTGGCGTTGTGCCGGGTCGGCCGACTCGATCAGAAAGTCGGCACGGGCCAGCAGCCGGTGCAGCAGCGCTTGGCCCTCTGGCCGGTCAAGGTCGCAGGCCAGGCCGCGCTTGGCCGAGGCCCAGGCCGACCAGTAAAACGAGTTGTCGCCCGCCGCCAGGTCGGGGTCGAAGGGGCCACAACGGCGGGCGCTGCTGCCGCCCAAGGGCTCAACCTGGACCACATCGGCGCCTAGCCGCCCCAGCATGTGGCCGGCCAGCAGTCCGCGCTCGTCGCTGAGGTCCACGACCCGGTAGGGCGACAGGAATGCGCTCATGCTTGACCCTTTGGGCTGCAAATTGGCGCATGTTGGCACAGTCAATCCGCCGGTCGGCAGCGCCCCAAGCTGGCCGCTGACAAGCATTCGACCCGCCTTGAAGGCTGGCGCTGCACCTGGCCGGGCGCGCCGGCATGCACCGCCTGATCGAGCGGCCAGGCCCGGTCTGCGGCGCCCATTTCAAGTCGGTCAAGCCGGCGGCGGCACTGGGGCGGGTTGTAATGCCCGCGGGTCAGCCGCCGACCGTCGACCGTCGTCCGGACGCGGCGGCAGTGGCCAACGAATTTCGCGCCGATCTGGCGACGCACAGGAGCATTCAAGTGATGGCCGTAAACAAGACCGTGAACACCGTCGCCCTGCGCGACTGGCTGCGCCGCGAGCGCGGCCTGGACCTGGCCGACTACGAAGCCCTGCGCCAATGGTCGGTAAGCCATCTGGCCGACTTCTGGCAGGCGATGTGGGACTACTTCGGCCTCGCCTCGCCGACGCCCTACCGCCAGGTACTTGAGCTTCCGCCAGGCCAGTTGCCAGGCCAGGCGGCGATGCCCGGGGCGCGCTGGTTCGACGGCGCGCAACTGAACTTTGCCGGACACCTGCAACGCCACGCGGCCAGCAATGACGCGGCGGGCGCGGCGGCGGTGGTGTTTCGCAACGAGCGCATGCAGCGCGAGGGCCGCAGCGCCGAGATTGGCTGGGCGGCATTGCTTGACCAGGTGGCCGCGTGCGCCGGTTCGCTGCGCGCGTTGGGGGTGGCGCGCGGCGACCGCGTCGCCGCCTACCTGCCCAACGTCCCGCAGGCGCTGGTGGCGTTTCTGGCCTGCGCCAGCCTGGGCGCGGTCTGGAGCCTGACCGCCCCCGACATGGGCGTGGGCACGGTCCGCGACCGTTTTGCGCAGATCGAGCCGACCCTGCTGCTGGCCTGCGATGGCGCGGTTTACGGCGGCAAATCTGCCGACCGGCGCGACGCCGTTGCCAGGCTGCTGCACAGCCTGCCCAGCGTCAAGACGTTGGTGCTGGTGCCCTGCCTGGCCGAGTCCGGCGCGGCCGGTGGGCCGTTCGATTTCGACCCGCAGGGCTGGCCCGGCCAGGTGCTGGATTGGGCGGCGCTGCTGGCCGGCGCCGAGCGCGTCGCGCCCCAGCCACTGCCGTTTGACCACCCGCTCTGGATCGTCTACAGCAGCGGCACCACCGGGCTGCCCAAGCCCATCGTCCACGGCCATGGCGGGGTGTTGCTGGAGATGCTCAAGCAGCATTGCTTTCACCTCGATGTCCACCCCAGCGCAGGCAGCGGCGAGCGCTTCTTCTGGTACAGCAGCACCGGCTGGGTGATGTGGAACCTGTCGATCTCTAGCCTGCTGTTGGGCGCCACCACCTGCCTCTACGACGGCAACCCGGCCTACCCGGAGCCGGACACGCTCTGGCGCTATGCCGACGCTGTCGGCGCCACCTTCTTCGGCGCCGGTGCGGCGTTCTACACCGGCTGCATGAAGGCGGGCGTCGGGCTCGAACACCTGCCCGGCCTGAAGCGCCTGCGCGCGCTCGGCGCGACCGGCTCGCCGTTGCCGCCCGAGGCCTATGCCTGGGGCCAGCAGCAACTCGGCGACGGCCTGTGGTGGGCGGTGATCTGCGGCGGCACCGACATCGCCGGGGCGTTCCTGGCCGGCACGCCCGAGCTGCCGACCGTGCCCGGGCAGATGCAGGCGCGCTGCCTGGGCAGCGATGTGCAGTCCTGGGACGAGCAGGGCCGGCCACTGCTGGACGAAGTCGGCGAACTGGTCTGCGTCCAGCCCATGCCGTCGATGCCGCTGTACTTCTGGGGCGATGCCGGCGGCCGGCGCCTGCACGACAGTTACTTCGACACCTACCCCGGCGTCTGGCGCCATGGCGACTGGCTGCGCATCACGCCGGACGGCGGCGCCATCGTCTACGGCCGCAGCGATGCCACCCTCAACCGCCACGGCCACCGCCTGGGCACGGCCGAGCTGTACCGCGTGGTCGAGGCGGCGTCCGAGGTGCTGGACAGCCTGGTGGTCGACATCGAGGTGCTCGGCCAGCCCAGCTTCATGCCGCTGTTCGTGGTCCTGCGCCCGGGCCTGAGCCTGGACGCGGCGATCCAGGCCAGGCTGCGCCAGAGCATCCGCGAGCAGCTCTCGCCGCGCTTTGTGCCCGACGAGATCGTGCAGGTCGCCGAGGTGCCACGCACCTTGACGGGCAAGAAGCAGGAGCTGCCGGTCAAGAAGCTGCTGCTGGGTCGCAAACTGGCCGAGGTGGTCAACCCCGACGCCTGCGCCAACCCGGCGGCATTCGACTGGTACAGCGCCTATGCGCGGCGGCGCGCCGAAGCTGCCTCAACCTGACGGTGGGTACTGGCCCGGCAGCCACGCCAGGCCCTTGCGGGCACCTTTTCAGGTCGACAGGCTGCTGCGCTGCTCGACCTGGCAAGCGGCGATGCGCCAACGCCCGTCAGCTTGGCGCTGCAACACATAGGTCGCGACCCATTGGCCGCCATGGGTGTCGTCGATCTGCACCGCCTGGACCAACTCGGCATCGACCCGCCGCGGCTTGAGGAACGCCACCGACGAATTTCGGTACACCATCGGGTAGGCACCACGCACCATCGCGACGAAGTGTTCGGCACTGGCGAACTGCGCGCGAATGCCCGGCGCGGCATGGCTGAAGGCAGCTTGCGCGTCGTCCTTGGCAAAGGCCTTGAGCTGGGCCTCGATCACCGCGCGTACCGCCCGGGCGTCGGCCGGCGCGACCTCGCCGGATGCCTGGGATTGGGGCGGCTGCGCGACCGTGTTTGCTACCGTCTGCGCGTCGGCCTGGCCGACCCCACCTAGCAACAGGGCGGCGGCACAGACTGTGACAACAAGCTTGCACCTCATGGCTTGGCTCCGGCTGGTGTTGGCGTCACCATCATCCTCCCATTCGCCGCCAAGCCCGGTGACAGCGCGTTGAAGAACCTCAGGATCGGCGTGCGGCGGGGTTCTCATGGCGAAGGGCTCACACCTTGAACTTGCAGAAAATCTGCCGCATACGTGGTCAAAAAGCGGACGTCTCGGCGGGGCTGTTCTGCACCAGATCGATCTTGACCGATCAAAAAGATGTGTCGAAAGCGTTGATCTGCGCAAAATCGATATTCAAAGTACCGATTTCCTCGTTCCGTCGTACTTGTCGGCCGCGTCGCTCTGAGGCCCCACCTCGAAGGCCAGTTGCACCGCCGCCACGATAGCCTCCCACAGGCCTGGCGCTTCCAAGATCGGCAGTTCCTTGCGCATCGCGCCACTGAGTTCGCCCTTGTTGTTCTGGATCGAGCGGATCACCCGGTCGACCTGGGCATCGGGCATCTCCACGACCTCCTTGATGGCCGAGCGTGCCTGGCCGTGGCTTCGAAGGTAGCGCGACTCTTCGAGCATGTCCTCGCGGATGGTGCGCTGCACGACATCGGCCATGTACGCGACGTGGGGGCTCAAGTCGAGGTAACGCCAGGCATGGCGCGCCGTCGCCGAGCCCTCGAAGGCGAAGTTCGAACCTCGTGACAGACAGAACGGATTGATTTCGATCTCTAGATTTTTGTAGAGATCATTCGAGTCGGCGCCCTCTGCGACGGCTTTTTTATTGAAGGTGCGCGAGCGCAACAGGCGGCGACGCGAATGCAGCGTCGTCGGTGATCAGGCGCGGTTGTCGGCGATCTCAAATGCCCGCCCAACGACTGTCTCTGCGAGCAGGTTTCTGGGCAAGCAGGACGAGAACTTGATCGCCTCGTCGAACACACTCAGTTCGTCGTCAGTGAGTTCAAGCCGCGTGCCGTGTGCTGGTGTCAGCAGGGACGCAGGGGCCTGAACGCTCAACGCATCGAACCTCACTTTGGCGCCGGTGCCGGCAGCGTTGCGCGCGAATGTCCTGTTGGCCCGAGTGCCTGCGAAGGTCCAGGTGCGAACTGTGGCTTCATCCGGCCGCGAAGCGATGAAATGCGTTCCAGGCGAAATGCTCATGTCGTCTCGAAGGAACTGAAGCTCGGTCTTCGCCCGCTGTGAAAGCATGACCAAGGCCGGTGCGCCTTCAGCCAACACCGTTCGAATGCCTTGGCAAACCTCCCGGCTTAGGCTTCGTGCTCCGCCCACCCAGCGTGCCTTGCCGCCTTCCTTCGCCGGTTCCAGCCAGACCGTCTTCTTCGACCATTCGATACCGGTGACGCGCCAACTGCGGCCTGCCAGCAAGATCAGCCGGTTCTCTTGCTCTCCGGTCAAGACCGTCGGGTCGATGTAGCCAACTTCCGCGTTCCCGTGTTTGCCCGTGAGAAGCATCGATCCACTGAACGAAGCGAGCAGGTCGCGATAGTGGCCTCGACCGAACTCGCGCTCCAGGCGCGGGCCAACCCTCACGATGGCCTCGGAACGGTCCAGGTACTCGACCTCAACCATGTGCTCGACAAGTTGTCCGATCTGGGCATGCGCCAATTCAGGAAACGAGCCCGCCAGCACAGCGGTCAATTCATGCGTTGGCATCTCTCCTCGTTCCAGCATTGCGACCATGGCCTGCTGCGCCACGATCGGCCAAGGCTTCGCGGGCGGCACTGCCGCTTCGACCCACGCATCAGACCAGCGTTGGGTGATTCCCAGCGCAAGGAGGAAGGCGTTGTCGTTCGTCGTCAGGAATAGGCAGTTGCGCTTGTTGTCGCCGCGCCGGCCGGTACGTCCCATGCGCTGCAGGAAGGATGAAACTGTTGACGGCGAGTCGATCTGGATGACTCTGTCCAGATCGCCTACATCGATGCCAAGTTCAAGCGTCGAGGTCGCGACGATGACGCAATCCTTTTCTTCGGCAAATGCGGCTTCCGCCTGTCGGCGTTCGGACGCACTCAGCGAGGCGTGGCTCAGGAAGGTGCGCACTTCGTGCGCCCGCAGCATGCTGCTCAATTGCTCGGCGCTGCTTCGCGAGTCGCAGAAAACCAGGCGCTTCTGCCCACGGTGGAGCCGCGCAATCACCGTTGCCGCGTTTTCCAGGGAAGAGACATGGTCGATCGTCACGTCAGCACCAGTGCTCACACTGGCACTGCCGACAATTTCGCGTTTCCCAGAAGGCGCGAGCCAAGCCATCAGCTCTTGCGGGTTGCTCACGGTGGCCGACAAGCCCACGCGCTGCAGCGGCCGTTTCAGGTATTGGTCGAGCCTATGGAGAACCGAGCGCAGATGCCAGCCACGGTCATCGGCCGCGAAGGCGTGCAACTCATCCACGATCACGGCTTGCAGGTTCCCGAACCAGGCCTGTTGGTCGACTCGCGTCGAGATCAACATGGCTTCGATGGACTCCGGGGTCGTCAGCAGGATGTCCGGCGCATCCTTCACGGCGCGCTGTTTGCGTGACTGAGAAACGTCACCGTGCCAAACCTCGACGCGCCGGCCAACCAATCCCGCGTAGTAGGAAAGACGCTGTTCCAGGTTGTTGAGCAAAGCCTTGATCGGGCAGATGTAGAGCACGCTGGCTGCCGGCCACTCCTCGCGCAGCATGCGCGAGAGCATCGGGATCGCCGCTGCCTCAGTCTTGCCACCAGCGGTCGGCGCCAGCAGAAGGCAATGCGCGCCGGCGTGAATCGGCGCGATGGCGGCCAACTGGGTTGGCCGGAGCGTGCTCCAGCCCAGTGAGTTGACGACGTGGTACTGCAGCGCAGGGTGCAGCTGGTCGAACTCTTTCACAGTTCGATGTCGTCCACCGTCGGTGCGCCCGTGGCTGCACGTTCCGCCACCGACATCTCGCTTTCTGCCAAGGTCAGCTTGTAGTGGAGCTTGGGATCGAAATCCTCGTGCAGGTCGACACGATCCAACACGTCGGCCACCAACTTCTTGAGGAACAAGCGTGGCGCG
>JANXYH010000182.1 GCA_025350145.1 Burkholderiales bacterium | reverse complement strand
GGAGGCGTTCAAGCACCGGCCCGAAGTCCAGGTGCTGCTCGCCACGGACGCCGCCGGCGAGGGCATCAACCTCCAGCGCGCGCACCTGATGGTGAACTACGACCTGCCGTGGAACCCCAACCGCATCGAGCAGCGCTTCGGCCGCATCCACCGCATCGGCCAGACCGAGGTGTGCCATCTGTGGAACCTGGTGGCCGAAGAGACGCGTGAGGGTGACGTCTATCGCAAGCTGCTGGAAAAGCTCGAACAGGCACGCCAGGCCCTGGGCGGCCAGGTGTTCGACGTGCTGGGCAAGCTGCAGTTCGAAGGCAAATCGCTGCGCGACCTGATGATCCAGGCCATCCGCTATGGCGAACGTCCCGAGGTCAAGGCCTACCTGAGCACGGTGCTCGACCAGGCGCTGGACCGCGGCCATCTGCAGAACCTGCTCGAAGAACGTGCCCTGGCCCACGACGTGATGGACGTGAGCCGAGTGCAGCGCATCCGCGAGGACATGGAGCGTGCCGACGCCCGCCGCCTGCAGCCGCACTACATCGAGTCGTTCTTCCACGAAGCCTTCGGGCGCCTGGGCGGCACCGCCAAGCAGCGCGAGCCCAGACGCTACGAGGTCACGCATGTGCCGGCGCCGGTTCGCCATCGTGACCGTCTCATCGGCACCGGCGAGCCGGTGCAGCCCCGCTACGAGCGCATCGCCTTCGAGAAGGCGCTGGTCACGCCGCAGGGGCAGCCGCTGGCCGCGTTCGTCTGCCCCGGACATCCGCTGCTCGACTCGGTGATCGACCTCACCCTGGAGCGCCACCGCGATCTGCTTAAACGCGGCACGGTGCTGGTGGACGAGCGCGACGCCGGCATGCAGCCTCGCATGCTCTTCTTTCTGGAGCACTCGATCCATGACGCGAGCCTGACCCGATCAGGCGAGCGCCGCGTCGTCTCTCGGCGCATGCTGTACGTCGAACGGGCTGCTGACGGTGCCATGCGCCACATCCAGTACGCGCCCTATCTGGACTACCGCCCGCTGGCCGATGGCGAACCCGGCGTCGATGCCCTCCTGGGGCGGCCCGAATGCGCCTGGATCGGCCGCGACGTGGAGCAAAAGGCCCTCGGCCACGCGGTGGCGAACGTGGTGCCCCAGCACCTGGCCGAGGTTCGCGGCGGCAAGCTCGCGCTCATCGCCAAGACCGAGGCCGCGGTGAAAGACCGGCTCACCAAGGAGATCACCTATTGGGACCACCGGGCCGAGCAATTGAAGCTGCATGAACAGGCGGGCAAGCCCAATGCCCGGCTGAATTCGGGCGAGGCCCGCAAGCGCGCCGATCTGCTGCAGGGTCGGCTGGAGAAGCGGCTGCGGGATCTGAGGCTCGAAGCGCAGATCTCGCCTCTGCCGCCGGTGGTGCTGGGCGGCCTGTTGGTCGTGCCGAGGGGCCTGCTTGACGCAATGACCCGGGGTGACGCTGCCATCGCAACGGCGCCCACGGACACCCAGGCCAGTGCCGCCAGGGCGCGCGCCGTGATCATCGAGATCGAACGCAGCCTGGGCTTCGACCCCACCGACCGCGAGTTCGAGAAGCTCGGCTATGACATCGAGAGCCGCGTGCCTGGCACGGGCAAGCTGCGCTTCATCGAGGTCAAGGGTCGAGTCACCGGCGCCGACACGGTCACCGTCACCAAGAACGAAATCCTGTACTCGTTGAACAAGCCGGACGACTTCATCCTGGCCATGGTCGAGTTTCAGGGCGAGACGCAGCACCGCGTGCACTACCTGCGCCGCCCCTTCGAGCGCAGCGGCATCACCACCGACTTCAACGGCGCCAGCGTCGACTTCCCGTTCGCTGAACTGCTGGCGCGTGCCGCGCCGCCGAGCTGAGCGCGCAGCCGTGCGGGAAGGCCGCGCCAACCAGGTGTAAAGTAAGGCGGTAAGGAATGCATTACCGGGAGAATGCCATGCTGGCAGTTGCCAAGATCACCGCCAAAGGCCAGACCACCATTCCGCAGGATGTGCGGCTGGCGCTCAAGGTTTCCGCAGGCGACCTGATCGCCTGGGAGGTCGGCACCGACGGCACGGCCACCGTGCGCCGGGTGCGGCCGCTGGACCTGGAGTACCTGCGGGCCCTGGAGGGCACGCTGGTCGAATGGGCCGGCGCCGCGGACGAAGAGGCCTACCGTGAACTCTGACACCGCCTACCACTGCTACGCGGTGGTGCGGGTGCCGTTTCCGTTCACCGACCGGAATTCCAGCAAGAACCGCCCGGCCGTGATCCTCTCCGACGCGGCGGCCTTCAACACCCCCGCCGGCCACTCGGTCATGGCCATGATCACCTCGCAGGCCAACCCGCCCTGGCCACTGGACTGCGTGCTCACCGATCTGGTGGCGGCCGGACTGCCTGCACCGTCGCGCGTGCGCTTCAAGCTGTTCACGCTGGACCACCGCCTGGTGCGTGGCGTCATCGGTCAGTTGTCGGCGGTCGACGTCGCACAGGTACGCGAAAGCCTGACGGCCCTGCTGGGCTGCAGAACATGACGCCCAAGAAGAAGCTCATCGAAGTCGCCCTGCCGCTGGACGCCATCAACAAGGCCTGCGCGCGCGAGAAGTCCATTCGCCATGGCCACCCCAGCACGCTGCACCTGTGGTGGGCGCGGCGGCCGCTGGCGGCGGCGCGGGCGGTGATCTTTGCCCAGATGGTCGATGACCCGTCGGCCTATGTGGACGTGCTGCGTGCCGACCCCAAGCTCAAGCGGGCCGCCGAGACCGCGCTCAAGGCCCGGCTGAAGCTGTGGCAAGAGGCCAAGACCCTGGCCGACAAGACCCAGGGCACGACCGCGCCCACGCCCGAGCCCGGCCCGGCGCCCACGCTCGACGACCTGCTGGCCGACCAGGAGCGGCAGCGGCTGTTCCGCATCGTCGAAGACCTGGTGCTGTGGGAGAACACCACCAACGAAACCGTGCTGCAGGCCGCGCGCGACGAGATCTGGCAGAGCTGGCGCCGCGCCTGCGCAGAGAACGCCGGCCACCCGCGGGCGGCGGAGCTGTTCGACCGCCACCGCCTGCCCGCCTTCCACGACCCCTTTGCCGGCGGCGGCGCGCTGCCGCTGGAAGCGCAGCGGCTGGGGCTGGAGGCCCACGCCAGCGACCTGAACCCGGTGGCGGTGCTGATCAACAAGGCGATGATCGAGATCCCGCCCCGGTTCGCGGGCCGGCCGCCGATCAACCCGGTGTCGCGCCGGGCCACCGGCCACAGTGGCAGCTGGCGCGGCGCGCAAGGGCTGGCCGAAGACGTGCGCCACTACGGCCAGTGGATGCGCGACGAGGCCGAAAAGCGCATCGGCCACCTCTACCCCAAGGTGGAGGTCACGCCCGCGATGGCCGAGGAGCGGCCCGACCTCAAGCCTTACGCGGGCCAGCGGCTGACGGTGATCGCCTGGCTGTGGGCGCGCACGGTGAAGAGCCCGAACCCGGCGTTTGCGCAGGTGGACGTGCCGCTGGCCTCGACCTTCATGCTGTCGACCAAGGCGGGCAAGGAGGCCTATGTCCAGCCAGTGATCGAAGGCGGTGGCTACCGCTTCACGGTGAAGGTGGGCCAGCCCGGTGATGCGGAGGCCGCGAAGAACGGCACCAAGCTGGCGCGTGCGAACTTCTCCTGCCTGATGTCCGGCGCGCCCATCGCTGGCGACTACATCAAGGCCGAAGGTCGGGCCGGGCGCATGGGCGCGCGCCTCATGGCTATCGTGGCAGAAGGCACTCGCGGGCGGGTCTACCTCGCGCCGACGCCGAGCCATGAACTGGCCGCCCAACAGGCGACGCCATCGTGGCGGCCCGATGGTCAGATTGCCGCGCGGATGACAGGCGGCAACTGCACGCCCTACGGCCTCACATCGTGGGGCGACCTCTTCACCCCGCGCCAACTCGTGGCGCTGACGACCTTCTCCGACCTGGTGGGTGAGGCGCGCGAGCGGATCCGCCAAGACGCCCTGGCTGCCGGCTTGCCAGATGACATCAATCAAGTGGCCGGCGGTGCACCCGGACCAACCGCTTACGGCAATGCGATCGCGACTCTGTTGGCTGCCGTGGTCTCGCGACTCGCTGATCGCTGCTCTAGTATTTGCTCCTGGGACTTGCGCGATGGACAGGGCCGCAAGCCAGGCATCAGAAACGTGTTCTCGCGGCAGGCAATCCCGATGACCTGGGACTTTGCCGAGGCCAACCCGCACTCGGATATTGCAGCCAGCGTTGCGAGCGCCATTGGCAGAGTTTCCGATGTGCTTGAACGCCTGCCGAGAGTCGGCGTTGGCGCTGCGGGACTTGCAGATGCTTCAGTGCAGGCCATAAGCCAAGGCAAAGTCGTTTCTACCGACCCCCCGTACTACGACAACATCGGCTACGCCGACCTGTCGGACTTCTTCTACGTCTGGCTGCGCCGCTCGCTGCGGCCGGTGTTCCCCGATCTCTTCGCCACTTTGGCCGTGCCCAAGGCCGAGGAACTGGTGGCCACGCCCTACCGCCACGGCAGCAAGCAGAAGGCGGAGACTTTCTTCCTCGACGGCATGACGCAGGCGATGCACCGCCTGGCCGAGCAGGCGCACCCGGCCTTCCCGGTGACGATCTACTACGCCTTCAAGCAGTCCGAGACCGAAAGCGCGGCGGGCACGGCCAGCACCGGCTGGGAGACCTTCCTCGGTGCGGTGATCCGCGCCGGTTTCGCCATCAGCGGCACCTGGCCGATGCGCACCGAACTGGCCAACCGCATGATCGGCTCGGGTACCAACGCCCTGGCCTCCAGCATCGTCCTGGTCTGCCGCCGGCGCGATGCCGCCGCCCCGACGGCCACGCGCCGCGAGTTCGTCGGCGCGCTCAGGTCCGAGCTGCCCGCGGCCCTGGCCCACCTGCAGCGCGGCAACATCGCCCCGGTGGACCTGGCCCAGGCCGCCATCGGCCCCGGCATGGCGGTGTACACCCGTTACGCCCGGGTGGTAGACGCCCAAGGCCAGCCGCTGGCCGTGCGCGACGCGCTGGCGCTCATCAACCAGACCCTGGACGAGGCGCTGGCCGAGCAGGAAGGCGACTTCGACGCCGACAGCCGCTGGGCGCTGACCTGGTTCGAGCAGATGGGCTTTGCCGAGGGCGAGTACGGCGTGGCCGAGCAGTTGTCCAAGTCCAAGAACACCGCGGTGGCCGGGCTGGTGGAGGCCGGCATCGTGGTGTCGCGCGGCGGCCGGGTGCGTCTGCTCAAGCCGGCCGAGCTGCCGGCCGACTGGGACCCCGCCGCCGACCCACGGCTGAGCGCCTGGGAAACGGTGCACCAGCTCGTGCGCGCGCTCGAATCCGGCGGCGAGCCGGCCGCCGCGGCGCTGGTGGCGCGCCTGGGCGCCCAGGCCGAGGTGGCGCGCGAGCTGTGCTACCGCCTGTACACGCTGTGCGAGCGCAAGAAGCGCGCCGCCGAGGCGCTGTCGTACAACGGCCTGGTGCTGAGCTGGCCCGAGATCATGCGGATGGCGCAGGAAGGCGCCCAACAACGGCGTGCCGAGCAAGGCGGCTTGTTTGCCGAGAGCGAGGAATAGCAAATGCAAATCGAAGTGCTCGAAATCCAGAACTATCGGCTGTTCCGCGACGCCAAGCTGTCGGACCTGCCGCGCCTGACCATCGTCGTTGGCGCCAACGGCTCGGGCAAATCAACCCTGTTCGATGTCTTCAGCTTTCTCAAGGAGGCGCTGACGCAGAACGTCGCGTCCGCGGTCGCGCGCAGGGGCGGCTTCCGCGAATTGGTCAGCCGCGGACAGAGCGGGCCCATCTGCATCACCGTCAAGTTTCGCGAGAGTGGCGGGCGCCTGGCCACCTATCAACTCGAAATCGCCGAGGACGGGGGCCGCCCCGTCGTGCACCGCGAGGTGCTCAAGTTCCGGCGCGGGCAGTCGGGCAAACCTTGGCACTTCGTCGATTTCTCGCGCGGGCGCGGGGCCGCGATCACCAACGAAGCGGCCTATGGGCGGGAAGGCGTGGAGGCCGAGCGAAAGGAGCACGTGCTCGACGACCCGAGCGTGCTCGCCATCAAGGGCCTCGGGCAGTTCAAGGAGTTCAGGGTCGTCGCCGAATTCCGCAGTCTGATCGAGAACTGGCATATCTCCGACTTCCACATCAGCGATGCCAGGCCCAGCGCCGAAGCCGGCTACGCGGAGCACCTTTCCAACCGCGGCGACAACATTGCCCAGGTGGCCCAGTACCTCTACGAGAACCACCGCGATAGTTTCGACCGCGTGCTGCAGGTCATGAGCGAGCGGGTGCCCGGCGTGAGCCGGGTCGAAGCGAAGCCCACCGAGGATGGTCGGCTTGTGCTGCGCTTTCAGGACGGCAGCTTCAAGGACCCGTTCATCGCCCGCTACGTCTCGGACGGAACGATCAAGATGTTCGCGTACCTCGTGCTGCTGCACGACCCCCAGCCGCACGCACTGCTGGCGGTGGAGGAGCCCGAGAACCAGCTCTATCCCGAACTGCTGCACGAGCTGGTGGAGGAATTTCGAGACTACGCGCGCCGGGGCGGGCAGGTCTTCGTGTCCACCCATTCGCCCGAATTTCTCAACGGCGCGAAGCTCGACGAGATTTACTGGCTGGTCAAACGGGACGGCTTCACCACAGCGCAGCGCGCGTCGAAGAACATGACCCTGCGTAACCTGGTCGCCGAAGGCGATCTGCCGGGTGTGCTGTGGAGGCAAGGCATTTTCGAGGGTGCGGGCCCGCGATGAGCAGAATCGTGTTCCTGGTCGAGGAATACTCGATGAAGGTCCTGCTGGACGTGCTCTTGCCGCGTCTGGTCCCGGGTTTGGCGTTTCTGTGCGTGCCCCATCAAGGCAAGCAGGATCTCGAGAAGAGCATTCCAAAGAAGCTCCGTGCGTGGCACGAGCCCGGTGTGCGATTCGTGGTCTTGCGGGACAACGACAGAGCCGACTGTCGTGCCTTGAAGGGTCGGCTCGTTGCCTTGTGCCGCAATGGCGGGCGCCAGGACACGCTGGTGCGCATCGCGTGCCAGGAGCTGGAGGCCTGGTACCTCGGCGAGCCGGCCGCATTGGCCCAGGCGTTCGGAAATGAGCGGTTGCGGGAAATTGGTGCCAAAGCGCGCTACCGTGATCCAGACGTCGTGGCCTCGCCTTCTGCGGAGGTCAGCAAGCTGGTGCCCGAATTCCAGAAGGTTTCGGGCGCCCGGAGGATGGCCAGGACACTCTCACGACTCGGAAATGGGTCGCGCAGCTTCGAGGCCTTGATGCAGGGGATTGAACGCGAGGCGGCACTGCTCGACGTGACACCCGGGGCTGGACGACCGGCTTGAGGCCGACTCCGTGTCGGCAATGCAAGATTCACAGGGATAGGCATGGCGATCACGAACCAGGAACGGGTCGGCAAGGCGGTGGACCTGCTGCGCGCAGGGCTCGCGCCCTACGTCGAGCGCGAGTTCGCCAATGCCCACAAGGACAAGGCGCTGGCCGAGGCGCGGCGGCTGCTGCCGGCGGAAGACCGCATCAACGGCACCCGCCCGATCACGCAGTGGGACGCCGCCGTGCTGCTGAAGGTGATGTGGGACGCGTGGAACGACGTCTTCGGCCGCACGTTGGGGCGTGCCGAGCGCTCGCTGGTGCAGGAACTTCGCGAGGTGCGCAATCGTTGGGCGCATCAGGACCCGTTCACCGGCGACGACGCTTACCGGGCGCTGGACTCGGTGCACCGGCTGTTGCTTGCGGTGTCTGCCACGCAGGCCGAAGAGGTCGAGAAGACCAAGATGGAGTTGCTGCGCGTTCGCTTCGACGAGCAGGCGCGCGGCGAAAAGCGCAAGACCGCCAGCACGGCGATCGAGAGCGCGGTGGCCGGCAGCCTCAAGCCGTGGCGTGAAGTAGTCACGCCGCACAAGGACGTGGCGAGCGGGCGCTATCAACAAGCCGAGTTCGCCGCAGACCTGTGGCAGGTGCACCTGGGCCAAGGCACCGACGAGTACAAGAACCCGGTCGAGTTCTTCCGGCGCACTTACCTGACCGAAAGCCTCAAGGGCATGCTGGTCGGCGCGGTGCGGCGGCTGGCTGGCAAGGGCGGCGACCCGGTCGTGCAACTGCAGACCAACTTCGGCGGTGGCAAGACGCACTCGATGCTGGCGCTGTACCACCTGTTCTCGGGCGTGGCGCCGACTGAATTGGCTGGCATCGACGCAGTGATGAAGGAATCCGAGGCGACCAAGCTGACGAGCGCGCGGCGCGTGGTGTTGGTGGGCAACAAGATCTCACCGGGCAACCCATCGACCAAAGCGGATGGGACCGTGGTACGCACGCTGTGGGGCGAGCTTGCCTGGCAGCTCGGCGGCAAGAAGGCCTACGCGCGCATCAAGGCCGACGACGAGAAGGCCACCAGCCCGGGCGACGTGCTGCGCGAGCTCTTTATCGAGTACGGGCCGTGCCTGATCCTGATCGACGAATGGGTGGCCTACGCGCGCCAGCTCCATGACCAGAGCGACCTGCCGGCCGGCGGCTTCGAGACCCAGTTCACTTTTGCCCAGGTGCTGACCGAGTCAGCCAAGTTGGCGAACAACTGTCTGCTGGTGATCAGCCTGCCGGCGTCGGACACGACCGGGTCGCCGCACGCGCAATCGGACGACGTGGAGGTGGGTGGCACGCGCGGGCGTGAGGCGCTCGACCGGCTGCGCAATGTGGTGGGTCGGGTGGAATCGTCGTGGCGGCCGGCCAGCGCTGAAGAGGGCTTCGAGATCGTGCGGCGGCGGCTGTTCGAGCCCTTGTCCGACCCGGCGCAGTTCAAGGACCGCGACGTCGTGGCGCGGGCGTTTGCCGACTTCTACCGCACGCAAAAGACCGAATTCCCGCCCGAGTGTGCCGACAGCGACTACGAGAAGCGACTGAAGGCCGCGTACCCGATCCACCCCGAGATATTCGACCGGCTGTACACCGATTGGTCCACGCTGGTGAAGTTCCAGCGCACACGCGGCGTGCTGCGGCTGATGGCTGCCGTGATCCACAGCCTTTGGGAGAAGGGGGACCGCAGCGCGCTGATCCTCCCGGCGAACATCGCTGTCGACGACCCGCGTGTGCAGTCGGAGTTGACGCGCTACCTGTCGGACAACTGGGTGCCGGTGATCGAGAAGGATGTGGACGGGCCGAGTTCGCTGCCGTTGCGCCTGGACAGCGAGTTGCCGAACCTCGGCAAGTTCTCGGCCTGCCGGCGCGTGGCGCGCGCGATCTACCTGGGGTCGGCACCGCTGACGCAGGCGGCGCACCGTGGG
This sequence comes from Burkholderiales bacterium, assembly GCA_025350145.1. Lineage (GTDB taxonomy): Bacteria > Pseudomonadota > Gammaproteobacteria > Burkholderiales > Burkholderiaceae_C > Pseudaquabacterium. Next base: position 20,558 of record JANXYH010000182.1, on the reverse strand, counting down.
CTGGAGGACCGGCGGGTCAAGCTCGGCTGCGTGATGCCGGGCGAGTCGCCTGCGGTCTTCGGCGATGCGCTGCGGCGGCTGGCCGGGGCGGCGACCTACCTCTACCAGGACGGGCCCCGGTACTGGTACTCGACGCAGCCGACAGTCACCAAGCTGGCCGAGGACCGCGCCGAGCAGCTCAAGCGCGAGCCCGACAAGGTGGTGCATGAATTGGATCGTCGTCTGCGCGAAGACCTGCGCCGCACGGGTGATTTCAGCCGCGTCCACCCGATGCCACAGGCCAGCCAGGATGTGCCGGACGACCTGGATGCGCGACTGGTGGTCTTGTCGGTCGATCAGCCCTACAGCAAGGAGTCGCAGTGCGCGGCCGAGATCGCCGCGAAGGCGATGCTGGAATCCCGAGGCAACACGCCACGCCTTTATCGAAACTCGCTCGTCTTTCTTGCTGCCGACAAGACTCGGTTGCAGGACCTGGACGAAGCCGCGCGCAAGTATCTGGCGTGGGAGTCGATCATCGAGGAGAAGCTCACGCTCAACCTCGACCCGCAGCAGGTGAAACAGGCCGAGACGCAAATGAAGGCAGCCGATGGAGCGGTGACGGCACGCGTGCCGGAGACCTATCAGTGGCTGCTGGTGCCCACGCAGGAAACGCCTCAGTCGGCCACCGAGTGGAAGGCCATGCGTCTCACTGGCCAGGATGCCCTGGCTGTGCGGGCGAGCAAGAAGCTGCGCAGCGACGAGCTGCTGCTGACCGGATTTGCCCCTTCGCGCTTGCGCATGGAATTGGATGGCGTGCCGCTGTGGCGAGGTGACGCTGTGGCCATCAAGCAGCTTGCGGAGGACTTCGGCCGCTACCTGTATCTGCCTCGCCTGGCGAACTCGTCGGTGCTGGTCAGCGCGATCCGAGATGGCCTGTCGCTCCTGACCTGGGAGCAGGAAAGTTTTGCGTTTGCCGATAGCCACGATGACACAGCAGCACGCTACCGCGGGTTGCGCGGTGGGCAGATGGTTTCAGTGCCGGACGCGCACGCACCCGGTCTCCTGGTCAAGCCCAGCAAGGCTCGAGCGCAGATCGATTCCGACAATGCTTCGACGACAACGAGTGGGCCAGGTGCACCGGGTGGCTCTGCGACAGCAGGCAGCGGAGAAGGTGCTACCGGTCGGCCACCTGCGGTGACCGGTATCGGGGCAGCCCGCGTACCGGAATCCGTGAAACCAAAACGCTTTCATGGGACGGCCACACTCGACAGCGCCCGCGTCGGGCGCGATGCCAGCCGCATTGCCGACGAGGTGATCGCGCATCTTGCTGGCCTGATCGGCGCCGAGGTCACTGTGACGATCGAGATCGAGGCCGCTATCCCGAGCGGCGCGCCAGACAATGTGGTGCGGACCGTGACCGAAAACAGCCGGACGTTGAAGTTCACGAGCCAAGGGTTTGAGACAGAGTAGGTGGTGGGTCGGCTGGGCGCCTTCTCGGATCTGAGCCAAGGCAGATCGAGGCCGACGACGTCGACGAGGACTAGCGCCGCTGCGCCAGGGCCAGCAGTTCGTTGACCAGCAGCGCGCCGATCACCAGCGCCCCGCCCAGGAGCGTGTTGGGCCCCGGCACCTCGCCCGCACCGACCCAGGCCAGCAGCACCCCGAACACCACCTCGAGCAGGCCGAACAGCGAAATCTCGGGCGCCGACAGCACCCGCGCCAGCACCACCACCAGCAGGCAGGGCAGCGCCAGTTGGAACAGGCCCAGACCGGCCAGCAGCGCCAGGTCATGCGCCGACGCCGCCAGCGGCAGGCCCAGCGGCAGGGCCACGGCAGCCGACAGCAGCGCGCCGATCAGGACTGCCGGCAGCATGTCGGGCTCGGCCACGCCCGGATCCGCGGCGTGGCGCTGGTGCAGGTACTGCAGCAGGGTCCAGTTGCTGGCCCCGGCCAGCGGCACACCCAACGCCACCCAGGCGCCGGTCATGTGGGCGCCCGGGGCAAAGGCCTGCCGGCCGAACATCCAGGCGATGCCCAGGCCGCCAACGGCGATCGCGCCCCAGGTGCGCAGCGGCAGCCGGTGGCGCAAGAAGACGCGGGCGAACAGCGCCGTGAGCAACGGCGAGATGGCCATCGTGACCAGCACGGTGGCCACACTCGTCAAGGTCAGGGCGAGCATGAAGTTGGTGAACATCACCGCCCAGCAGACGCCGGAGGCCCACAGCGCCCAGGCGCCCAGTCGCAGCCCGGCCAGCAGCGCCCGGCCGCGCACCAGCCCCAGCACCACGGTCAGGAAAAGGGCGCAGAACAGGCTGCGCCAGAACGTCACCTCGAAGCTGCGCGCCGCGTCCAGGTGGCGGGTGACGACACCGGCGGTGCTCCACGCCAGGGTCACCCCCAGCATCAGCAGGGCCGCGCGGGAATGGGTCAGACGCATCCGCAGCGGCGGCCGATCAGGCCTCGCGCGAGGCGCGTTTGCGGTCGTGTTCCTTGAGGTGGCGCTTGCGGATGCGGATCGACTTCGGGGTGATCTCGACCAACTCGTCGTCGGCGATGAACTCGACCGCGTATTCCAGCGTCAGCTCGATCGGCGGGGTGATCTTGATCGCGTCTTCCTTGCCGCTGACGCGGAAGTTGGTGAGTTGTTTGCTGCGCACCGCGTTGACCACCAGGTCGTTGTCGCGGCTGTGGATGCCGACGATCATGCCCTCGTAGACCGGGTCGCCGGCACGCACGAACATGCGGCCGCGGTCGTCGAGCTTGCCCAGCGCGTAGGTCACGATCTCGCCGTCGTCCTGGCTGATCAGCACGCCGTTCTTGCGCCCGGCGATCTCGCCCTTGTAGGGCTCGTAGCCGTCGAAGATGTTGCTGATCAGGCCGGTGCCGCGGGTCAGGTTCATGAACTCGTTGCTGAAACCGATCAGGCCACGCGCCGGGATGCGGTATTCCAGCCGCACCCGGCCCATGCCGTCGGTCTCCATGTTGACCAACTCGGCGCGGCGTTCGCCCAGGGCCTGCATCACCGCGCCCTGGTGCTGGTCCTCGACGTCGGCGGTGACCAGTTCGATGGGCTCATGGCGGATCCGGCCGTCGGCGGTGTCGATGTCGTGGAACACCACCCGGGGCTTGCTCACCGCCAGCTCGTAGCCCTCGCGGCGGATGTTCTCCAGCAGGATGGTCAGGTGCAGCTCGCCCCGGCCCGAGACCTCGTAAATGCCGTCCTCATCGGTGTCCTTGACCTTGAGCGCGACGTTGCTCTGCAGCTCACGCGTGAGCCGGTCGCGGATCTGCCGGCTGGTGACGTACTTGCCCTCGCGCCCGGCCAGGGGCGAGTTGTTGACGCAGAAATTCATCGTCAGGGTCGGCTCGTCGACCTTGAGCATGGGCAGCGGCTGGGGGTTCTCCGGGTCGGTCAGGGTGACGCCGATGCCGACCGCCTCGATGCCGTTGACCAGCACGATGTCGCCGGGGCCGGCTTGGGCTGCCTGCAATCGCTCCAGGCCCTCGAACTTCAGCACCTGGTTGACGCGGGCCTTGATCGGCGCGCTGTCCGGACCGCTGTAGACCGCCACCTCCTGCATCGGCTTGAGCGTGCCCTGGTTGATCCGGCCGATGCCGATCCGGCCGACGAAGGTGGAGTAGTCGAGCGAGCAGATCTGCAACTGCAGCGGCGCATCGGGCGCGCCCTCGTGGGCCGGCACGTACTGCAGCATGGCGTCGAACAGCGGCGACAGGTCGCTGCCGATGGCGCCCTGCTCCAGCGTCGCCCAGCCGTTCAGGCCCGAGGCGAAGATGACTGGGAAGTCGAGCTGCTCCTCGGTCGCGCCGAGCTTGTCGAACAGGTCGAAGGTGGCGTTGATGACGTAGTCTGGCCGCGATCCCGGCCGGTCGACCTTGTTGACCACGACGATGGGCCTGAGGCCCAGCGCCAACGCCTTTTTGGTGACGAAGCGGGTCTGCGGCATCGGCCCTTCGACCGCGTCGACCAGCAGCAGCACGCTGTCGACCATCGACAGCACCCGCTCGACTTCGCCGCCAAAGTCGGCGTGGCCGGGGGTGTCGACGATGTTGATGTGGGTGCCCTTCCAGGTCACGGCGCAGTTCTTGGCCAGGATGGTGATGCCGCGCTCGCGCTCCAGGTCGTTGCTGTCCATCACCCGTTCGGCAACCTTCTCGTTCTCGCGGAAGGTGCCGCATTGGCGCAGCAGCATGTCCACCAGGGTGGTCTTGCCGTGGTCGACGTGGGCAATGATGGCGATGTTGCGTATCGGTTGGCTCATGGCATTCTTTCGTTGGATTCAGGCGACCAGGCGCTCGTGGCGCGTGGCCTGTTGGCTGCGCAGCGCCGCCACTTCGGGCGGGCTCAGCAAACGGTCGGGGATCAGTTCGCCGGCAGCGACATGGGCGCTGCCGAGAAAATCGTCGGCGCCGGGGCCGTAGACGCGCAGGCGCGGCTGGTTGGCGGCGTCGGTGCGGCGGCGCAGGCCGCAGAGCAACCGGGCAGCGTCGGCCTCGTCCAGGGCCAGGCGCGGCCAGTCGGCGAGCAGAACGTCAGGCGGCAGCAGCAAGGCCTCACGCTCGGGCTCGGGCATGGCGATCAGCGCGTCCAGCGAGGTGGCGCGGCTCAGCGCCAGCGGCCCGCTGGCGGTGCGGCGCAACGCCGCCAGGTGGGCGCCGCAGCCCAGCGCGGCGCCTATCGATTCGGCCAGGCTGCGGATGTAGGTGCCCTTGGAGCAGGCCACATCGATGGCCAGTTCGCTGCCCTGCCAGGCCACGATGTCCAGGCGATGGATCGTCACCCGGCGCGGCTGGCGCTCGACTTCGATGCCGGCGCGGGCGTAGTCGTACAGCGCCCGCCCGTCCTTCTTCAGCGCCGAGTGCATCGGCGGCACTTGCTCGATCGGGCCGCGCAAGGCGGCGAGCACCGCCTCGAGCCGGGCGGCGTCGAACGCGACCGGGCGGTCCTCCAGCACCTCGCCCTCGCGGTCGCCGGTGCTGGTGCGCTGGCCCAGGCGCAGCGTCGCCAGGTAGCGCTTGTCGGCGTCCAGGCTGACCTGCGAGAACTTGGTGGCGGCGCCAAAGCACAGTGGCAGCAGCCCGCTGGCGAGTGGGTCTAGCGTGCCGGTATGGCCGGCCTTGTCGGCACGCAGCAGCCACTTGGCCTTCTGCAGTGCATCGTTGCTGCTCCAGCCCAGGGGCTTGTCGAGCAGCAGCACGCCATGCAGCGGTCGGCGGATCTGGGTGTGGCGGGGCGGCGGGCTCAACTCAGTCCTCGATCGCCCGGGTCGCGTTGGCACTGCGGATCAGCGCCGACAGCTCGGCCGCATGTTCGGTGGTGCGGTCGAACTGGAAGTGCAGGGTCGGCACGGTGTGGATCGCCAGGCGCTTGAACAGGCCGTTGCGAAGATAGCCCGCAGCCTCGTTGAGCGCCTGCTCGCACAGGGCGGTGTCACCGACCAGGAGCGAGAAGTAGACCTTGGCATGGGCGTAGTCGGGCGTGACCTCGACGCTGTTGAGCGTGACCAGGCCGATGCGCGGGTCTTTCAGGCCGCGCACCAGCTCGGCCAGATCGCGCTGGATCTGGTCGGCGATGCGGTGGCTGCGGTTGGGTATGGAGCGTTGTTTGTGGCGCATGCGGAGTTCCGGTCGGCCCTAAATGCAAACCCCGCCTGCGGTGAGGAAGGCGGGGTCTGGTCATTGGAGAAAAACCGCCCTCCAAGGAAACGAAGGGCCGCTCCCGAGTTTCCTTGACCCCCGCGGGGGGCCTGACGCGAAGCGGCAGGTCTGGGGGCGCTTACAAGGTTCGGGCGACTTCCTTCATCTCGAAGAACTCCAACTGGTCGCCCTCGGCGATGTCGTTGTAGTTCTTCAGCTTGATGCCGCACTCAAAGCCTTCCTTGACCTCGCGGGCGTCGTCCTTCATGCGTTTGAGCGACTCCAGCTCGCCGGTGTAGATCACCACGTTCTCGCGCAGCAGGCGGAACTTGGCGTCGCGCTTGACCATGCCCGAGGTGACCATGCAGCCGGCCACCGTGCCGATCTTGCTGGCGACGAAGACGGTGCGGATCTCGGCCGTGCCCAGCGCCTCCTCGCGCTGCTCGGGCGCGAGCATGCCGGTCATCGCCGCCTTCACCTCGTCGACCGCGTCGTAGATGATGTTGTAGTAGCGGACGTCGACCTCGTTGTTCTCGGCCAGCTTGCGCGCACCGGCGTCGGCGCGGACGTTGAAGCCGATGATCACCGCCTTGGAGGCGATCGCCAGGTTGACGTCGCTCTCGCTGATGCCGCCGACCGCCGCGTGAACGATCTGCACCCGCACCTCGTCGGTGCTGAGCTTGACCAGCGACTGCGCCAGCGCCTCCTGCGAGCCCTGCACATCGGCCTTGACGATCAGCGCCAGGGTCTGGGCCTGGCCCTCGCCCATGCTGTCGAACATGCCCTCGAGCTTGGCCGCCTGGCGCCGGTTGAGCGTGACCTCGCGGTACTTGCCCTGGCGGAAGGTGGCGATCTCGCGGGCCCGGCGCTCGTCGCCCAGGACCATGAACTCGTCGCCGGCCTGCGGCACCTCGGTCAGGCCCTGGATCTCGACCGGCATCGACGGGCCGGCCTCCTGGCAGGCCTTGCCGTCCTCGTCGAGCATCGCCCGCACCCGGCCGAAGCTGGAGCCGGCCAGCACCACGTCGCCGCGCTTCAAGGTGCCGCTCTGCACCAGCACCGTGGCGACCGGGCCGCGGCCCTTGTCGAGCTTGGCTTCGATCACCAGGCCCTTGGCCATCGAGGCAGTCGATGCGCGCAACTCCAGCACCTCAGCCTGCAGCAGCACCTGCTCCAGCAGATCGTCCACGCCCTGGCCGGTCTTGGCCGAGACCGGCACGAAAGGCGAATCGCCGCCGAAGTCTTCGGGCACGACGCCCTCGGCCACCAATTCGCCCTTGAGGCGCTCGAGGTTGGCGTCGGGTTTGTCGATCTTGTTCATCGCCACGATGATCGGCACCTTGGCCGACTTGGCGTGGGCGATGGCCTCCTTGGTCTGCGGCATCACGCCGTCATCGGCGGCCACCACCAGGATCACCAGGTCGGTGGCGTTGGCGCCGCGGGCGCGCATCGCCGTGAACGCGGCATGGCCGGGGGTGTCGAGGAAGGTGATCATCCCGCGCGGCGTCTGGACATGGTAGGCGCCGATGTGCTGGGTGATGCCACCGGCCTCGCCTGCGGCCACCCGGGCCCGGCGGATGTAGTCCAGCAGCGAGGTCTTGCCGTGGTCGACGTGGCCCATGATCGTGACCACCGGGGGGCGCGGCAGTTGCTCGCCCTCGGCCGCGACATGCTCTTCCTCAAGGAAGGCGTCCGGGTCGTCGAGCTTGGCCGCCAGCGCCTTGTGGCCCATTTCCTCGACCAAGATCATCGCGGTCTCCTGGTCGAGCTGCTGGTTGATCGTGACCATCTGGCCGAGCTTCATCAGTTGCTTGATGACCTCGGCGGCCTTGACCGACATCTTGTGCGCCAGGTCGGCGACGCTGATGGTCTCGGGCACATGGACTTCCTGAATCACCTGCTCGGTCGGCGCCTGGAAGTTGCTGCTGCCATTGGCCTCGCGCTCGCCACGCCGGCCACCACGCGGCGCGCGCCAACCCGGCCGGCCGGCGCCGGAATCGCTGCGGCCCTTGCCGGCGGCGGCGCGCTTCTTGGCCGCGTCGTCGGCCCAGCTCGATGACAGCTTCTCGGACTTGACCGACTTCTTGTCGCCCGGTTTGGCGGCCGTGGCGGCTGCGGTGCCAGGCGCACCCGGCACCGCCTTGGGCTTGTGGATCGTGCCCTGGATGGCCACCGCTGCCGGCTTGACCTCTTCGGGCTTCTTCGCGCTCAGCACCCTCTTGGGCGCGTTGAGCATCGCCCGAATCGCGGCGGCCTCGGTCTCGGCCGCCTTGCGGCGCCTGTCGGCATCGGCCAGGCGCTGCTTTTCAGCCGCCTCAGCCTCGCCGGCTTTGACCACCCGCAGCAGCGGCTTGGCCGGCTCGGCTGGCTTGGCGATGGCTTCGACCGGCGCCGCAGTGACTGGCGGTGGCAGCGCCACCGGCGGGGTCAGCGCAGCCGGCGCTGCGGCCACCGGCCCGGCGGCGACGCCGGCCTTGCCCTTGGCCTTGCCTTTGGTCGCCAGTGCGGCGGTGGCCAGCGCCGCGGCGGCAGCGTCGGCCGCGGCAGCCTGGGCTGCCAAGGCAGCGGCCTCGCGCTCGGCCTGAGCGCGGGCTTGGGCGGCGGCGGCCTCGGCGGCCAGCGCCGCCTCCTGCGCCAGCCGCGCCTGCTCGTCACGCTGGCGCTGGGCCTGCGCCTCTTGTTCGGCCTGCTCAAGCGCCTGCGCCTGGGCCAGCGCCTGCTGCTGGCGCAGCGCCTCGGCCTCGGCGGCGGCCTCGTCGACGACCGCCGACGGCATGCCCGGCACGTCTTCGCGCTTGATGAAGGTGCGCTTCTTCAGCACCTGCACCGGGATGGTCCGGGCCTTGCCCGAGGCATCGGCCTGGCGGATCTCGCTGCTGGTCTTGCGCGTCAGGGTGATTTTTTTGCGCTCGGTGCCGGCGGTGCCATGGGCATTGCGCAGGTAGTCGAGCAGGTGCTCTTTGTCGGACTCGGTCAGCGCGTCGTCGAGCGACTTCTTGGCGACACCGGCAGAGTGCAGCTGCTCGAGCAGCGTCCCTGCAGGACGGTTCAGCTCAGCGGCAAACTGGGCGACGGTCGTCACGGCCATGGGTGAATTTCCTTGGGTATTTCTGTTCGGGCAGCGGGATGGGATCGGGCAGCGGGTTGGGGTCAGGCAATGGGTGCAGGCGCTCAGGCCGTGAACCAATGCTCCCGCGCCTTCATGATCAGAGTCTTGGCGGCCTCGCCGTCCATCGCCGTCATCTCGACCAGTTCGTCGACCGCCAGATCGGCCAGGTCGTCGCGGCTGTGCACGCCACCGTCGGCGAGCTTGCCGATCAGGTCGTTGGGCAGGCCGTGGCCGTCGATCTCCAGGTCGCGCAGATCCTGCGAGACCTGCTCTACGCTCTCTTCGTGGGCAATTTCCATGGTCAGCAGCGCGTCCTTGGCACGGGTGCGCAGCTCGATCACGGTGTCCTCGTCGAAAGACTCGATCTCGAGCATTTCTTGCAGCGGCACGTAGGCAATCTCTTCGAGGCTGGTGAAACCCTCGGCGATCAGGATGTCCGCGACCTCGGCGTCAACATCGAGCTTGTCGACGAAGATGCTGCGGATCGATTCGGTCTCGACTGACTGCTTGGCCTGCGACTCCTCGGCGGTCATGATGTTGATGCGCCAGCCGGTCAGCTCGGAGGCCAGGCGCACGTTCTGGCCGCCACGGCCAATCGCGATCGCCAGATTCTCTTCGTCGACGACCACGTCCATGGCGTGCCGCTCTTCGTCGACCACGATCGACTGGACATTGGCCGGCGCCAGCGCACCGATGACGAACTGGGCGGGGTCGTCCGACCAGAGCACGATGTCGACGCGCTCGCCGGCCAATTCATTGGTCACGGCGTTGACGCGCGAGCCACGGACGCCGACGCAGGTGCCGATCGGGTCGACCCGCTTGTCGTGCGACACCACCGCGATCTTGGCGCGCGAGCCCGAATCGCGGGCGCAGCTCTTGATCTCAAGTAAACCCTGCTCGACCTCGGGCACCTCTTGCGCGAACAGCTCCATCATGAAGCCCGGCGCCGAACGCGAGAGCATGATCTGCGCGCCGCGTGCGGTCGGGTCGACCCCGGCAATGAACGCGCGTACCCGGTCGCCGGTGCGCAGGTTCTCCTTCGGGATCATGTCGCTGCGCTTGAGGCGCCCCTCGACCCGACCCGATTCGACAATGATGTCGCCCTTGTCCAGGCGCTTGACGGTGCCGACGAAGACCTTGTCGCCGCGCGACATGTAGTCGTTGAGCAGGGTCTCGCGCTCGGCGTCACGGATCTTCTGCAGGATCACCTGCTTGGCCGCCATGGCGCCGATCCGGCCTATCGTCATCGACTCGATCGGCTCCTCGATGAAGTCGCCCGGCTCGATCTCGGAGATGCGGTCGAGCGCGTCGCTGAGCATCTCCTCGCTGTCCGGGTTCTGCAGGCCGGCCTCGTCGGGCACCACCAGCCAGCGGCGGAAGGTCTCGTAGTCGCCACTGTCGCGGTCGACGGCAACACGGATGTCGACCTCGCCGCCATGCAGCTTTTTGGTGGCCTGGGCCAGGGCGGACTCGACTGCGCCAAAGACCACATCGCGGTCAACGCTTTTCTCGCGCGAGATCGCGTCCACCAGCATCAACATTTCGCGGTTTATCACGCCTGAACTCCGTTTGTTGTTGTGACGTCCGCGTCGGCAGGCTGGGCCTGGCCGCGACGTCCTTTGAAATCAAGCACTGGCACGAGGCGGGCCTCGCGCACTTCATCGAGCGAAAAATCCATGGTCAGCTCGCCATCCAGCGCCGCCGGCAGGGTGGCCGCCGTCCGGCTCCTGGCCTTGGCCAGCGCCTTCGCCGTGCCCGAACCCGGGCGGACCGCGCGCGTGCCGGCGTCGGACGGCGGCAGCACCAGGCGCCAGGAGGTGTCAGCCGGCGCGTTGCCCGCACCAGCGACCAGCACGCCACGCCATTTGCGGCGGTTCTGAAACGGTTCGCGCAAAGTAAGTTCAACCTGCTCGCCGACAAAACGCAACCAGTCGGCGGGCTTGTTCAGCGGCCGGTCCAGCCCGGGTGAGGACACCTCCAGCCGGGCGTAGTCCGCCGCCTCGACCTCAAGCACGAACTGCAACTGCCGGGTGACGATTTCGCAGTCCTCAACCGTCACCGCCGCGCCGGGGCCATTGACGTAGACCTGGCCCGGCAAGCGGTCGATGGTCACCCGCAGCAGGCCGCCGGCCGAGCGCTCAACGTCCACCAGGTCATAGTGCAGACCCGTGACTGTGCGCGCCAGCGCCTGCTGCCAGCCGCTGCTGCCGGGTGTGGGATCGGTTGCCGCCAAGGTCATGCGTCGCCAGCTTCGCGAACACCGCAACCTGCTTCGCAGTCGGCCTGCCGGCAGGTTCGGAGTCCGAACAAGTTCAAGAAAAAGTCAAAAAACAAGCGCTGAAAGCTGATCGCCCAAAAAAAATGGGCCGGATGAATCCGCCCAATCTTTCAGCGCGTCAGCGAAACCGTGGATTATAGCCGGGCCGCAGGGCCGGGGCAATGCCGACACCGGCCCTGAAGCGTTGTTGCCGACCCTGCATGCGAGAATTCTGGGTTGCCTGGTCAGCGCCTCGGCCAGCCTGCCACCAACCTGCCACTGATGGGACGACAGACATGGGCTTTCTCGCCGGCAAACGCTTGTTGATCACGGGCGTGCTGAACAACCGCTCGATCGCCTACGGCATCGCGGTGGCCTGCCGCCGCGAGGGCGCCGAGTTGGCCTTCAGCTACCAGGGCGAGCGCTTCAAGCAGCGCATCACCGAGTTTGCCGCCGAGTTCGGCTCGGACCTGGTGTTCGACTGCGACGTGGCCGACGACGCCCAGATCGAGCGCCTGTTCGCCGACCTGGGCGCGCGCTGGCCGCAGTTCGATGGTTTTGTCCACGCCATCGCCTTCGCCCCGCGCGAGGCCATCGCCGGCGATTTTCTCGACGGCATGACGCGCGAGAACTTCCGCATCGCGCACGACATTTCGGCCTACAGCTTTCCGGCGCTGGCCAAGGCCGCCGCGCCGCTGCTGCGGCCGGGCGCGGCACTGCTGACCCTGACCTACCTGGGCGCAATGCGCTACGTGCCCAACTACAACACCATGGGCCTGGCCAAGGCCAGCCTGGAGGCCAGCGTGCGCTTCCTGGCGCAGAGCCTGGGCGCCCGCGGCGTCAGGGTCAACGCGATTTCGGCCGGGCCGATCAAGACTTTGGCGGCCTCGGGGATCAAGGATTTCGGCAAGCTGCTGGCCGAATTCGCCGCGACCACGCCGATCCGCCGCACCATCACCCAAGAGGATGTCGGCAACGCCGCCGCCTTCTTGTTGTCCGACCTGGCCGGCGGCATCAGCGCCGAGATCGTCTATGTCGACGGTGGCTTCAGCCAGGTGGCGATGGCCAACCCGCCGGGCTGAGTCTGCTCTCGCTCTGAAAGTCAGCCGGGCTCGCGCACGCAGTCCACGTAGTAGCGCCGGCCCTCGCGGCCCAAGTCCTGCTCGACCAGGCCATGGACGTCGGTCGCAAAGCCGGGGAAACTGGCGTTGAACTCGCGGGTGAACTTGAGGTAATCGACGATCTTGCGGTTGAATCGCTCGCCCGGGATCAGCAGCGGGATGCCGGGGGGATAGGGCGTCAGCAGCGAGGTGGTGATGCGCCCCTGGAGATCATCGATGTCGACCCGCTCGGTCTCGCGCCTGGCGATGTGGGCGAAGGCGTCGCTGGGCTTCATCGCCGGTTGCAGGTCCGACAGGTACATGTCGGTCGTCAGCCGGGCAATGTCGCCCTTGGCATAGGCCTCGTGCATGGTCTGGCACAGGTCCTTGAGGCCGAGCTTCTCGTACTGCGGGTGGGCCTGGCAGAACTCCGGCAGGATCCGCCACATCGGCGCATTGCGGTCGTAGTCGTCCTTGAACTGCTGCAGCGCCGTCAACAAGGTGTTCCAGCGGCCCTTGGTGATGCCGATGGTGAACAGGATGAAGAACGAGTACAGGCCGGTCTTCTCGACCACCACGCCATGCTCGGCCAGGAACTTGGTGACGATGCCGGCCGGGATGCCGGTCTTGGCAAAGCGGCCCGACATGTCCAGCCCGGGCAGGATGATGGTGCTCTTGATCGGGTCCAGCATGTTGAAGCCGCCGGCCAGATCACCAAAACCGTGCCACTTGTCGTTGGCCTTGAGGATCCAGGATTCGGCCCGCCCAACGCCCTGCACGGCAAGCTTGTCTGGCCCCCAGACCTTGAACCACCAGTCGCGGCCGTACTCCTTGTCGACCTTGCGCATCGCCCGGCGAAAGTCCAGTGACTCAAGAATGCTCTCCTCGACCAGGGCGGTGCCGCCAGGCGGCTCCATCATCGCCGCAGCCACGTCGCAACTGGCAATGATGGCGTACTGCGGGCTGGTGCTGGTGTGCATCAGGTAGGCCTCGTTGAACAAATGCTTGTCCAACTGGCGGGTCTGGGAATCCTGCACCAGCACCTGCGAGGCCTGCGACAGGCCGGCCAGCAGCTTGTGGGTGGACTGGGTCGAATAGACCATCGCCTCGCGCGGGCGCACCCGCTTCTTGCCCATTGCATGGAAGCTGCCGTAGAACGGGTGAAAGGCCGCGTGCGGCAGCCAGGCCTCGTCGAAATGCAGGTTGTCGATGTAGCCGTCGAGCATGCCCTTGATCGTCTCGGTGTTGTAGAGCACGCCGTCGTAGGTGCTCTGCGTCAGCGTCAGGATGCGCGGCCGCACCTGGCTCAGATCACGGCCCGCAAGCAGCGGGTTGTTGGCCATCTTGCGCTCTATCGTCTCGCGGCTGAATTCGCTCTGCGGGATCGGCCCGATGATGCCGAAATGGTTGCGCGTCGGGGTCAGGAACACCGGCACCGCCCCGGTCATGATGATCGAGTGCAGGATCGACTTGTGGCAGTTGCGGTCGACCACCACCACGTCGCCCGGCGCGACCGTGTGGTGCCAGACCATCTTGTTGCTGGTGCTGGTGCCGTTGGTGACGAAGAAGCAGTGGTCGGCGTTGAAGATCCGCGCCGCGTTCTTCTCGCTGGCCGCCACCGGGCCGGTGTGGTCGAGCAACTGGCCCAGTTCCTCGACCGCGTTGCAGACGTCGGCGCGCAGCATGTTCTCGCCAAAGAACTGGTGGAACATCTGCCCGACCGGGCTCTTGAGGAAGGCCACGCCGCCCGAATGGCCGGGGCAATGCCAGGAGTAGGAGCCGTCCTGGGCGTAGTCCATCAGCGCCTTGAAGAACGGCGGCGCCAGGCCATCAAGGTAGCTGCGGCACTCGCGGATGATGTGCCGAGCGACGAACTCCGGCGTGTCCTCGAACATGTGGATGAAGCCGTGCAACTCGCGCAGGATGTCGTTCGGGATGTGCTGGCTGGTGCGGGTCTCGCCGTACAGGTAGATCGGGATGTCGGCGTTCTTGAAGCGGATCTCCTCGATGAACTTGCGCAGGCTCAGCACCGCCGGATCGAGCTCGGGCCCGGGCGTGAACTCCTCGTCGTCGATCGACAGGATGAAGGCACTGGCCCGGCTCTGCTGCTGGGCGAACTGGCTCAGATCGCCATAGCTGGTCACGCCCAGAACCTCGAAGCCCTCCTTCTCGATCGCCTGTGCCAGCGCCCGGATGCCCAGGCCCGAGGTGTTCTCCGAGCGGTAGTCTTCGTCGATGATGACGATGGGAAAGCGAAAGCGCAGCATGCGGCAGCTCCTGGGCTGGCTCGGGGACAAAGAGGGGTCGAGGCTTCGACGAAGCGCGGCAGTGTAGGGTCTGCACCCGGGCTGGCGCTGACACCTCTTTGACCACGCCGCGCCCGCGGCTGCGCATGACTACACTGCGCCCAGCCGCCCTACCGACCATGACGCCATGAACCCGTCCGACTCAACCCTGTGGTGGCTGACCACGGGTGCGCTGGTCGCTTTCGAGCTTGTGACCGGCACCTTCTACCTGCTGATGCTGGCAGTCGGTGCGGTCGGCGGCGCCCTGGCCGCCCATGCCGGCCTGGCGATCAATGGCCAGATCATCGCTGCGGCGGTGATAGGCGGCGGCGCGGTGGTGTTCTGGCACCTGCGGCGCAGCCGCCGGCCGGCGGCACGGCCGGCGGCCTCCAACCCTGACGTGAACATCGACATCGGCAGCCGCGTGCATGTGGCCGAGTGGCGGGCCGATGGCAGCGCGCGGGTGAGCTTTCGCGGCGCAGATTGGGATGCCCGCCATGCCGGCGGCGGCCCGGCGCAGGCCGGCGAGCACCGCATCCGCGCCATCGAGGGCAATTGCCTGATCCTCGAACGCCAGTGACAACCACCCAGGAGCCGCTATGGAAGTCGTGCTGATCGTCCTCGTCATCGCCGTCGTCTTCGTCGTCCGCTCGATCAAGGTGGTGCCACAGCAGCATGCCTGGGTGGTCGAGCGCCTGGGCAAGTACGAATCGACGCTGGCCCCGGGACTGAATCTGCTGGTGCCATTCATCGATCGGGTGGCCTACCAGCACTCGCTCAAAGAGATTCCGCTGGATGTGCCCAGCCAGGTCTGCATCACCAAGGACAACACCCAACTCACGGTCGACGGCATCCTGTACTTTCAGGTCACCGACGCGATGCGCGCCAGCTACGGCTCGTCGAACTACATCATCG
The DNA here is from genome assembly GCA_025350145.1 of Burkholderiales bacterium. Classification (GTDB taxonomy): domain Bacteria; phylum Pseudomonadota; class Gammaproteobacteria; order Burkholderiales; family Burkholderiaceae_C; genus Pseudaquabacterium. The sequence goes on along the minus strand of JANXYH010000182.1, from coordinate 5,258 downwards.
CCATCACCCAACTGGCGCAGACCACCCTGCGCAGCGTGATCGGGCGGATGGAGCTGGACAAGACCTTCGAGGAGCGCGCCGCGATCAACACCTCGGTCGTGCTGTCGCTGGACGAGGCGGCGCTGAACTGGGGCGTCAAGGTGCTGCGCTACGAGATCAAGGACCTGACGCCGCCGGCCGAAATCCTGCGCAGCATGCAGGCCCAGATCACCGCCGAGCGCGAGAAGCGCGCCCTGATCGCCGCCAGCGAGGGCCGCCGCCAGGAGCAGATCAACATCGCCACCGGTGCCCGCGAGGCGGCCATCGCCCGCAGCGAGGGCGACAAGCAGGCCGAGATCAACAAAGCCCAAGGCGCGGCAGCGGCGATCACCGCCGTGGCCACCGCCAGCGCCGACGCGATCCGCCAGATTGCCGCTGCCATAGGCTCACCCGGCGGCGAGCAGGCGGTGCAGTTGAAGGTAGCGGAGAAGGCCATCGACGCCTACCACGCGCTGGCCAAGACCAACAACAGCATGATCGTGCCGGGGAACATGAGCGAGGTCTCTGGCCTGATCGCCACTGCGATGGCGGTGATGAAAGGCGCCGGCGCCGGCGCGGCCTCGGCCAAACCCTGAGCCGGCCCGTGCCCCGCACAGATGCGCGCAATGTGCTCGGTGGCCGATTGGCGGCCTGCAGCTTCGACCCGCTGACCGGCTGGCAGCGCGACGGCTGTTGCCACACCGACGACCAGAACGGCGGCCAGCACTTGGTCTGCGCGCGCGTGAACCTGGCCTTCCTGAACCACCAGGTCGAACAAGGCAACGACCTCATCACGGCCCGCCCCGAACTCCGCTTTGCCGGCCTCAAGCCAGGCGACCGCTGGTGCGTCCATGCCCTGCGCTGGCGCCAGGCCTACCTCGACGGCTTCGCCCCGCCGGTGGTGCTCGAAGCCACCCATGCCCGCGCCACCGAGATCGTGCCCTTGGCCTGGCTGTTGGAGAACGCCTTCGACGCGATGGGCTAAAATCTGCGGTTGCCCTGCCCCTGTATGGGTGGCTGTGCGTGAATGCCCTTTCGGGCCGCCACAACCAGGCGCAGGGCCGGTTTGACCAGCCTGACCAAGCCGGTTCAGAGCCTGGCCGCAGCCGGTTCGGCAAGTGGCAGGGGCAAGTCGTCAAGCAAGTGCAAAGTGGTCCCTGCGGAGGGATGGATGAGCGGTTTAAGTCGCACGCCTGGAAAGCGTGTGGGGGTTAACAGCCCCCCGCGGGTTCGAATCCCGCTCCCTCCGCCAGTGAACCGTCCTTCATACTGCGATGAAGTCCGACCGCCCCGCCTAAGAGCCGTCGAAGCCTGCGCCACAGCGCGCCTTTGATGCCCAGTTTCTGCGCCACCGGGGTCCCTTTTCGACCTTCGCCCAAACTGGCTGCTGGGCCTGCTGCGAACTCGCCAGGCGCTGGAGCTGACGCCGTCCGGTAGACGCGGCTCGATCAGCCGCGCTGGCGGGCCGTGGCATGTCTGCACACGGCACAACTGGCGCTTGCACACGATGGCCTGGCTGGCGTACAGCTCAAACGCCTTGCACAGCTCAGCCGTGGTCTTGTCCAACCGCAAGGCAGCCAACCCTGGCCGCGCCTTGAACGCCGGGCAGTGGGTGCGCCGCGCATGGCACGCCGACATCTTGATAACTCGGGGGGTAAACGCCTATTTTTCTCGGCAATGCAATCGCTAAGCTGGCGTCATGTGATTCAAATGTGAAACCGTGTTTCACATACGAAACGTCATCGACAGCTCGGAGAGTTCCCATGAACTGCACCAACGGCTCTTCCACAGTGACCTCGGCGGGGGCGGGCTCATGAGCGCAAGCCGCATGCGTTGGTATGGCGTCATCACGCTGTTCGTGATCGTCGCCATTTCGTACATTGATCGCATCAACATCTCCGTCCTGATCACGGACCCGAGCTTTCTCGGCCACATTGGCATCGCCAAGGAGAACCGGGTCGCGCAGGGTCTGCTGGCGACCGCGTTCATGGTCGGCTATGGGCTGTCGACGATCTTCTTCACGCCGTTTTGCGCCGCGATCTTCGGGGTGCGGCGCAGCCTGATCTACGGCCTGGTTCTGTGGGGTGCCGTCACGTTCGTCTCGCCGCTGCTCAGCAGCTACGGATTGCTGCTGGCATCGCGCGTGTTGCTCGGCGTATCCGAAGGGCCGTTGTTCTCGCTGGCTTCGGCCTACATAAAGGGGCACTTCGAGAGCCGCGAGAACGGCAAGCCGAACTCCTTCGTGAACATGGGCACCGGGCTGGGCCTGGCCATCGGTTACCCGTTCATCGGCTACATGCTGGCGAGCTTCAACTGGGAGACGTCCTTCTATGCGCTGGGCGTCCTGAACATCGCGCTGGGCATTCCGCTCGTGCTTGCCTTCGTGCGCATGCCCAAAGGCGACGCAACTGCGAACCGCCCGGCCTCCCTCGGCGCAGCGGTGACGCGCGTCGGCGAGATCTTCAAGGGCGCCTTGCAGACCCGCTATCTGATCCTCATCACACTGCTCACATCGGCGGCGCTCGCCTACCTTTGGGGCAGCAGCAACTGGCTGCCGGCCTACCTGAAGGAAGCGCGCGGTTTCACCATCAGAGAGATGGGTTGGCTCGCTTCACTGCCGCAGTACGCCACCGTGGTTGCCGTGCCGGTCGGCGGGGTCATCATCGACAAGATCGAGCGCCGGCACGTACCGTACATCTTCATGGTCGCCAGTGCGGGCGTAGCGCTGGCCGTACTGACTGCCATCAACGCGCAGGACCGCTACCTCGCTGCCTACAGCCTGATCGCCGCCAATTTCTGCTGGGGCCTGCAGAGCCCAGCCATTCCGAGCACGGTGCAGTACTGCTCACGAGCCGAGCACACGGCCAGCGCATTCGGTGTCGTCAATGGCGTGGGCAGCCTGGTGGCGGGATTCATGCCAGCGATCATGGGGGCGGTCATGAGCGCAATGTCCGGCGGCGCGGGTGCCTCGGGGGGATCGGCGGCCGGCTTCTTCGCGGGGTTTGCGCTCCTGATAGGGACGCAGGCCATCGTCTTCACTTGCGGCTTCATGTTGTGGCTGCGTGAGCGCCAGCAGTCGCCGTCGGTCGCGACTGCGAAGCTGGCGTGATGCGCACAGGAACTGAGATGCCCGCTTCCCTACATCCCCAACTCCTGTCTGAGCGCCGGGTGCTCGTCACCGGCGGCGCACGCGGCCTGGGCCTGGCTTTTGCGCGTTCGCTCGGCGCCGCTGGCGCAAGCGTGGTGATTGCCGACATCCGCGCTGAACTGGTCGAAGCGGCCGCTGCGACATTGCGCGCAGAAGGGCTGATGGCACATGCCGTCGTGGCGGACCTGGCGAATCCGGCATCGGTCGAGCAGTGCGCTGCGCGTGCCGTCGAATTGCTCGGCGGGCTCGACGGCCTGGTCAACAACGCTGCGGTGACCGACTCGGGCGGCAAGGGCGCGGACGACATCTCGATCGAGACCTGGGACCGTGTGATGACGGTGAACGCGCGCGGCACATGGCTGATGTCGCGGGCCTGCCGATCCGCTCTGCGTGCCAGCGGACGCGGCGCCATCGTCAACCTGGCTTCCGACACCGCCCTCTGGGGCGCACCGAACCTGCTGGCCTACGTCGCCAGCAAGGGCGCCGTGATCGCGATGACCCACTCGCTGGCGCGCGAATACGGCGTTGACGGCATCACCGTCAACGCGATCGCGCCGGGCCTGGTGCTGGTCGAGGCCACACAGTACGTGCCAGAGACGCGCCACCGCCACTACATTGATCATCGCGCGCTGCAGCGCGAACAACAGCCCGAGGACGTGTGCGGGCCGGTTGTCTTCGCGCTGTCCGACCTCGCCCGGTTCGTGACCGGCCAATTGCTGCCGGTCAACGGCGGCTTCGTGATGAACTGACATGAAACCAGGAGCATGGCGATGACCCAATCAACCGAACAACCCGAGCAGAGCACGCTGGTACAGCCGCAAGGGACCGACTTCAAGTCGTGGATGGAGAGTCGCGTGGCGCGCTTCTCGACCCGCCGCTACGACTTCGACGCACTGAAGTTCCAAGCCGACTTCGACCCCAAGTACCGCCGTGGCCAGATGCGCTACATCGGCACCGGCGGCACCGGTGTGGCCGCTGACGCGAGCACCATCCCGTCTGAGCACTTCACCTTCTCGACCATGGTGATCCCGGCCGGCCACGAAGGACCATCGCATTTGCACGTGGATGTCGAAGAGGTCTTCTTCTTGATCCGAGGCAAGCTCAAGCTGGTGCTCGAAAAGGACGGCGAACGCTTCGAGACCGTCCTCACCGACCGCGATGTGGTCTCGGTGCCACCCGGCGTTTACCGCGAAGAGATCAATATCGGCGATGAAGACGCGCTGATGTGTGTGATGCTCGGCGCGCAAAAGCCGATCACGCCGACCTATCCGGCGGACCACCCGCTCGCCAAGATCAAGCGCTGAGCGCACCGCCAATCGCCATGACTGCGCTGCCGCTGACCCTGCTGGACGACCGCTTTGCGGCGTCCACGCTGGTGCTGCCATCGGGCGCGCGCGAGGCGGTGCGTCGATGCGGCGGTGCGCGCGCCGAACGCGACGGACGGCCGACCTTCCTGCCGCTGCATGGCATCAGTTCGGGTGCCGCCTCGTGGCTGCATTGCGCGTTGGCGCTGAGTGAGTTCGGCCACGTGATTGCCTGGGATGCGCCGGGATACGGCGGGTCCTGTCCGTTGCAATCCGCAACGCCGACAGTGGACGACTGCGCGGCGCGCCTGAATCAGACTGTGCAGGCGCTGGACATCGACTCCCTCGCAGTTGTGGGTCATTCGCTCGGCGCGCTGATGGGCGCCGCCTATGCCAAGACAGTGGGGGCCGGCACGGTTTCGAATCTGGTCCTGATCAGCCCTGCCGGCGGCTACGGAACCGAGGCGCAAACTGCGGCGCGGGCGCGTGTGCGCAACCAGCGCCGCGATGATGTCCGAACCCTTGGCATCGACGGCCTCGCGGCGCGCCTGCCGGATCGGCTGTTGTCGCCGGCCGCCACCGACGAGGCTCGCGCCTGGGTGCATTGGAACGCGGCACGTCTCAACGCCGCAGGCTATCTGCAGGCGGTCGAGCTGCTGTGCGGTGCCGACCTCGGCCAAAGCGCTGGCCTGGCGATGCCGGTCCAGGTCTATTGCGGCGACGCCGACCGGGTGACGCCGCTGCAAGCCTGCGCGCAGTGGTCCAAGGTCTTGAACGCCACGTTCACA
>JANXYH010000049.1 GCA_025350145.1 Burkholderiales bacterium | reverse complement strand
CCAAGGCCGGGGCGGCGGGCGGGGCGGCCCAGGCCGGCCGGCCCGCGACCCGGCCGGCGCCGACCATGCCGCCCGGGCCGCTGCCGCGCTGCCAGGCCTCTTGGTAGGGGCGGGCAAAGCCCGAGCCGAAGCCCTGGTTGCGCGGCGAGAGCCATTTCAGCGCGGCCTCGGGCAACTCGTCGACGAAGCGGCTCTTGACGTTGTAGCGGGTCTGGCCGTGCAGCATCCGGGTCTGGCTGAAGCTCAGGTAAAGGCGTTGTCGGGCGCGGGTGATGGCCACGTACATCAGGCGGCGCTCCTCCTCCAGGCCGTCGGCGTCGCTGATCGCGTTCTCGTGCGGGAAGAGCCCTTCTTCCAGCCCGGTGATGAAGACGCAATCGAACTCCAGGCCCTTGGCCGAATGCACCGTCATCAATTGCAGCGCGTCTTGGCCGGCCTGGGCCTGGTTGTCGCCGGCTTCGAGCGCGGCGTGGGTCAGAAAGGCGGCCAACGGCGAGAGGATTTCGCCGGTATCGGCGTCGGGCGCCAGGGTTGCGGCGGCGGCGACGGCGGCAGGGCTGCCGGCCGCGATCTGGCCGGGCCGCATCTCGTCGATCGGCAGGGCGATGGCGTCCTTGCCGAAGCCTTCCTGGGTCACGAAGGCCTCGGCGGCGTTGACCAGTTCCTCCAGGTTCTCGATCCGGTCGGCGCCGTCCTTGTCGCTGCGGTAGAACGCCAGCAGACCCGAGCGGTCGAGCACCACGCGGATGATTTCGCGCAGGGTCTGGCCACGGGTGTCGTGGCGGACCGAGTCGACCAAGGCGGTGAAGCCAAGCAAGCTGGCGCCGCCCTTGCCGGCCACCGCGCCAACGCTCTGGTACAGGCTGCGGGCGCTGCCGCGGGCGGCGTCCAGCAACAGCTCTAGCGTGCGCGCGCCTATGCCCCTTGCGGGCAAGTTGCACACCCGCAGGAACGAGGTGTCGTCATGGGGGTTTTCAAGCAGTCGCAGGTAGGCCAGCGCGTGCTTGACCTCGGCACGCTCGAAGAAGCGCAGGCCGCCGTAGACCCGGTAGGGCACACCGGCGCTGAACAGCGCCGACTCCAGCACCCGGCTCTGTGCATTGCTGCGGTACAGCACCGCAATCTCGCTGCGCGGCGTGCCGCTGCGGTGCAGCGCCTGGGCTTGCTCCAGCAGCCATTGCGCCTCGGCGAAATCGCTGGGCGATTCGCTCACCCGCACCGGTTCGCCCGGGCCGGCCTCGGTGCGCAGGTTCTTGCCCAGGCGCCGGCTGTTGTGGCCGATCAGGGCGTTGGCGCTGTCCAGGATGTTGCCGAAGGAGCGGTAGTTGCGCTCCAGCTTGATGACCGTGCGAACCCGGTACTCGCGCTCGAAGTCGGCCATGTTGCCGACCTGGGCGCCGCGAAAGGCGTAGATGCTCTGGTCGTCGTCGCCCACCGCCAGCATGCTCGGCGCGCTGCCCGGCGGGGCCAACATCTTCAGCCAGCGGTACTGCAGCCGGTTGGTGTCCTGGAACTCGTCGACCAGGACATGGGCGAAGCGGTGCTGGTAGTGCTCGCGCAGGCTGGCGTTGTCGCGCAGCAGTTCGTAGCTGCGCAGCATCAGCTCGGCAAAGTCGACCACGCCCTCGCGCTGGCACTGGTCCTCGTAGGCCTGGTAGATCTCGACCATCTTGCGCGCCAGCGGGTCGGGCGCATCGACATCGGCCGGGCGCTGGCCGCCCTCTTTGCTGGCGGCAATGAACCAGGCGACCTTCTTCGGTACAAAGCGCTCCTCGTCCAGGTTCATGCCCTTGATGACGCGCTTGACGGCCGAGAGCTGGTCAGCGCTGTCGAGGATCTGGAAGCTCTGCGGCAGGCCGCTCAACTTCCAGTGGGCGCGCAGGAAACGGTTGCACAGGCCGTGGAAGGTGCCAATCCACATCCCCCGCACGGCCACCGGCAGCATCGCCGAGAGCCGGGTCAGCATCTCCTTGGCCGCCTTGTTGGTGAACGTGACCGCCATCAGACCGCCCGGCGAGGCCCGGCCGCTGGCCAGCAGCCAGGCGATGCGGGTCGTCAGCACCCGGGTCTTGCCCGAACCGGCGCCGGCCAGGATCAGCGCCGGCACCTGCGGCAGGGTGACGGCGGCGAGCTGCTCGGGGTTGAGATTGCGCAGCAGCGGGCTGCCCGGCCCCAAGTCGTGGCGCGCCTGCTGGCCGGTGTGCGGCCCGGTGTCCGGGGGGATGGCCTGAGAATGCGCGTCATGCATGGTCGTATTTTAGAAGTGGCCTCAGGCCTGACGGCGCTTGCGCTGGGGCTGGCCGGCTGGGCGCAGGCGGCGCAAACGCCCACCCCGCCCACCCCGCCCGCCCCACCCCGCGACTGCCCGGGGCGCAACGCGGCCATCGTCGAGCACTTCTTCAGTGCCGATTGCAGCGACTGCTGGGCCGCCGCCGAGGCGCCCGGGGTGGGCCCCCAGGACTGGCGCTTTGACTGGGTGCTGCCCACGCGCAGTGGCTCCGAGGCGCCGCTGTCGGCGGCCGCGCTGCTGGACTCGGCCGAGCGCGCCCAGCGTGCCGGCAGCAAGGCGCCGATCGGGCCACAGCCCGGGAGCCAGCGCCGTGCCGCCGCGCCACCACGCGGCCTGGCCCTGGCGCTGGCGGTCGGGCCGGCGTGGCGTGGCTACTTCGGCGTACAGGCCGAGGTCCGGGGCGCACTGCCGCCGGGCAGCGGCCTGTGGCTGGCGCTGGTCGAGACCATTCCCGCCGGCAGCGACGGCAGCCCGGTCGAACGCGCCCTGGTGCGCAGCGTGGCCGGGCCGCTGCCGGTCAAACCGCTTGCCGGGCAGGCCCGAATCCAGCATCTTCAGGCCATGCGTTGGCCCGAGAGCGCCCAGCCCGAGCGCCTGCAGGCACGCGGCTGGATCGAATCGGCCGACGGCATGATGCTGGCCGTGGCCTCGCCACGCTGCCCGCTGCGCTGAACGAATCACCCTCCCCTGGAACCCACGATGGAAATCTTTGACTACGACAACGTCCTGCTGCTGCCGCGCCAATGCCGGGTAGAAAGCCGCAGCGAATGCGACCCGGGTATGGTCTTTGGTGGCCGCCGCTTCGAATTGCCGGTGGTGCCGGCCAACATGAAAACCGTGATCGACGAGCCGATCAGCCAGTGGCTGGCAGCCAACGGCCACTTCTACGTGATGCACCGCTTTGACCTGGACACGGTGGCCTACGCCCAGCGGATGCGCGGCCTGGGCCTGTTCGTCTCGGTCAGCTCGGGGGTCAAGCCGGCCGACTACGCCACCATCGACGCCCTGGCCGCCGACGGCGTGGGCGCCGACTACATCACCATCGACATCGCCCA
>JANXYH010000175.1 GCA_025350145.1 Burkholderiales bacterium | reverse complement strand
TGGGGGGGATGGGGGGGTGGACGGCGGTGCAAGTCGCCGGGCAGGTTGCCGGACCAGCCCGCGCCTGGCCCGGCCGGCCTGCGCGCCGCCTGCTCGGCCGCGTCGCGCAGCGCCAAACGGGCCTCGGCCCGGGCCTGCTGCTGCGGCGCCAGCACCGGCGGCAGCGCCAGCCGCAGCGCCTGGGCCAGCGGCGGGCCACGGCGCTTGAGCAGGCGCAGCGACAAGCCATCGACACCGGCCGGTTGCAGCAGCAGGCGCAGCGGCGCGGCGCTGGGCCTGGCACGGGCCTGGGCATCGCGGAAGATGAACACCGGCCCGGCGCAATGCTGGGCCGCCAGTTGCAAACGGCGCAGCGTGTCGGCACGCAGGTTCAGTGGCAGCCAGGCCAGCACCGCGCTGACATGGCCGCTGCGCAGCGCCTGCTCCAGCGCCCACAGCACGTCGGCACTCGGCAGCAGCGGCAGCAGGCCCTGGGCGCTGCGCGGCTGTCGCATCGCCGCCCGGCCCTGCACCACCAGCCATGAGCCGGGCGACAGGCCACGCTGCCACAGCGCCCAGGCATTGAGCGCGGCCGGTGGGTCGAACAGCATCACGCAGCGCTCGGCCTCGGCCGCTGCGGCCTGGCTACGGCCGCCACCGCTCCCAGGCCGGGCCGGGCCCGGCGTTGCGACCGGCGTCAGGGCCGGCGCCAGCAGGCGCAGTTCGCCGATCCCGGGCTGGCCCAGCAGCAGCTCGGTCAGCGTCCCATGCGGCCAGCCGCCGCCCGGCAATTGCGCGTCGAGGGCGGCAAAACCGCTGGGGCTGACGCTGGCCGCAGCAGCACCGATCTGGTTGGCGCGCCACAGCGCGGGGTGGATTTGCCCGGGTGCCAGCGCGTCGTCTTGCAGCGCCAGGCTCAGCGCGGCGTCCTGGTGGCGGCTGGCGGCGCTGGCCTGCGGCACCGCCGCCGGCAGCGTGACAGCGGGCGGATCGGCACAGGGCGGATCGGCAAATGGCGGATCAGCAAATGGCAGGGACAGGTTCACGTCGATACTGTATTTGCATCCAGTCTTTTTAGCAAGCGACGGCTCACCTCCAGCGCCGCAGGCCGGCTCAGGCCGGCCCGGACCGGCATCGATAATCCGCCCCGCCCATGCCCACCCTGCCGCAGCGCATCGCCCGCATCGCACCCTACTTTGCCCAGGGCCGGCTGGGGCTGATCGCGGCTCTGCTGGGCTCGGTGGTCGGGGCGCTGACCGAGCCGATGATTCCCGAGCTGATGAAGCCGCTGCTGGACCAGGGTTTCAGCGCCAAGGCGCTGCCGCTGTGGCTGGTGCCGCTGGCCATCGTCGGCATCTTTGCCGTCCGCGGCCTGGCCGGCTATGTGGCGCAGTACGGCCTGTCGTGGGCCGCCCAGGGCGGCGTGCAGCGGCTGCGCCAGGCGCTGTTCGAGCGCATCCTGACCGCCCGGCCGGCGATCTTTGCCGCGCACTCGTCGAGCAACCTGACCAACACCCTGGTCTACGAGGTCCAGACCGGGGCGACGCTGCTGGTCGATTCGCTGCTCACCCTGGTCAAGGATTCGCTGACCCTGCTGGCCCTGCTGGCCTACCTGCTGTGGCTGAACTGGCATCTGACGCTGTTCGTAGGTGTGCTCTTCCCGGCGGTGGCCTGGGTCATGCGCAGCGTCGGCAAGCGCCTGCAGCGGCTGGCGCGCGAGGGCCAGTCTGTGACCGACGCGCTGGCCTACGTGGTCGAGGAGAACGTGCTGGCCTGGCGGATCGTGCGCACCCACGGCGCGCAGGCCCGCCAGCAGCAGCGCTTTGCGCTGGAGGCAGCGCGGTTGCGCCGGCTGCTGCTGAAGATCGTCACCGCCAGCGGGGTGATGACGCCGCTGACCCAGCTCTTCACCGCGCTGGCGCTGTCGGCGGTGATCGTGGTGGCGCTGTGGCAGAGCGGCAGCGGCGGCGGCACGGTCGGCGGTTTCGTCGCCTTCATCACCGCCATGCTGATGCTGGTCGCGCCGATCAAACATTTGTCCGACGTGATGGCGCCCATCACCCGCGGCCTGACCGCGATCGAGCGCGGCCTGAGCCTGCTCGACACCAGCCCGGCCGAGCACGGCGGCAGCCACGACCCCGGCCGGGCGCGTGGCGAGATCGCGCTGCGCGAGGTCAGCCTGCGCTACCGCGATGACCAGGCGCCTGCCCTGGCCGGGCTGAGCCTGGACATCGCCCGCGGCCAGACGCTGGCCTTGGTCGGCCCCTCGGGCGCGGGCAAGACCTCGCTGATCAACCTGCTGCCGCGCTTCGTCGAGCCCGACAGCGGCAGCGTGCTGCTCGACGGCGTGGCGCTGGCCGACTGGGACGTGGCCGCGCTGCGCCGCCAGTTCGCCCTGGTCAGCCAGGACGTGGTGCTGTTCAACGACAGCCTGGCGGCCAACGTGGCGCTGGGCGGTGATGGCGAGATCGACCGCGACCGGGTCATCGCCGCGCTGCACGGCGCCCACCTGGGCGAGTTCGTCGCCGGCCTGCCGCAGGGCATCGCCAGCCTGATCGGCCACAACGGCAACCAACTCTCCGGCGGCCAGCGCCAGCGCCTGGCGATCGCCCGGGCGATCTACAAGGACGCGCCTATCCTGATCCTCGACGAGGCCACCTCGGCGCTGGACAGCGAATCCGAGCGCGCGGTGCAGGCCGCGCTCGACGAACTGATGCGCGGCCGCACCACCCTGGTCATCGCCCACCGTTTGTCGACCATCGAGCACGCCGACCGGATCGCGGTACTGGAGGCCGGCCGCGTGGTCGAGCAAGGCAGCCATGCCGAACTGCTGGCCGCCGGCGGGCTGTACGCGCGGCTGCACGCGATCCAGTTCCGCAACGGCGGCTGAGCGCCTGCGGCCCGCTCGGCCCGGTCGGCCCAGTCGGCCCAGTCGGCCCAGTCGGCCCAGTCGGCCCGGTCGGCCCGGTCGGCCCGGTCGGCCCAGTCGGCCAGTCGGCCAGTCGGCCAGTCGGCCAGTCGGCCGGTCGGCCGGTCGGCCCGATCAGTCCCCAGGCTCTGCCATGATGGCCGGCCAAACGCCCCCCTGCCGGAGACCCGCCTTGACCCTGCCCGCCACCGCCCTGCAACTGCGCTCCCTGGTCACGCCTGCGGGCGTGCTCGAACTCTCGCTGGTCCAGGCCGCCGTGCCCGTGCCCGGGCCCGACGAGGTGCTGATCCAGGTCGAGGCAGCGCCGATCAACCCCTCCGACATCGGCCTGCTGTTCGGCGCCGCAGATCTGGCCACCGCCTGGGCCAGCGGCAGCGCCGACACCCCGGCGCTGAGCGCGCGCATCCCCGAGCGCGCCATGGCCGCCATGGCCGCGCGCCTGGGCCAGTCGCTGGCCACCGGCAATGAAGGTGCCGGCCTGGTCGTGGCCGCCGGCAGCTCGGCCGCCGCCCAGGCCCTGCTGGGCGCGCGCGTGGCCGCCCTGGGTGGCGGCATGTACGCCCGCTACCGCGCCCTGCCCGCCGGCCAGTGCCTGCGCCTGCCCGAGGGCGCCACTGCGGCCGAAGGCGCGTCCTGCTTCGTCAACCCGCTGACCGCCCTGGGCATGGTCGACACCATGCGCCTGGAGGGCCACAAGGCGCTGGTCCACACCGCAGCGGCGTCCAACCTCGGCCAGATGCTCAACCGCATCTGCCTGAGCGAGGGCGTGGCCCTGGTCAACATCGTGCGCAAGCCCGAGCAAGAAGCGCTGCTGCGCGGCCAGGGCGCGCAATACGTCTGCAACATGGACGCGCCAGGCTTCCAGGCCGAGCTGACCGATGCCCTGGCCGCCACCGGCGCGACCATCGCCTTCGACGCCACCGGCGGCGGCAAGCTCGGCGGCCAGATCCTGGGCTGCATGGAGGCGGCGATCAACCGCAGCGCCAAGGAATACAACCGCTACGGCTCAACGGTCCACAAGCAGGTCTACCTCTACGGCGGCCTGAACACCGCGCCTACCGAGTTCAACCGCAACTTCGGCATGTGCTGGGGCATGGGCGGCTTCTTGCTCTGGCCGTTCCTGAACCGGGTCGGTCCGGCGCGCGCCAATGAACTCAAGGCGCGCGTCGCCGCCGAGCTCAAGACCACCTTCGCCAGCCATTACGCCAAGCAAATCTCGCTGGCCGAGGTGCTCAGCCTGGACGCGCTGGCCCTCTACGGCCCGCGCAACACCGGCGCCAAGGTGCTGGTCAATCCAAGCCTGGGCTGAGTGCGGCTATGGCCGCAACCGCGACCGCAACCGCGTTGAGCCTGCACCCGATCCACCTCGGCCTGGGCGCGAGCGCCGAGGTCGAGCCGGCGTTCAGCGGCGATCTCGACTGGTACCAGGCCTACAGCCAGCGCCATGCGGGCGATGGTGCCGAGGGCCGGCTGGTCAGCAGCCACAGCTTCAGCCAATCCTGGGCAATGTGGGAGATGCACCCGCTGGGCAGCGAGGTGGTGCTGTGCACCGCCGGCAGCCTGACGCTGCACCAGCAACTGGCCGACGGCAGCCTCCACAGCCTGACGCTGACGCCGGGCCAGTACGCCATCAACCCGCCCGGCGTCTGGCACACCGCCGATGTCGACGGCACGGCCAGCGCCGTGTTCATCACCGCCGGACAGGGGACCGAGCACCGGCCGCGCTGAGCGAGGCGGCCATGCCGCCTCAGTGCGCGCAGCCGCAGCCGGCCTTTTTCGGCGAGCGCTGGTGGGTCGGGTCGGCCGCGGTGTCGCCGAAGTGGTGCACGCCCTGGTAGACCCAGGAGGCACGCAGCGCCGACATGCCGTCCTCGCGGCAGATCCGCTGCAGGGTCCGGTCGGCCTTGTCGCGGTGGACCTGGTGGTCGAGCTTGCCCTCGCGCATCAGTTGGTAGAGCGCGTCATGGACCAGCGAGCCGCGCATGAAGTCGGGCGTGTCTATGGTCGGGCCCGACGGGCCGTCCCAGGCGTAGCCGTCCTTGACCAGCAGCCGGCCGCTGGCGAAGAACTTGATGAACTCCAGGTCGTCCAGGTCCCGGTCGGGCTTGAAGTCGAGTTGCACCTCGTAGTCGCCAATCAACTGGTACTTGTAGCCGCCACGGTAGGTGATGCAATCGGGCATGAGCGCGCTCCTTGAAGAGGGGGTATCGATGGGGTTTCAATGGGCCAGCGGGGTTGCAGCCGCACACAGGTCCGGTTAGCGCGGCGGCCTGAGTATCCTGCGCCGCGCCGATGCTGGCCACGGTATGCTGCCCGCCCATCCTTCGCGCCCCACCGGACCACGCCATGCCCGCACTGCCGATCAGCCGTTTCCCGGTGCCCGAACTCGCCGATCTGCCCGACGACATGCGCGAGCGCATCCTGGCGGTGCAGGAGAAATCCGGCTTCGTGCCGAACGTATTCCTGGCGCTGGCGCACCGGCCGGCCGAGTGGCGCGCCTTCATCGCCTACCACGACGCCCTGCTGCTCAAGGACAGCGGCTCGCTGACCAAGGGCGAGCGCGAGATGGTCATCGTCGCCACCTCGGCCGTCAACCAATGCCTGTATTGCGTGGTCGCCCATGGCGCGATCCTGCGCGTCTACGAGAAGCAGCCGCTGCTGGCCGACCAGATCGCCATCAACCACCGCAAGGCCGACATCGGCCCGCGCCAGCAGGCGATGCTGGACTTCGCGCTCAAGGTCTGCCGCCACTCGCACGAGGTCGACGAGGCCGATTTCGCGGCCCTGCGTGCGCACGGCTTCGACGCCGACGACATCTGGGACATCGCCGCGATCACCGCCTTTTTCGGCCTGTCCAACCGCCTGGCCAATGTCAGCGCGATGCGGCCCAACGACGAGTTCTACCTGATGGGCCGCCTGCCCAGGGCGGCCAAGGGCACGGCCAAGCCGAGCCCGGCGTGAGCGCTGGCCAGCCGCTGCGGCTGTCGCCGATCATGGCCGGCGCCTGGCGCATGGCCGAGTGGCAAATGCCGGTGGCCGAGCGGCTGCGCTGGATCGAGCACCACCTGGCGCTGGGCGTCAGCAGCTTCGACCATGCCGACATCTACGGCCACCACAGCGTGCAGCAACTGTTCGGCCAGGCGCTGGCGCTTTCACCGGGGCTGCGCCAGCGGCTGCAGATCGTCAGCAAGTGCGGCATCCGACTGGTCGCGCCGGGCCAGCCTGGGCAGGCGATCAAGCACTACGACAGCTCGGCCGCGCATGTCCGCGCCTCGGTTGAGGCCTCGCTCACGGCGCTGGGCACCGACCACCTCGACCTGCTGCTGATCCACCGCCCCGACGCGCTGATGGACGCGGACGAACTGGCCGATGTCTTCGCCGACCTGCAGCGCCAGGGCAAGGTCCTGCACTTCGGCGCCTCGAACTTCAGCCCCAGCCAGTTCGCCCTGCTGCACCAGCGCTGGCCGCTGGCCGGGCACCAGATCGAGTTCTCGCCGCTGCACCTGGCGCCGCTGCACGACGGCGTGCTTGACCAGTGCCAGGCGCTGGGCCTGCCGGCCATGGCCTGGTCGCCCCTGGCTGGCGGCCGGCTGTTCACCCGCGACGACGCTGCCGCCTTGCGGGTGCGCCAGGCGCTGCTGGCACTGGCCGCCGAATGCCAGGTCAGCCTGACCACCGCAGCCATCGCCTGGGTGCTGCGCCACCCCAGCCGCCCGCGGCCGATCTTGGGCTCGCGCCGCAGCCAGGTCAGCGCCGAGGCCGTCGCCGCACTCGGGCTGCGCTTGGACCGCCAGCAGTGGTACCGGGTCTGGATCGCCGCCACCGGGCACGAACTGCCATGAGCAGCGCCAGCGCCGTCACCCTCGCCGCCAGAGCCCTCCTGTTGGTCCTGGCCGCGCTGGCCACAGGCGCCGCTGCGGCCCCGGCCAAACGCCAGCGCAGCCATGCCGCCAGGGCCGAGTTCCAGCACGCCCACCCCTGCCCCGCCACCGGCCAGCCCAGCGGCAAATGCCCCGGCTACGTCATCGACCACATCCGCCCCCTGGCCTGCGGCGGCGCCGACTCAGCCGCCAACATGCAGTGGCAGACCAGGGCCGAGGCCCGCGCCAAAGACCGCCATGAGCGGCGCCGCTGCCGGCACTGGCTGGGGCGATGAGCCCATGGCCAACGGCGCGGACGGGTGCTGCCACCGGCGCCGGGCGCGGCACGCAACCGGCGAGGACGCAAGACGGCATGCGCCGGGCAGCAGACCAGGCGCGTCGCCAGGGATCAGCTTGAGCCATTCGACGGACCCACGCCCGATGGGCGGTACGAGCTCAAATGATGGAAAGCGCAGCAACTGGCTGCCGACTTCTGTCTGATCCGGCAGGCCGCGCGCAGCAGATCATCGGTACTGCTGTTCGTCCCCGAATGGCAGAGGGTAGAGCCTTGGGGCGCCGATCGAGCCGTAGCTGCGAGTTTTGGAGACGTTCGCCGCGTTTGGTCAGCACGCTGGCCAGGTGCTCGTGCACGTCGTTGAACGCCAATTCCGGTGCCAGGAAGGTCACCTGCGAGGCGAAGCGTTCCAGCAAACGGTCCACTCTGCGGCCGAGCACGGCGCGCATCAGCACGTTCGCATCCAGGACGATGGTGCGAGGCGTAAGGTCTGTGCGCGTCGGCGTGCAACTGCGCCTTTGCGCAGGGCGTCGAAGTCCCGAACCGCGGCTTCGACATCGTCCTCGGACAGCGACATCACGGCTTCGAGCTTGTCCGCAGCGTCACGCAGTGCCTGCAGGTCGACCTGCGAGGGGCGGGCCGTGGGAATGAAATAGCCCACGGTCTGGCCATGCCGCGTCACGGCGACGGGCTGCTTGTTGTCGATGAACTCGGCCAGGCCGGCGCGGAATTCGCGGATGCCGACAGACTTGGTTTCCATGGGGTGCTCCAGATGGATGGGCAACAGGCCCTGACGCCGAATTGTGAATCACGGTGTACACATTTGCAAGCCATCGAACACAACTGCCACCGCACCCAGTGTTTGACCTGCCAACCTGTTGTCATAGCAGGGCGCGGATCGAAGCCTGAGCTTCGGCGCTCTCGGCATCCAACGCAGACATGGCAGGAGCCATCTCCGGTTGGGGCGCAGGCGACCCCAATCTGGCGGTGCCCAAGCACGTATCGAGTTGGTGCACCCGACCGGACTCGAACCCGTACGACTCTCATCGAGGGATTTTCTTGCCACTTCGGCTTTCGCCGCCAGCGTCTTCGCTGTTTGTGGTCTGGACTTTGCCTTGGCCCAAGCTGAAGTTGCCAGCAGGCAGCGCCTGCTGGTACGCGGGACGGGAATCGAACCCGTACGCCTTGCGGCTGCGGGTTTTAAGCCCGCTACGTCTACCTGTTCCGTCACCCGCGCCAAGTGCCGGCGACGATGGTACTTGACGGGTCGCCGGCTCGCGGCCAGGGACGGTTCAAGCCGGCCGCGCAGCCGGCGCGGCACTACTTGCGGCTGTGCTCCAGCGCCACCGGTGGGTTGTAGCCCAGCGCCCTGGCCCTGGCCTCCCAGCGCGCCGCTGGCTGCGGCTGGTTGACGCGGCGGTAGTGCAGTGCCAGCTCGTAGCTGGCGATGCCGTTGCCGAGTTCAGCGGCGTATTGCATCCAGCCCTCAAAACGTGAGAGCTCGGGGCCGCTCAGGGCCGGTGTGGCCCAGTGGCGGCCGATCCGCGCGGCGGCGTCCTTGTCGCCTCCTGCGGCCTTGCGCAGGTCGCTGGCGTAGCGCGGGTTGGGCGCCTGGCTGGCGTCGAACGAGCGGCGGTAGAGCCGCACATCGTTGCGCTGCAGGATCGCGGCGGCCTCGGACGCGCCCTCGCGCAGCACCCGCGCGCCACCGGCGAGTTTGCTCTGCGGGTGGTTGAGCAGGAACTGCTCGGCCAGGCGGAACAGCTCGGGCGGCCAGACCAGGCCCTGCAACTGCTGCCAGTCGGCCGCCTCGCGCTCGCTGCGAAAGCGCGCGGCGGCGGCGGCGCCAGGGTCAGACCGGACGCTGCGGCGCGCGGCAACGCTGAAGTTGGTGTGCAGGTTCTCGGCGATGAAGGGGTTCTGCGCGAAGCGCCGGATCTGCGGGATGCTGTGGCCGGTCATGGTCTGCCGGACCTCGATCTTGACCAGCTTGAACAGCTCGGAGAACGACAGCTCGTCGGAGGCGGTGTCGAGCAAATGGACCAGCGCGGCGGTGTAGAAGGTGCTGAGCGTTTCGACGTTGGGGGCGATCGCCGGCGTGCCCGCGCCGGTGGAAAACGCGATCAAACAGCCGGGCGGCGCCTCGGCCTGGTTCAGCCCCTCGCTGCCGCCGCCGGGCTTGGCGACGACGTCGGTGCGGCAGGTGTCGATCACTGCCATGGTCAGGCCGGTCTGGCGCTGCGGCAGCTTGGCCAGGACATCGCCGCGCAAGGCCAGGCTGCCCTTGATCAAGGGCTCCAGCGGCGCGGTCGGGGCGACGTTGACGCCGGCGCCTACGAGCAGGTTCTCGGCGTCGATCTGCGCGCCATGGCCGCTGAAATAGAACAGCACGGTGGCGTCGGCCGGCGCAGCCTGGGCCTGCTGGGCGAAGCTGTCCACCGCCTGGCGGGCGGCCTGCACATCGGCGTCGAGCAGCATCGTCACCGCAAAGCCCCGGCCTTGCAGCGCGCGCCGCAGGTCGCGGGCGTTCTTGTGGATCGAGGGCAGGTCGTTGCCGGCCGGGTACTGGCGGTTGCCTATGACCAGGGCCAAACGACCCGGCTCGGGCGGCGTGTCGCGGGCGTCGGCTTCGGCGGCCGGAGACTGCCCCCGAGCCGGATCGGCCCAGGCCACCAGCGAAGCCAGCGAAGCCAGCGGAGCCAGCGGGGCCAGCGAGGCTGCCAACAAAGCCCGTCTGCGCTCGTCGAGGCCAGCCAGGCCATCTCCGCCAGGGCTGCTGCGGCGCGCGCCGGGCCTGCGGCGCACGCCCGAAGCGGGATCGGCCGGGTCGATCACCTGGGCCCGCTGAGCGGCGGGTCGGCGGCGCAGCCCAGCCCGACCGCGGCCGGCGGACAACTGGCCGGCGGCTTGGTGCCGTCGGCGCCGACCGTGGCCGGCCGGCCGGGGCCGACCTCGGCGATCACGCCGCTGCGCACCCGCACCGCCACGTTCTCGGTGCGCACTGCCTCCTCCAGGCTGTCCTTGCGCGCGGTCTCGGAGACCGAGGCGACCGCCGACAGCGAGCCCGAGAGCTGCGGTGTGGTCGGCAGCACGCCGTTGTAGAACAGCGCGATCTCGTTCTGCACGCCCGCGCCGTCGTTGAACAGGCTGTAGCCGGCGACGCCGACCTGGGGGCCGCTGAGGAACACCGCCGTGCTGCCATGCGCCCCGGCCTTGGGCAGGAGCTGGACGAAGCCGGCCTGCAGGCCCGGGCGGGCGGAGCCGGTGCCGCTGCCGGGAGCAGCGCTGGTGAACGCGCCGATGCGGGTGGCGATGGGCGCCTCGACCGAGCCAAAGCTCTGCCGCGTCGCGAAGGCGGCGTCCTGCAGGTTCAGGCGCAACCCGGGCGTTGACTGGGCGCTGCCGAACAGGGCGTCGTTGAACCAAAGCCGGGCGGTGATGACGCTGCCGCTGGCCGTGGCCAGGCCAGCGGCGCTGATCCGCACCAGATCGGCCTCGATGCCGTTGCCGCCGACCAGCACAGAGTCGCCCGCCAGGCTGACCTGGCTCTGTCCGGCCAGGTTGGTCGCGGGCACCGGCCTGGCCGACCATGGCGTGCCCCAGTCGGCACCGGTCAGTGCCTCGACCGCGCCGCCAAAGTGGTTGCCGGGCTGGCTGAAGTCGATCCCCCCGGCGGCGGGGCTGAGCAGGCTCAAAAGGCTGCCGGGCAAGGTCTCGACGCGGCTGTTGGCCGATTGCTGCAGGACACTGTCGGCCAGCGCCAGATGCTTGCCGCTGAGCGGATCGACGACCGCCGTCTCGGCCAGCGGGGTGTAGCCCGGCAGGGCATGGGCGCTGAGCGTCAGGCTGCCCGAGGCCAGCCGCAGCAGGCCGTCCAGCCGTGGGTCGGCGCTGGCCAACCGGCTGACCTGGCTGACCTGGCCAAGGCTGATCTGGCCGGCATCGATCCGGCTGCTGTCGCTGCTGGCCTGGCTCTGGCCATCGACACCCAGCCGCAACTGCCCGAGCACCAGGGCCTGGTAGTCGCCGCTGGCGGTCTTGCCGGCCGACAGGCGCAGCGACCGGGCGTCGACCGACAGCGGCTGGCTGCCCCAGCGGTTGGCGTCGTTGCGCGCATCGACCACCTGGCCGGGGGCCAGCAGGCTGATCGGCGCGGTCGCGCTGACCTTGACCGGGCCACGGAAGATCTGGTCGCCGCTGCTGCTGAGCGAGCCGCCCAGCGTCACCTTGCCGTCGGCCTGGATTGAGGCCAGGCGCTCGTCGCCGTCGAGCCGCAACTGGCCGGCCGCCGCCACCAGCACCGCCGAGTTCGGTGACAAATGCCCGCCGCCGCCGGCCCTCAGCACGCCCTGGCTGACCGTGGTGCTGCCGCTGTAGCTGTTGCCGGGGTTGGCCAGCAGCAGGCTGCCGCTGCCGTCCTGCTGCAAGGCGCCGCTGCCGCTGAGCGCAGCGCTCAGGCTGAAGCTGTCGGCCCGCACCACCCGCAGCAGCCCCTGGTTGTCGATGCTCGCCTGGCTGACGCTGCCGGCGCTGCCGCCATCGCCGAGCTGCACGCTGCCGCCCAGGATTTGCAACTGCGCCAGGTCGCTGTCGGCCAGCAAGGTCAAGCTGCCGCTGCCGTCCTTGACCAGCACGTCGCCGCTGCGGGCGCTGCCCAGGCCGTCGACCAGGCGGCCGCTGAAGCGGCTGTCGGTGGCGTCGCTGCGCAGCGTCAGGCGGTGGCCCAGCAAGGCCAGCGTCGCGCTGCCGTCGGCGGTCTCAGCGGCGCGGTCAGACAAGGTGGCGATGGTCTCGTCGCCACCGAGCTCTACCCTTGCCGCTTGGCCCAGGCTCAGGGCGGTGGGCCTGAGCAGGCGTGTGCCGGCGCCCAGCCTCAGGGTCGCATGGCTGACATCCAGGCTGGGGGTGTCGAGACTGCCGGCGTCGCTGAGCAGCAGCGTGCCGCCGCTGAGCAGCGCGCCGCCGCTCAGGCTCAGCGGCGCTGAAACCGTGCTGCTGCCGACGCTGCTCAGGCTGGCGGCGCTGGTGGCCAGGCCCAAGCTGCCGCCGTCCAGCGCGACCCGGCCATCGACCGTCAACCTGGCCGTGGCGGGCGCGCCGGTGGCCGCCGTGATCTGCCCGGACAGGGCCAGGCTGGCCAGCCGTTCGCTGCCGCCCAAGGTGGCGCTGGCGCCTGCAGCCAGGCTCAGCGCCGGGCCGGCCAACAGCCGCCCATCGCCCTCGGTCAGCAGCGCCGCGCCTGGTGCCAGCGCCAGCACCGGCGTGCTCAGGCTGCCGGCCGCGCCTATGCGCAATTGCCCGCCCAGCACCGCGCTGCTGCCGCTGACCCGCAGCGCCGCGCCGATCAGGCTGTCGCCGATGCTGTTCAGGCTGGCCGTGGCCAGTGGCGTCAGCAAGCTGCCGCCGCTGAGCACGGTGCTGCCGCTGACGCTCAGCTCGCCCGGCCCGGCCAGGCTGCCGCTGAGCAGCAGTGAGCGGATGCCAGCGTCGCGCCCCAGACGCAGGGTTGCGCCGGGGTCGACCTCGACCCGGTTGTCGCTGCCCAGGGTGCCGGCGCCGGTGATCAGCAGGGTGCCGCCGCTGACGTGGAACAGGCCGCTGCCGCTGCCGCTGCCGGCCAGCTCGACCGAGCCTCCGCCGAGCTTGACGAAGCTGCCGGGGCCAACCACGCTGCCGCTGAAGTGACCGACGCCGTCGCCCGGGCTGACCACCGTCATGGTGTGCGCGCCCAGGTCCAGCAGCGCAGAACCGTCGGCCACCTGGCCCGGCGCATCGCTGACGCTGACCAGGGTCTCGTCGCCGCCCAGGCCGAACCTGCCGCCATTGCCGATCTGCAAGCGCAATTGGTTGGACAAGCGGGCGCTGCCCAGGGTGTTGACGCTGCCCTGGGCGATCAGCAGGCTGCCGTTGAAGGGGTTGTCGCCGGCCAGGCTGAGGCCGCCCGCGCCGGTCTTGGTCAAGCCCACGGCGCTGCTGCTGGCGCTGACCGGGCCGCGCAGCGTCAGCGTCTTGCCGGCCTCGACGACGATGCTTGCGCCGCCGTCGCCGACCCGCAAGCCACGGGTCGCCGCCAGTTCTGCGGCCGCCGGGCCAGCGCCGCGCAGCTCGATCCCGCCGCCGTCGAGCCGCAGTTGGCCGACCTCGACCAAGGACGGTGCGGCGCCCAAGTTGCTGTCGGCACGGATCGCGATGCTCCCGCCCAGCACCACGGTGCTGCCGCTGAAACTGTTGCTGCCGCCCAGGCTCCAGCGTGCCGGCCCGGTCTTGATGAGGCCGCCGCTGCCCGAGATCAGGCCGTCAAAGCTCGATTCCAGCCCGTTGCCGCCGACGCTCAAGGTGTAGGCGCCCAGCTTCAAGTTGGCGTCTGCGCCGCCGCCGAGCGAGCCCAGCGTGGCCGTGTCCAGCAGTTCCAGCGTCGGCGCGGCGCCGGCCGCCAGCAGCACCGCAGCCCCGGCCGGCAGGGCCGCGCCGCCCTGCAACTGCAAACGGCCGGCGACGACCGTGGTGCCGCCGCTGAAGCTGTTGGCGCCCGACAGCAAGACCGTGCCCGAGCCGGTCTTGCTCAGCCCGGCCGGGCCGGTCAGGGCCGCGTCCACCGTGCCGGCCTGCAAATCCAGGCTGTTGGCGCTGAGGCTGCCCTTGGTGCTGGCGCTGTCGCCGATGCGGCCGGCCAGCAGGCTGACGCTGCCCGCCGTCTGGCGCGTGCCGGCCAGGTCGATCATGCCGCCGCTGAGGGTCAGCGGACCGCCGCCGGGCAGCACCCCGTCGGCCTCCAGCAGCAGGCTGCCGGCGCTGACCTGGGTGCCGCCGCTGTAGCGGTTGAGGCCGCTCAGGCTGACACTGCCTGGCCCTGTCTTGCTCAGGCCGCCGCTGCCGTCCAGCACCGCGTCGATGCGGCCTGCCTCGACCGCAAAGGCGCTGGCGTGCAGGCTGCCCTTGGTCGCGCCGCTGTCGACGATCTGGCCCGAGCGCAGTTGCAGCAGGCCGACGCCCAGGCTGTGGCCGGCCAGGTCGAGGCTGCCGCCGTCGAGGCTGAGCCCAGCGGCTGCGGCCAAGGCGTCGTCTGCGGCCAGCCGCAGGGTGCCGGCGTCGATCGCCGTGCCGCCGCTGTAGCGGTTGGCGCCGCTCAAAGCGAGGGTGCCGGCGCCGAGCTTGCGCAGCGCCGCGCCGCTGCCGCTGATCACGCCGGAGAAACTCGATTCCAGGCCGCTGCCCAGGGTCAGGCTCAAGGTCTTGCCACTGGCCAGGTTCAGCGCGCCGGAGGCCGCGCCGGACAGCGCGCCCAGGGCCTCGTTGCCGGCCAGGGTCAGCGTGCCGTCCAGCAGCACCTCCGGCGGCGACCCGGCGAATCCGGGCAACTGGCCATCGTTGCTGGTTTGCAGGCCGGCGCCGCTGGCCACCCGCAACGCCGTCGAGGCCAGCGATGCGCCCGACGTCAGGCTGAGTGTGCCGGCGCTGACATCGGTGCTGCCGCTGTAGCGGTTGGCGCCGCTCAGGCGCAATTCGCCGTCACCGCTCTTGCGCAGATCGCCGCCACCGGTGATGACGCCGGCAAAGCTGCTGCTGGCGCCGCCCTCGACGCGGCTGCTCAGAACCTTGCCGCCGGCCAGCAGGATGCGGCCGCCGCTGCCGCCCGAGAGCGCCCCGACCGACTCGCTGCCCGCCAGAACCAGTCCGCCGTCGACCGCCAGGGCCGGCGTGGCGGCGCTGAGCTGGCCGTCGGCACTGGTCTGCAGGCTGCCGCCGCTGACCCGGATCGAAGTCGTGGCCAGGGCCGCGCCTGCACCCAGGACGAGCGTCCCGGCGCTGACCGTGGTGCTGCCGCTGTAGCTGGCGGCGGCGGCGAGGGTCAGCGTGCCGTCACCGGACTTGGTCAGGCCGCCGCCGCCGCTGATCGGGCCGGAGAAGCTGCTGGCGCTGCCGCTGGCCAGGCTGGTCGTCAGGGTGGCGCCACTGTCCAGGATGACAGCGCCGCTGCCGCTGAGCGCGCCTGTGCCGGCGCTCAGCGCCACTTCCAGCGTTGCCGGGCCGGCCAGCGCCATGGCGCCCACGCCAGCGGCGCTGGCAGCGGCCAGGCGCAGGGTTCCGGCGTTGACGGTCGTGCCGCCGCTGAAGCCGCTGGCGCCGCTCAAGGTCCAGCGCCCGCTGCCGGACTTGACCAGCGCGCCAGCGCCGCCAATGGCGCCGCCGTAGCCCACCGCCGCACCGTCCACCGTGACGTTCAGCGTCGCGCCTGTGGCCAGCGTGGTCGCGCCGCTGCCGCTCAGGTCGCTGATGCTGGCGTCGCTGGCCACGGCCAAGGCGCCGGCTGCGGCCAGGCTGAGCGGCCCGGTGCCGGCCGCCGCGACGTTGCCGAGTTGCAGCA
Organism: Burkholderiales bacterium; assembly: GCA_025350145.1. Taxonomy (GTDB): domain Bacteria; phylum Pseudomonadota; class Gammaproteobacteria; order Burkholderiales; family Burkholderiaceae_C; genus Pseudaquabacterium. Next base: position 5,069 of record JANXYH010000175.1, on the reverse strand, counting down.
GGCCGGCGCTGACGCGGGTGCCGCCGCCATGGCTGTTGGCGCCGGTCAGGATCAGCGTGCCCGAGCCCTGCTTGGCCAAGGCACCGGCGCCGCTGAGCTGGCCGGCGAACAGGGCGCTGCTGCCAGCGGCCACATCGCTGCTCAAGGTCTTGCCGGCGGCCAGCACGACCCTGCCGCTGCTGCTGCCGGACAGGCTGCCGACGGTCTCGTCGCCGCCCAGGTTCAGGCTGCCATGGACCGTCAATGCCGGCAGGCCGCCGCCGAACTGGCCGTCGCTGCTGGTCTGCAGGCTGCCGCCGTCGACCGTGATCCTGGCCGAGGCCAGCGCCGCGCCCGCAGCCAATGTCAGCGTGCCGGCGCTGACGCTGGTCGCGCCGCGGTAGGTCTGGACCGCGCTCAAGCTCAGCCCGCCGGCGCCGGATTTGCTCAGCCCACCGTCGCCGCGGATGACGCCGGCGAAACCGCTGTCGACGCCGCTGGCCGGTGCGACCGTCAGCGTCGTGCCGCCGGCCAGCGCCACCGCGCCGTCGCCACGCAGCGCGGCGATCTGCACGTCGCTGGCGATCTCCAGGCTGGCCGCTGAATGCACCGCCACCGCGCCGCTGCCGGCGGCGCTGGCATGTCCCAGGCGCAGCACACCGGCGTCAACCACCGTGCCGCCGCTGTAGTGGTTGGGTCCGCTCAAGGCTTGCGTGCCATCGCCGGACTTGACCAGGGCGCCAGCGCCGTCCAGGCTGCCGCTGAAGTTGAATGTGGCGCCGCTGGCCGGCTGGATGTTCAGGCTCGTGCCTGAGGCCAGGCTCAGGCTGCCGTCCCCAGTCAGGCCGGCCAACGCCACCGAGCTGCTGGTCTCGACGGCGCCGGGTGCGGCGATGGTCAGTGCGGCGCTGCCGGCGGCGCTGGCGTTGTCGAGTTGCAGCACGCCGTCGCGTACCGCCGTGCCGCCAGCATGGTGGTTGGCGCCGCTGAGCACCAGCCTGCCCGGCCCGGCCTTGGCCAGCGCACCCGCGCCGCTGAGGCTGCCGGCGTAGAGGCTGGACGCGCCGCCGGCCAGGGTGCTGGTCAGCGTCGCGCCGGCGGCCAGGGCAATCGTGCCGGCCGAACCGCCGGCCAGCGCGCCTACCGCCTCGCTGCCGGCCAGCACCAGTTCGGCGTCGACCGTCAGCGCCGGCGCCGCCGGCCCGAGCTGGCCCGCCGCCGTGGTCTGCAGGCTGCCGCCGTGGATGTCGATCGAGGTCGAGCTCAGGCCGGCGCCGGCCGCCAGGTTCAGGCTGCCGTCTCTCACCTGGGTTGCGCCGGTGTAGGTTTGGGCGGCGCTCAGCGTCAGGCTGCCGGCGCCGGACTTGGTCAAGCCGCCTTTGCCGCTGATGACGCCGCCGAAGCGGCTGGCCACGCCGCTGCCCGGCGCGGTCGTCAGGGTGCTGCTGTCGGCCAGCGTCACCTTGCCGCTGCCGCTGAGCGCGCCGATGCTGGTGTTGCCGGGCAAGTCCAGGGTTGCGAACACCGCCACATCGCCAACGGCCAGGGCGGCGTCGCCGGTCAGCCGCAGCACGCCGGCGCCGACGGTGGTGCCGCCACCGAAGCTGTTGGCGCCACTCAGCACCCAGGTGCCGGCGCCGGCCTTGGCCAGCGCACCGCCGCCGCTGATCGGGCCGCTGTAGTCGACGCTGCCGCTGGCCACCGTGGTCGTCAGGGTCTTGCCCGAAGCCAGGCGGCTGGCGCCGCTGCCCGAGAGCGCGCCTGTGCCCAGGTCCTCATTGACTTCCAGCACAGCGCCGCCAGCAAGGCTCAGTCCGCCGCTGCCGGCGGCACTGGCGCCGTCCAGGCGCAGCGTTCCGGCGTTGACGGTCGTGCCGCCGCTGTAGCTGCTGCTGGCGCTGCTCAGCAGCAGCGTTGCAGCGCCGAACTTGGCCAGCCCGCCGCCGCCGTTGATCGCGCCGGCAAAGCTGCTGTCCAGGCCGCCAGCGCCAAGGCTCAAGGTCTTGCCGCTGGCCAGGCTGAGGGTGCCGGCGCCGCTCAAAACGCCAATGCTCTCGTTGCCCGCCAGGCTGGCGCTGCCGTCCAGGCTCAGCGCTGTCGCGCCGACGCCAAGTTGGCCATCGGCGCTGGTCACGAGGCTGGCGCTGCCGACATGGACAGTCGGCGACGCCAGCGACGCGCCGCCACCCAGACTGAGCGTGCCGGCATCGACGCTGGTGGCGCCGCTGTAGGTCTGCGCCGCCGTCAGGGTCAGCGCACCGGCGCCAGCCTTGGTCAAGCCACCTTTACCGCTGACCACGCCGCCGAAACTGCTGCTCAGGCCGCTGGCCACGGTGGTCGTCAATGTCACCCCGTCGGCCAGCGTGACCGCGCCGCTGCCGGCCAGCGCGCCTGTCCCGGCGCTGGTAGTCAAGGCCAGCCTGGACAGCCCGGCCAGGGTCATCGCACCGACCCCGGCAGCGCTGGCGGCGTCGAGTTGCAGGGTGCCGGCGCTGACCGTGGTGCCGCCGCTGTAGCTGCTGGCGCCGCTCAAGACCCAGGTGCCGAGCCCGGCCTTGGCCAATCCGCCGCCGCCTCCGACCGCGCCGCTGTAGCCGACCGTGCCGCTGGCCACCGTGCTGGTCAGGGTGGCGCCGCTGGCCAGTGTCAGCGCGCCGTCGCCTTTGAGCTCGGCGATGCCGGCATCGCCGACCACCGCCAAGGCGCCTGGCGCAGTGACGTTGACCTGGCCGCTGCCCAGCGGGCTGGCGCCGCTAAGTTCAAGCACGCCGGCACTGACGCGGCTGCCGCCGCTGTAGCTGCTGCTGCCACTCAAGCCCTGCCGACCCGGCCCGGCCTTGAGCAAGTCGCCCGCGCCGCTGAGGCGGCCGGCATAACTGGCCGCGCCGCCGGCCAGGCGGGTCGTCAGCGTCGCGCCGCTGGCCAGGATGATGGTGCCGCCGGCGCCGCCGCTCAAACCAGCCACCGCCTCGCTGCCCGCCAGGACCAGGTTGCCGCCAACCGCCAAGGACGGCAGGCCCGGGCCGAGTTGGCCGGCGGCCGTGGTCTGCAGGCTGCCGCCGCTGACGCTGATCGCCGCCGAGGCCAGCGATGCGCCCGCCTCCAGTGTCAGCGTGCCTGCGCTCACGCTGGTCAGGCCGGTGTAGGTTTCTGCGGCGAGCAAATGCCAGGCGCCGGCACCGGACTTGGTCAGGCCACCCGGGCCGCTGATCGTGCCGGCGAAACTGGCCGTCAGCCCCGCACCGGGTGCGCTCGTCAGGGTCGCGCCGGCGGCCAGCGTCAGGCTGCCACTGCCGCTGAGCGCGCCTATGGTCTGGTCGCTGAGCAGGTTCAGCGCCGCGCCGGAAGCGATGTCGACCGCGCCACCAGAGGCCAGGGCCGACCCGCCCAACGGCGCCAGCGTGCCCTCGCTCACCAGAGTGCCACCACCATAGCCGTTGACGCCGCTCAAGGTCAGCGTGCCCGCGCCCGCCTTGACCAGCCTGCCGCCGACGCCGTTGATCGCGCCGGCAAAGCTTGAGCTGCCGCTGCCGATGCGGGTGCTCAGAGTCCGGCTGCCCAGGTCTATGCTGGCGCCGCTGGCCCCGGCCAAGGTGCCTATGGACTCATCGCCGCCCAGGCTCAGGCTGCCGTTGACGGTCAGCGGCTGGGTGTCGTCCAGGCCGTCGCTCACGCCCGGGGCCGTGACCAGCGCCGCGCCAGCGGCCACCGTGGTCGCAGCCGTCAGCTTGCCGGCGCTGCCCAGCGTCAACGTGCCCGCCGTGACCGTCGCTGTCGCCGCACTGACCGCCGCATCGAACCGGGTCGCGCCACTGCTGCTGAGCGCGCCGCTGACCGCCAGCGGGCTGCTGACGGTGGCAGCGCTCAAACTGGCCGAGGCGGCCGACAGCGTGGCGGCGCCGCTCAGGCTGCCGGACAGGCCCAAAGCGCCGACAGTCTCGGCCGTGTCCACCGCCAGCGCCGCACCAGCGGCCACCCCCAGCGGGGCGCTGTCGCTGAGCGCCGATCCGCCCGACAAGCCCAGGATGCCGCCGTTGACCTGGCTGCCGCCGCTGTGGCTGTTGCTGCCGCTCAAGGTCAGCCGGCCCGCACCCTCCTTGACCAGCTTGCCGCCGACACCGCTGATGCTGCCGGCAAAGGTCGAGAGGCCGGAGGAGACTCGCGTCGTCAAGGTCCGGCTGCCCAGGACGATGTTGGCGCCGCTGGCCCCGGCCAAGGCGCCTATGGATTCATCGCCGCCCAGGCTCAGGCTGCCGTTGACCGTCAGCGGCTGGGTGTCGTCCAGGCCGTCGCTCACGCCCGGGGCCGTGACCAGCGCGGCGCCAACCGCCACCGTCGTCGCAGCCGTCAGCTTGCCGCCGCTGCCTATCGTCAGGCTGGTCAGGCTGCCGCCGCTGACCGTGGCCGAGCTTGCAACAACCGGGGCATTGATCGCCGAGGCGCCGCTGCTGCTCAGGCTGCCGCCGGCCAGCGCGCTGTTGACCGTGCCACCGCTGAGCAGCACAGACGACGCTGTCAACTTGCCGCCACTGGCCAGCGTGCCGCCCAGGCTGAACACGCCCACAGTCTCATCGCCGCCCAGACGCAGGCTGCCGTTGACCGTCAGCGGCCGGCTGTCATCCAGGCCGTCGCTCACACCCGGGGCCGTGACCAGCGCGGCGACGGCAGCCACCGTGGTCGCGGCCGTCAGCTTGCCGCCGCTGCCTATCGTCAAACTGCCGCCGCTGACCGTCGCCGAGCTTGCGGCAACCGGGGCATTGATCGCCGAGACGCCGCTGCTGCTCAGGCTGCCGCCGGTCAGCGCGCTGTTGACCGTGCCGCCGCTGAGCAGCACAGACGGCGCCGTCAGCTTGCCGCCGCTGGCCAGCGTGCCGCCCAGGCTGAACGCGCCCACGGTCTCATCGCCGCCCAGCGTCAGGCTGCCGTTCACGGTCATCGGCAGGGTGTCATCCAGGCCGTCGCTCACGCCTGTGGCCGTGACCAGCGCGGCGCCGGCGGCCACTGTGGTCGCAGCCGTCAGCTTGCCGCCGCTGCCTATCGTCAAACTGCCGCCGCTGACCGTGGCCGTGGCGGCAACAACCGGGGCATTG
>JANXYH010000103.1 GCA_025350145.1 Burkholderiales bacterium | reverse complement strand
AGGGTGGCGCGGTCGTCGGCTGCGAGCGCGCGACGGCCCAGACGAGAGGCTTCGTGGCGGCCCGTGTGACGGCGGTCGCTGCGGCGTCCTCGGTACGCATCGAGATCAACGGCGGCGCTGGAAGGCTCGAACTGCACTGGCCGCTTGGCCATGCGCGCGAACTCGCCGTGCTGCTGCGCGAGCTTGGCCCATGATCCGCATCGACACCGTCTGGCTAGCCCGAGTTTGTCAACTTCCCCTGGAACAGCCCGGGTTGCCGCTGGCAAGTCCTTGTCGGCATTGGCATTGGGCTCGAATGCAAAATGTAGTGCCATAATATTTTAGCTTGTGTGAGCACAAAGCCCGATTGTCGTGCACCATCCCGGGTATGTTCATTCGCCGCACGCAAACCCGCAGTCGCATCTCGGGCGAGCCTTACACGACCTACCGCTTGGTGCACAGCGTCCGCGTGGGCGACGCCATCAAGCAGACCACGCTGCTGAACCTGGGCAGCCACTTCGACCTTCCCGCGCCGCTTTGGCCCGCGTTGGCCCAGCGCATCGATGAGTTGCTGCGTGGGCAGCAGCAGATCGCCGACGCCGCCTTGCCCGAAGCGGTGCAGGACTTCGCACACCGCTTTGCAGCCCAACTCATCGCCCGCCAGCGCCCTGCTCCCAGCCTGGGCACTGCGCCGGCCACAGCTTCCCTTGCTGCACCGGTTGCTGCACCGGTTGCTGCACCGGTTGCCGCACCGGTTGCCGCACCCCTTGCCGCCGGCGAAGTGGCTCGCTATCAAGAAGTCGATCTGGACTCGCTGGAGCTGGTGGACCCGCGCAGCGTGGGCGTGGAACACGCTGCGCTGCTGGCAATGCGCCAGTGCGGCTTCGAGGCCAAGCTGTCCGAGCTGGGCTTGAACCGGCCGCAGATCGCAGCTGCCGTGGGCAACATCGTTGCGCGCATGGCGCACCCGCGCAGCGAGCTGGCCACCCACGCCTGGTTGAAGGACACCTCGGCCCTGGGCGAGCTCATCGGGCACGACTTCCAGGCCATGGACCTGAACCGCCTGTACCGCGCCTCGGACACGCTGTACAAGCACCGCCAGGCCTTGCAGGAGCACTTGTTCGGCCAGGCCCGCTCGATGTTCGGCCTGAGTCAGACCATCACCCTGTACGACCTGACCAACACCTACTTCGAGGGCGTGGCAGCCGGGCTGAGCAAGGCCAAGCGCGGGCACAGCAAGGAGTGCCGCAGCGATTGCCCGCTGGTGACGCTGGCCATGGCGCTGGATACGAGCGGCTTCGTGCGGCGCGTGCAGTTCTTCGCCGGCAACGTCAGCGAGCCCACCACGCTGAGCGGCATGCTCACGGGCTTGCATGCTGCCCCGGGTGCCACGGTGGTGATGGACGCGGGCATCGCCACCGAGGCCAACCTGAGTTGGTTGCGCACGCAGGGCTACCACTACGCGGTGGTCTCAAAGCTGCGTCGGCGCCAGTTCGACCCGACCCTGGCCACTTCCACGCAATCGGCCGGGGACGTGACGATCAAGCTGCAGCGCGTGCTGGACGCGCAGGGCCATGTGCTGCTGTACTGCCATTCACCGGCGCGCGAAGAGAAGGACCGTGCCATCGATACGGCCAAGGCCAACGGGTTAGAGGCCGCGCTGGCCAAGCTGCAGGCCAGCCTAGTTGTGGGCACCCGCAAGCCTGAGCGGGCCAAGGGCAGCACCCCGGGGCCAGCGAAGGACACAGGCGCAGGCACAGGCACAGGCACAGGCACAGGCACAGGCACAGGCACAGGCACAGGCATCGACACGGCCACCTTCATGCAGCGCCTGGGTCGCATCAAGCAGCGCTTTGCGCGTGCCGCGCAGCACTACGACATCACCACCACCACAGACCCCGAGAGCCAACGCGTCACCGCCATCTCTTGGCTCAAAAGCATCAAGCCCGGCAGCGCAGCGGCGTACCCGGGTGTGTACTGCCTGCGCAGCACATTGGTGGATCAGGACAACGCCACGCTGTGGCGCACCTACATCATGCTCACCGAGCTGGAGTCGGTGTTCCGGTCTCTGAAGACCGACCTGGGCTTGCGCCCGGTGTTTCACCGCGTGGATCGGCGCGTGGAGGGGCACCTGTTCATCAGCGTGCTGGCCTACCACTTCGTGCACACGCTGCGCTTGCAACTCAAGGCCCAAGGCATCCACGACAGCTGGGACACGCTGCGCCAAACCATGTCCACGCAACGCCGCGTCACCGTCACCATGCAGCGCCGCGATGGCCACGCGGTGCACGTGCGCAAGGCCACACGCCCCAAGCCGCGCCATCAAACGCTGGGCGCCATCCTCAAGCTCGATCCCAACCCCGGCCGCACCCATCGCACGCTCGTTTGAGCCGGCCGCTCAGACCGCCCCGATCAACCGCTCGTACCTGCACAAGCGTAGTGCCATACGCGCGCCAGAAGCACTCTAAGTTGTTGATTTCATTGGGCTTGATCGGAGAGAATGACAAACTCGGGCTAGGCGCCAGCAAACTGGCGACATCGAAGTCGGCCGGCAGGTTTAGCACCCAGGATCAAGGAGACATCGGATTGAAACGACGCACATTGATCGGCGCCAGCGGGCTGTGGCTCGCGCCGCGGGCGGGGCGGGCGCAGCCGGCATTTGCAATCCACCAGGCCGCCAGGTTGGACCAGGCCAACCATTGACGGCAACGTCGGCGAGGTAGACGATGCCACTGGTCTGGCCACCATTGGCCGATGCACCCATCCCCTGGAGGAGCACCCATGAAAAGGCGCCTGGTATTGGCGAGTTCTGTTGCGTCACTGGCCCCGCTGCGCGCCCAGGAGCGCGTGGCCCGCGTCGGCTACATGAGCTGGCAGGATCAGGGCGCCTACTACGAGATGACGCTCAAGGGCTTCACCGAGGGCCTGCGCAGCGAGGGCTTCGTGCCCGGCCGCAATGTCGAGCTGCTGCTGCGCTCGGCCTCCAACGATGCCGAGCGCTTCAAACCCATCGCACGCGAACTGGCGGCGAGCAAGGTGGATGTGTTCTTCGCCCCGGCCACGCCGATGGCCAGCGCGGCCTGGTTCGCCAGCAAGACCACGCCCATCGTCGTGGCCAGCATCCTCGATCCAGTCGAACTCGAATTCGTCAAATCCCTGGCTCGGCCCGGCACACGCGTCACCGGTGTGACCACGCTCAATGATGAGCTGACGATCAAGCGCATGCAGTTGCTGATGGACATGGTGCCGAGCCTGAAGCGCGTGGGCACGGTGATCGACGATGCCATGCGCGCGGCCTGCAAGCAGGAAATCGACCACGCCGAGCGGGCCGCCAAACGGCTCGGTCTGAGCCTGGTGATGATCAATGTCACCCGCCCGGAGTTGCTCGATGCCGGCTATCGACAGCTCGTCGATGCCAAGGTGCAGGCGGTGATCACGACCTTGTTGTCGACCCGCAATGGCCTGGAAAAAGAACACGCCGAGGCCGCGCTCAAGTACCGCCTGCCGATCATGTTCGAGCTCGAATTCGGCGCCCAGCAGGGCGGCCTGTTGAGCTACGGCCCGGACTTTGCCGATATCTTTTTGCGCGCCGGCGTCTACACCGGCCGCATCCTCAAAGGCGCCAAGCCGGCCGAGATGGCGATGGAGCAGCCACGTGAGTTCAAGTTGGTGCTGAATCTGAAGACCGCCAAGGTGCTGGGCCTGGCCGTGCCACCGGCGATCCGGGTGCGCGCGGATGAGGTGATCGAGTGATGCAACGACGAGAACTGAATTCACTGCTGATTCAATGATGCAGCGGCGGTCGCTGCTTGTTGCTGGTGCACTGTGTCGCTTGCCGCGCGGTTTGCTGGCTTTGTACACTATGAAGTTTATAAACTCAGATTGTACAAATGATTGACCGCCAGGCACTGCCACTTCTGCGCCAGCTGGCGCAGGGCTTTCCAGTGCTGGCCTTGACCGGGCCGCGCCAGTCCGGCAAGACCACGTTGGCGCGCCAGGCCTTCCCCGACAAACCGTATTTGTCGCTCGAAGACCTGGAGACGCGCCAGCGCGTGGCATCCGACCCGCGACAGTTCTTCGCGCACCTTCCGGGGGGTGCGGTACTGGACGAGGTGCAGCGCTGCCCGGCGCTGTTTTCCTACCTGCAAGGCGTGGTCGACGAGCGGGCGCGCATGGGCGAGTTCATCCTCACGGGCTCACAACAGTTCGGCCTGACCGCAGCCATCACTCAATCGCTGGCTGGCCGAGTCGCGCTGGTGCAATTGCTGCCGCTGTCATGGCCCGAGTTGGCCCAGGCCGAGGGGCTTGTCGGCCACCGCACCAAGACGCTGGAGCAGGTGTTGTGGCGCGGCGGCTACCCGGCACTGTTTGACCGCCGGCGCCGCATAGCCGACCCGGCACAGTGGCTGGGCGCCTACACCGCCAGTTACGTCGAACGCGATGTGCGGCAGGTGCTGGCGGTGGGCAACCTGTCGCTGTTCCGGCGCTTTGTGTTGATGTGCGCGGCGCGCACAGGGCAACTGCTCAACCTGTCCGCGCTGGCCACCGATTGCGGCATCAGCCACACCACCGCGCGCAGTTGGCTCACGGTGCTGGAGGCCAGCTACGTGGTCTACCTCTTGCCGCCCTACCACCGCAACTTCGGCAAGCGGCTGGTGAAGATGCACAAGCTCTACTTCCTGGACAGCGGCCTGCTGTGCCATCTGCTGCGCATCGACAGCCCGCTGACCCTGGCCACGCACGCCCAGCGGGGCGCTGTCTTCGAGACCTGGGTGGTGGCTGAAACGCTCAAGCATCGGTTTAACCAGGGCTTGCCGGCGGACCTGTACTTCTGGCGCGACAACCATGGCACCGAGATCGACCTGCTCTACGAACATGGCGGCCTGTTGCACGCGGTGGAGATCAAGTCCGGCGCCACGTTTTCGCCGGACTGGTTGCAGGGCGCCCAGCGCTGGCAGCGCTACGCGGGCAGCGCCGCCGCCTCGCCGGTGCTGGTATATGGTGGGCGTGACAACTTCGGATTCAATGGCGCCCAGGTGATGAGTTGGCAGCGTTTGGGAGGCGGGTCGCGCGGCCCGGGCGGCCGGATCATCAACACGATGAGGACTGCTAAGGCGCTGGGCATCACGATCCCACCAACGCTGCTGGTTCGTGCTGATGAGGTGATTCAATGAAGCGAAGACCGATTCTGGGACTTGCGGCCGTTGCCTCACTGACGCCATGGGCCCACGCCCAGCAGCCCGGCCGCAACTACAAGCTCGGTTGGCTGTCGCCTGGGGCCCAACGCACGGAGGTCTACAACCTGGCCTTCACCGAGCGCTTGCGCGAGGTTGGCTTTGCCGAGGGGCGCAACCTGACGGTGGAATTTCTAAGTGCCGGCGGCCTGGTGGATCGCCTGCCGGCGCTGGCCGCCGAGCTGGCGCAACGGCGCTGCGACATCTACATGGCGCCCGGGCCAGAGGCGACCTTGGCGGCCATCAAGCAGGTCACCCGCGATGAGCCCATCGTGATAGCGGCCAATGACTACGACCCCGTGGCCACTGGCCATGTGGCCAGCCTGGCGCGGCCGGGTGGACGCATCACCTGGGTCTATCAATTGCAGGAAGAGCTGTCCGCCAAACGCTTGGCTTTGCTCAGAGAGATGTTGCCCAAGGCAAGGCGCATTGCGGTGCTGGCTGACTCGGCTACGCAGCGCCAATTGGTGCTGGTGCGTGCGGCGGCCAAGACCATGGGCCTGGAACTGGTGGTGCATGAATTCACGCAGGGCCCCTACGACTTCGAGACGGCGTTTGTCGGATTTGCGCGCGCCAAAGCCGATGCCGTGTTGCCGCTGGGTTCGGGCCTGTTCGTGCCGGCGCGGCGCAAATTGACAGAACTGGCGCTGCACCACCGCCTGCCCGGCATGTTCAATAACGCCTTGTGGACAGAGGCTGGGGGCATGATGCCTTATGGCGTTGACTTTCCGGCGGCTTATCGGCGCGCGGCCGACATGGTGGCTGCCGTGTTGAAGGGGGCCAAGCCAGCCGATTTGCCGGTCGAGCAATCCAGCGTGATTGAGATGGTGGTGAACTTGCGCACCGCCAAGACGCTGGGCGTATCGCTGCCGCAGGGCATCTTGCTGCGCGCGAACCGGATGATCGAATGAGGTCGCCGCAGCGCGGTGGCCCGTCGTTCCGAGTGACCCAATGAGCACCATGGACACCGCCGACGAGGCGCACAAGCCCAGCCCTGCCGAGCCCATACCGGCGAGCGGCGCGGCTGTGCCGCACATCGGGCACCGCGGCCGCCTGTTCCGCAAATACCTGCTGCTGATCCTGTCGCTGGTGACCACGGTGTTGCTGATCTCCAGCGGGGTGAACCTCTATTTCTCGTACCAGGAGAACAAGGCCGCGCTGGCCAGATTGCAGTACGAGAAGGCGGTAGCGGCGGCCTCGCGCATCGAGCAGTACGTGCGCCAGATCACCCAACATCTGAGTTACGCGGCCTTGCCGCAGCTGGATGCCGGCGATCACGAGATGCGGCGGGTGGAGTTCTTGAAGCTGCTGCGCCAGGCGCCTGAGATCACCGACATCGCTTTGCTCGATCTCGAGGGAAAGGAGCGCAATGCGGTGTCGCGCCTGGGCATGGATGTGTCGGGCTCGGCGCGCGACCGTTCGGCCGACCCGGCCTTTGTGCTGGCCAAGAAGGGCCAGCCGTGGTTTGGGCCGGTGTACTTTCGCAAGGAGACCGAGCCCTACATCACGGTGGCTTTGCGCAGCGGGGGCGACAAGGGCCCGGTGACGGTGGCCGAGGTGAACCTGAAGTTCATCTGGGATGTGGTCTCACGCATCAAGATTGGAAACAAGGGCAAGGCTTACGTGGTGGATGCCGCCGGCAACCTGGTGGCCGATCCGGACATCGGTCTGGTGCTGCGCAAGACCAGCCTGGCCGCACTCGATCACGTGAAGACGGGCGTCAGCCTGGATCCGGCGGGTGAGCCGGCCATGGTCTCTCATGATTTGTCGGGCACACCGGTGTTGACGGCGGTGGCGCCGATTGCCGGATTGAACTGGCGAGTGTTTGTCGAGCAACCGTCGTCCGAGGTCTACGCCAAGCTCAATGCCTCGATCCTGCGCACCGGTTGGCTGCTGCTGGCCGGTCTCGTCATTTCGGCGTTAGCCGCTTCGGCCCTGGCGCGCAGTATGGTGCGCCCCATCCGCACGCTGGACGAAGGTGCGCGCCGCATCGGCGAGGGCGATCTGGATCAGCAAATCGTGGTCAAGACAGGCGATGAGCTGGAAGGCCTGGCCGACCAATTCAACCGCATGACGATGCAACTGCGCGAGTCGTATGCGGGGCTGGAGCGCAAGGTGGATGAGCGCACGGCGGCCCTGAGCGCCGCCCTGGAACGACAGACCGCCACGGCTGAAATTCTCCAGGTCATCAGTCGGTCGGTCTCGGACGCACAACCCGTATTTGCGAAGATCCTCGACAGTTGCCGGCGCTTGTTTGGCGGCTCGCGCGTGGGCATCAATCTGCTGCACGACGATGGGCTGCTGCATTCGGCAGCCTACGAGGGGCCGGGAGACGTGGAATTTCGGGCCATGTTTCCGATCAAGTTCGATCACGAGACCGGCTCGTACACAGCGATTCACGAGCGCCGGGTCATGCACTATCCCGACGCCATGAGCGATAACGTGCCGCACTTTGTTCGGCGTGGTGCCGTGTTGACAGGCACTCGGACGGTGATCTTTGCGCCGCTGATCTGGGAGGGTCGAGGCATTGGTGCAGTGCTAGTATCCAAGAATGTGGTTGCGCCGTTCTCAGACAGCGAGATTGCGCTGCTGAAAACCTTTGCCGATCAAGCCGCCATCGCCATCCAGAACGCCCGCCTGTTCCACGAGATCCAGGACAAGAGCCAGCAGCTCGAAGTGGCCAACCGCCACAAGAGCGAGTTCCTGGCCAACATGAGCCACGAGTTGCGCACGCCGCTGAACGCCATCATTGGCTTCAGCGAGGTGTTGAGCGAGCAGATGTTTGGCGATGTGAATGACAAGCAGATGGAGTACCTGCAGGACATCCACTCGTCCGGCCAGCACCTGCTCACGCTGATCAACGATGTGCTGGATTTGTCCAAGATCGAGGCCGGCCGCATGGAGCTTGAGCCGAGTTGCTTTGATCTGGAGCTGTTGCTGGACAACTCGCTCACGCTGGTGCGCGAGCGCGCCCAGCGCAACGGGCTGACGACCAAGCTGGAGGTGGGCGACGGCCTGGACGAGTGGGTCGCCGATGCACGCAAGGTCAAGCAGGTGGTGGTCAATTTGCTGTCCAACGCGGTGAAGTTCACGCCGGCGGGCGGCAGCGTGACCCTGAGCGCGCACAAGCTGCCGGCGGCTGCGGACGAGCAAACGGGTGCCGCTGGCCCGGACCGGGTGGCCATCAGCGTGACCGACACCGGCGTGGGCATTGCGGCCGATGAGCAGGCCCTCGTGTTCGAGGAGTTTCGCCAGGCCAGTGGCGACTACCTGCGCAAGGCCGAGGGCACGGGTTTGGGCTTGTCGCTGGCCAAGCGTTTTGTCGAACTGCACGGCGGCACGCTGAGCCTTGAAAGCGAGCCGGGCAAAGGCTCGACTTTCACCGTGACCTTGCCCCTTCTTGAGCTGGAGTCAATCCAGTGAGCCCCCACGCTCACATTCGTTCGCTGCCCCCCAAGGGGGCTTCAGCCTCCTAGAGGCGGCTCGTCGGAGGCTGATATGAGCGTGATCCTGATCGTCGAAGACAACGACAAGAACATGAAGCTGGTGCGCGACATCCTCGGGCACAAGGGCTACACCACGCTTGAGGCGGTGACCGGCGGGGAGGGCGTGCGCCTGGCGCTGGAACACAAGCCGGATCTGATCCTGATGGACATCCAGCTGCCCGATATCGATGGCATCACGGCGCTGGGCCTGATACGCCAGGATCCGGGCCTGGACGGTGTGCCGGTGCTGGCGGTGTCGGCCTCGGTGATGCCCGAGGACCAGCACAAGATCGTCACCTCGGGCTTTGATGCCTATATCACCAAGCCGATATCGCTCAAGCCCTTCATGGCGGCGGTCGAGCGATTCATCAAGGATGGGCGGGGCAAGTGAGAGCGCGCAGCGCGGAGGGTTTGCCAATGAGCTCGCACATCCTGGTCGTCGACGATGTGGCCAAGAACGTCAAGCTGCTGGCCGATGTGCTGGTGGTCAAGGGCTATCGCGTCAGCACCGCGGCCTCGGGCGAGGAGGCGCTGGAGCGCGTCGCGGCCGATCCGCCGGATCTGATCCTGCTGGACGTGATGATGCCGGGGCTGTCCGGCTACGACGTGACGCGCCAGTTGCGCGCCGATCCTCGGCACACGGTGCTGCCCATCGTGTTGGTGACGGCGCTCGACCCGGCCAAGGAGCGCGTCAACGGCCTGGAGGCGGGCGCGGACGACTTCCTGTCCAAGCCCATCAACCAGGCCGAGCTGATGGCGCGCGTGCGCTCGCTGTTGCGCATCAAGACGCTCTATGACGAGGTGCAATCGCAGAAAGCCGAGCTGCAAGCGCAGAAGGCCGAGCTGCAAGACTGGACCCGCACGCTCGAGCAGCGCGTGGCCGATGGCGTGCAGCAGCTGGAAAAGGTTGGCCGGCTCAAGCGATTCTTCTCGCCCCAACTGGCGCAGGCGATCCTGGATGGCGGGGCCGATGACCCGCTCAAGAGCCACCGGCGCGAGATCACTGTGGTGTTCATGGATCTGCGCGGCTTCACCTCGTTCACCGAGACGGCCGACCCCGAGGAGGTGATGGCCGTCCTGGGCGAATACCACCGTGCCATGGGCCAACTCATCATGGCGCATGAAGGCACGCTCGAACGCTTCTCGGGCGACGGCATCATGGTCTTCTTCAATGATCCGGTGCGCGTGCCGGACGCCCCGCAGCGGGCGGCCCGCATGGCCCTGGACATGCAACGCGAGACGGCGGTGCTGTCGCAATCCTGGGGCAAACGCGGCTATCAGTTGCAGATGGGCGTGGGCATTGCGCAGGGCTTTGCCACCATCGGCGGCATCGGCTTTGAGGGCCGCATCGACTACGGCGCCATCGGCAACGTCACCAACCTGTCGGCGCGCCTGTGCGGCGAGGCCAAGGGCGGCGACATCTTGGTCTCGACCCGCGTGGTGGCCGCACTCGAAGACGAGTTCGAGATCGAGGCGCCGGTGGACTTTGTGCTCAAGGGCTTGCACAAGCCGGTGCCGGCTTCGCGCGTGTTGCGGCGCAAGCTCTAACCGCCCATCGGCCCATCGGCCCATCGGTCCACCGAGTCGGAGATTTGCCATGCACCGCCTGTTGATTTGTGCCGCCACGGTTTTGCTCTTGAGTGCTGCGCACGCACCTGTACGCGCCATCGATCTGCCGTCGTCGCAAGTGGCCTGGCAGCCTGTGGCCAGTGATGCGGATGTTGAGCAGGCCTTTGCCAAGGCCAAGGCCGAGGGCAAGCCGGTGCTGCTGTATTGGGGGGCGCAATGGTGCCCGCCGTGCAACCAACGGTAACCGTTCCGCCAACCCATCTTCCCCCGCAGCGATGAAGCTGCGAACCTTTGGTCTGGGCAAACGACGAGCCGGACGAGGTGATGATGGATCGAGAGCGTGTACGGGGTTGCATGGAGAAGGTGCAGGCCTATCGCGCCTCTGGGCTGAAGGCCCGGGCCTGGGCCGAGGCCAATGGCGTGGCGCTGGGGACGCTGGGCAGTTGGTGCGCGCACTACCGGCGCTGGCAGGCCAGGCTTGAGGGTGGCGCGGTCGTCGGCTGCGAGCGCGCGACGGCCCAGACGAGAGGCTTCGTGGCGGCCCGTGTGACGGCGGTCGCTGCGGCGTCCTCGGTACGCATCGAGATCAAC
>JANXYH010000100.1 GCA_025350145.1 Burkholderiales bacterium | reverse complement strand
CGCTGCCGGCCGAGGCCGAACGCCTGATCGCGGTGTTGGCCCGCGAGTTGCCGATCAAGCAGGCCGTGGCCTTGGCCGCCGAGGCCAGCGGCGCACCCCGCAACGCGCTGTATGCCAGGGCTTTGGGGTTGCGCGGCAGTTGCGATACAGCGCTCGCGTCCAGCGACTGATCCGTGCCTGTTGGGTCGCGCTGCGGCCGGCCAGGCCTATCCCGTCGAGCGGCCGGCGCAGGCGTGTGAGATGGCGCGGGACAGGCAAGGTCTATAGCCGCAACTCGGCCTACTGTGCCCGTCTCCTGAGGCCGGAACCCGCGCCGCCGCGCCTGTTGGTCGGCGGCGGAGCGGTGGTGTTCAGCATCGGCGTCGCGATCCATCCCGCGCTGCCCATGAAAAAGCCCCCTGGCCTTGCGGACAGGGGGCCGGTCGCGCGCCAGGCGCGCTGCTACAGGCCGTCGATCAGGCGCGGCGAGCGCGGCGGGCGGCACCGATGCCCAGCATCGCCAGGCCGACCAGCGCCACCGACGCCGGCTCCGGGGCCGGGTTGGCGAAGCCGCGCGCCATCGTCACCCAGGCGTGGGCATCGGTCTTGGTCTGCAGGGCGAAGAAGCTTTGGCCGGCCCAGAAGGCCTCCGTGTACGACTGGTGCACGAAGCAGCCTTCGGTGTACGACGGCGCGAAGCCGAACGCGATACCGCCGGGGGTCGAAACGCCCGGGTCGATACAGTCGAGGCTGTCGATCAAGCTGGCTGCGCCGCCGCCGGCCGGGATGCCCAGGATGGTGTCCCAGGCCGCATTGCCCTGGTAGTCCTCGATGTAGATGCCACCACCGCCTGCGACATAAGCCGCGACATCCGCGCCCCGGGAGCCCAGACGGCCCGCAGGGTCGCTGCAGCAAGGAGACGCGAAGATGATCGCTTCGTAGTCCGACAGCGTCTCCAAGCCGAGCGTACCGCTGCCAATGACCAGGGTGGCGCCACCACTGGTGTAGTTGAGGGAGCCGGTGCCGATGACCAGGACCTTGTTGGACCCCGCGCCGCCAATCAGCTGGTTAACGACCGGGTTGATGAAGTTCGAATCGCCATGAAAGGACATCGCATCCGTGCCGGAGACGAAGACCTGGCTGGCCTGAGAGGCGCCAAAGGCGCACAGGGCTGCCAGGGCGACGGCGCCTTGGCGGATGAAGGATTTGATTTGCATTTTGCTGACACCTTGAGGAGGAAGGATTGGAAGACCTGAACTGCTAAAGCCGCTAGCGCTACGATTTCGTGGCTCGCAACCAAGTTAAAGCAAGGATCGGGCCAATCCTCTAAATTGCATAAAGAAGTTAGATAAATCAATAACTTACGTTTATTGGCGTCCGGCCCGTTGCGGATGTATGTAAAGTTTTCCGACAGTTTGGGGTCTTCGTCTGGCTGCCGCCAGTTCAACAGTCTCGGGGTCGAGTCTGCCCTTTTGGGTTGGTCGCGACACCGCGAGCGCCAGCCGGCGCTGAGGCGCAGATCCCCGGCATGCCGCACCTCGGCCCCAGGAAGCGCCATCCACCAGCAGCACCTGAGCCGCGCCGAACAGGTCGGGCTGGTGCCGACTGGCGATCGCCCCTGCCGCGTGTCGGAAAATTTGACAGTTGGCCACGGGCGGCGTCGGCGCGTGTTGAAGGCCCTTTTACAAATCAAGCACTTGGCGCGATTTCGGCAGGTTGGCCTGGAAGTTACCTTTATCGTCTCAAGCAGTTGCTCGGACGGGTGGATGTGATCGGTGGGTGGTCAAAGCGAGGCGAATCGATCCTCATGTCCTTGGACTGGGCCGCGCGCGCTGCGGCCACCAGCCCAGTCTGCTCAGCGCATGGGTCGATCAGCAGCAGCACATCGCCGGGCACGCCTAAGGCATGAACCTGCCGCGCCAGCACCGCCTGCGGTTCAGCCGCGCCGGCCAAGGCCGACCAGACCCCGCCATCGCCACCCAGCGCCAAGGCCGCCAGACCGGGGCGCTCGCGCTCGAACCTGCCGACCAGGCTGGCGGCGAAGAGTTGCGCCAGCGTCGCTGCCGGGCCGGCACCCGCAGCGATCACTCGGCCGCCGTTGGTCAATGCCGGGCTCAGGCGGAAAACGCCGCGCGCAGCCAGGTCAGCACGCCGGCGTCGATGCTGACCACGTCAAAGCGGCAGGCCGGCGGCACCGCCAGGCGCATCAGGTAGTGCCCGGCGGCGCGCACGATCCGGCGCTGCTTGGCGGCAGTGACGCTGGAGGCGGCACCGCCATGGCTGTCGCTGCGGCGGGCCCGAACCTCGACGAATACCAGGGCGCCATCGGGCTCGCGCATCACCAGGTCGATCTCGGCGCCGGGCGCATGCGGCCCACCGGCGAGTCGATAATTGCGGCATTCGAGCCGCAGCCCCTGGCGCAGCAAATGGGCCAGCGCCTGTGCCTCGGCCTGGTCGCCCAG
>JANXYH010000047.1 GCA_025350145.1 Burkholderiales bacterium | reverse complement strand
GTCGGCTCGTCGAGCACGTAGCAGACGCCCTGCAGGTTGCTGCCGAGCTGCGCCGCGAGGCGAATGCGCTGGGCCTCGCCGCCGCTCAAGGTGGGCGCAGCGCGGTCGAGCGTGAGGTAGCCGAGGCCCACGTCTTCGAGAAACTGCAGCCGGCTCTCGATCTCGCTGACCACGTCGCGGGCGATCTCGGCATCGCGGCCTTTGAGCGCGAGTGCCTTGACCCACACCCGCGCATCGGCGACCGACCACCGCCCGATCGCGGTGATCGGCTCGGCTTCGAAAGTGACCCGCCGCGAGGCCGGGTTGAGCCGGGTGCCGGCGCAGTCGGGGCAAGGCTGGTCGACCACGCCCTCGACCTCTTGTTCTTCGGACGGAAACGACTGTTCGCGGCCTTTGTCGGCGTCGTCGCGCACCGAGTCGTCGTACGCCTTGCGCTGTTCACGCGTGAGTTTCAGACCGGTGCCGACGCAGGTGGTGCACCAGCCGTGCTTGCTGTTGTAGCTGAACATGCGCGGGTCGAGCTCGGGGTAGCTGGTGCCGCAGGTCGGGCACGCGCGCTTGGTCGAAAACACCTTGACGCTGCCGATGTGCGCGGTGGCACCGCCTGCGGCCATCGCACCTTGCAGGCCATCGAGCGGCGCGAGCAGGTGCATCACGCCCTTGCCGAGTTCGAGCGCGCTCGCGAGCATTGCGCGCAGTTCGGCTTCGTTGTCGGCACTGACCACGATGTCGCCGACCGGCAGCTCCAGCGTGTGCTCTTTGAAGCGGTCGAGCCGCGGCCATGGGTCGACCTTCAAGAATTCACCGTCGACGCGCAAGTGGGTGTGGCCGCGGCCCTTGGCCCATTTGGCGAGGTCGGTGTAGACGCCCTTGCGAGCGACGACCAGCGGCGCGAGCAGGCCGACGTGTTGACCTCTGTGACCACCGTGCTCCGGGTCGCGCAGCAGTTGCGCCGCGATGCTCTCGGCGCTTTGCGGCTTGACCGGCGAGCCGTCGTTGACGCAATGCTGCAGCCCGAGCTTGACGTAGAGCAGCCGCAGAAAGTGCCAGACCTCGGTGGTGGTCGCGACTGTGCTTTTGCGGCCACCGCGGCTCAGGCGCTGCTCGATCGCGACCGTCGGCGGAATGCCGTAGACCGCGTCGACCTCGGGCCGCCCCGCCGGCTGCACGATGCTGCGGGCATAGGCGTTGAGCGATTCGAGGTAGCGGCGCTGGCCTTCGTTGAAAAGAATGTCGAACGCAAGCGTCGACTTGCCCGAGCCCGAGACGCCGGTCACCACGCTGAACTTGCCGCGCGGGATGCTGACATCGAGCGACTTCAGGTTGTGCTCGCGCGCGTTGACGATGCGGATGGTCTCGTCGATCACGCGGCGCTCGGCGCGCTGCTGTTTGACGAGGTATTGCAAGGGCACGCCTTCTTCGACCTTGTGCCCGCCGATGCCCATGGCCACGTCGTATTCGGCGAGCGCCTTGCCGGTGTGCGAGCTGGCATGGTGCTTGACGTCTTCGGGCGTGCCGACGCAGACGATCTGGCCGCCGGCGTCGCCGCCTTCGGGGCCGAGGTCGATGACCCAGTCGGCTTCGGCGCTCAGGTCCAGGTCGTGTTCGATCACGACCACGCTGTGGCCGGCGGCGACGAGGCGGTGCGGCACCCGGATCAGGCGTTCGACGTCGGCCATGTGCAGGCCGACGGTGGGCTCGTCGAGGTCGTAGATTTGCCAGTAGCAAAGTCAGGCAAAGCACGCCAAGCATTGCGGGGTACGTTGCTACTTTGCGCTGGCGATCCGCCCATGGATGTATTACTGTAGGCACATACAAATGTGTCCTAGAGGTGTGTCGTGAACATCACCAGATTTTCCAGCCGCGAGTTCAACCAGGATGTCAGCCAAGCCAAGCGCGCGGCCGAGGCTGGGCCGGTGTTCATCACCGACCGTGGCCGCCCGGCCTATGTGCTGCTGCGGCACGCGGCGTATCAGCGCCTGGCCGGGCCGTCGAAGAGTTTGCTGGACGCCATAGCCATGCCCGGCAGCGACGCCATCGAGTTCGATCCGCCGCGCCTGGGCGCTGGCCCGTTGCGCGTTCCGGACTTGAGCTGATGTTTCTGCTCGACACCAACGTGCTGTCTGAATTGCGCCGACCGGCTCGTGCCGATGCTCGGGTCGCGTCCTGGGCGCGAGCGGTTGACCACACCCAGTTCTACCTGTCGGCGATCACGATCTTGGAAATCGAGGCCGGTACCTTGCTATTGGCGCGGCGCGACGTGGCTCAAGGCGCCGTGTTGCGAAGCTGGATAGACAGCGTCATCTTGCCGGCTTTTGCCGGCCGCATCCTTGCGGTAGACACGGCCGTCGCACAACGCTGCGCCCAGCTTCATGTGCCCGACCCTGGTCCTGAACGCGATGCCCTGATCGCCGCCACGGCGTTGGTTCATCGCCTGAAGTTGGTCACACGCAACCTCGCCGATTTCCAGCCCATGGGCGTTGATCTCATCAACCCGTGGGAGTGAACTGCCCTGTCCGGCGCCAGCGTCGGATGGGCTGAGCATGCCCAGGCTCAGCGCGCCAACACGCCCCGCAGCGCCTGGCCGGTGTGCGTGCCCAGCGCTACCAGCAATTCGGGCGGGCCGGCGGCGACCAGGCGGCCGCCGGCGTCGCCGCCTTCGGGGCCGAGGTCGATGACCCAGTCGGCTTCGGCGATCAGGTCCAGGTCGTGTTCGATCACGACCACGCTGTGGCCGGCGGCGACGAGGCGGTGCAGCACCCGGATCAGGCGTTCGACGTCGGCCATGTGCAGGCCGACGGTGGGTTCGTCGAGGACGTAGAGGGTGTGGGGCGGCTTCTGGCCGCGGCGGGTGATGTCGTCGCGGACCTTGGACAGCTCGGTGACGAGCTTGATCCGTTGCGCCTCGCCGCCGGACAGGGTGGGGCTGGGCTGACCCAGCGTCAGGTAGCCCAGGCCTACGTCTTGCAGCAGGCGCAGCGGGTGGGCGATGGCCGGCATCGCGGCGAAGAAGTCGACCGCCTCGTCGACCGCCATCTGCAGCACTTCGCCGATGCTCCGGCCGCGCCAGGAGACGGCCAGCGTCTCGGGGTTGAAGCGCATGCCGTGGCATTGGTCGCAGGGCAGTTTGACGTCGGGCAGGAAGCTCATCTCGATGGTGCGCAGGCCCTGGCCTTCGCAGCCGGCGCAGCGGCCCTGGCCGGTGTTGAAGCTGAAGCGGCCGGCGGCGTAGCCACGGGCCTTGGCCTCCAGGGTCTCGGTGTAGAGCCGGCGGATCGCGTCCCAGAAGCCAATGTAGGTCGCCGGGCAGGAACGCGGGGTCTTGCCGATCGGGGTCTGGTCGACCTCCAGCACCCGGTCGATCGCGCCGAAACCTTCGAGCGCGCGGCAGCCGAGCAGGGCCACCGGCTCGGCCGCCTGGGCCGGGCGACGGGCGTTCTTGGCGCCGACCAGGGCCTGGACGTTGGCCAGCAGCACGTCGCGGGCCAGGGTGCTCTTGCCCGAGCCGCTGACGCCGCTGACGGCGACCAGGCGTTGCAGCGGCAAGTCCAGGTCCAGCGATTGCAGGTTGTGCAGGTGCGCGCCGACGAGGTGCAACTGCAGAGTGTTGGCGTCGACCGGCCGGCGCGGTTGCAGCGGGTGTTTCAGCGGTGCGGCCAGGAAGCGGCCGGTCAGCGACGCCGGGTTGGCCGACAGCTCGGCCACGCTGCCCGTGGCCACCACCTGGCCGCCGCGCCGGCCGGCGCCGGGGCCGATGTCGATGACATGGTCGGCGCGGCGGATGGTGTCTTCGTCATGCTCGACGACGACCAGGGTGTTGCCCAGCGCCGCCAGCCGTGCCAGGGCCCTGAGCAGGACGGCGTTGTCGCGCGGGTGCAGGCCGATGGTCGGTTCGTCCAGCACGTAGCAGACGCCCTGCAGGTTGCTGCCGAGTTGCGCCGCCAGGCGGATGCGCTGGGCCTCGCCGCCCGACAGGGTGGGCGCGGCGCGGTCGAGCGTGAGGTAGCCCAGGCCGACTTCTTCGAGAAAGCTCAAGCGGCTGGCGATCTCGCTGACGACATCGCGGGCGATCTGCGCGTCACGCCCTTGCAGGGTCAGCGATTCGACCCAGCGCCGGGCTGCAGCTACCGACCATTGGGCGACCGCCGTGATGGTGTGCTGGTCGAAGGTGATGGCGCGGGCGACCGGGTTCAGCCGGCTGCCGGCGCAGTCGGGGCAGGGTTCGCCGGCCAGGCCCTCGGGATCGGCCTGTTCGGCCGCAAAGCGCTGCTCGCGGCCCTTGTCTTGGTCGTCGCGGACCGAGTCGTCGTAGGCCTTGCGCTGTTCGCGGCTCAGCGCCAGGCCGGTGCCGACGCAACTGGTGCACCAGCCATGTTTGCTGTTGTAGCTGAACATGCGCGGGTCGGGCTCGGGGTAGCTGGTGCCGCATTGCGGGCAGGCGCGCTTGGTCGAGAACACCCGCAACTGGCCGACCGCAGCTGTGGACCAGCCGCCGGCCAGGGCCTCGGCCAGGCCGTCCAGCGGCGCCAGCACATGCAGCACACCCTTGCCCAGGTCGAGCGCGCTGGCCAGGGCGGCGCGCAGGCCGGCCTCGTCGGCCGGGTCAACCCACAGGTCGGCGACCGGCAGCTCCAGGGTGTGCTCCTTGAAGCGGTCCAGCCGTGGCCAGGGGTCGAGCTTGATGAACTCGCCGTCGACCCGCAGGTGGCTGTGGCCGCGCGCCTTGGCCCATTTCGCCAGGTCGGTGTAGACGCCCTTGCGGTGGACCACCAGCGGCGCCAGCAGGCCGATGTGGCGGCCGCGCAGGCCGCCCTGGGCGGGCTCGCGCAGGATCTGTGCGGCGATGCTTTCGACGCTCTGCGGCCGCACCTCGGTGCCGTCGTGGACGCAGCGCTGCAGGCCGAGCTTGACCCACAGCAGGCGCAGGAAGTGCCAGACCTCGGTGGTCGTGGCGACCGTGCTCTTGCGCCCGCCGCGCGACAGCCGTTGCTCGATCGCCACCGTCGGCGGGATGCCGTAGACCGCGTCGACCTCGGGCCGCCCGGCCGGCTGGACGATGCTGCGGGCGTAGGCGTTGAGGCTCTCGAGGTAGCGGCGTTGGCCCTCGTTGAACAGGATGTCGAAGGCCAGGGTCGATTTGCCCGAGCCGGACACGCCGGTGATGACGCTGAAGCGGCCGCGCGGGATCTCGACGTTGAGGCTCTTGAGGTTGTGCTCGCGGGCGTTGACGATGCGGATCGAGCCCTCGGCGGCCGCGCGGCGGGCGTCGCGCTGGCTCTTGAGCAACGCCTGCAGGGCGCGACCACCTTCTTCGGCGCGCACCCCGGCCAGGCCCATCGTCGCCTCGTAGTCGCGCAGCGCCGCGCCGGTGTGCGACGTGGGGTGGGCTTTGACCTCGTCCGGCGTGCCGACGCAGACCAGCAGGCCGCCACCGTCGCCGCCCTCGGGCCCCAGGTCGATCAGCCAGTCAGCGGCGCGGATCACGTCGAGGTTGTGTTCGATCACGACCAGCGAATGCCCGGCATCGAGCAGCCGGCGCAGCGAGCGCATCAGCTTGGCGATGTCGTCGAAATGCAGGCCGGTGGTCGGCTCGTCGAACAGGAACAGGGTGCCGCGCCTGGCCACGGGCGGGCGCTGGCCCCAGCCGCCGCTGCTCACCGCCCCAGCCAGATGGCCGGCCAGCTTCAGGCGCTGGGCCTCGCCGCCGGACAGGGTCGGCACCGGCTGGCCCAGGCGCACATAGTCCAGGCCGACATCGACGATAGGCTGCAGCCGCGCCACCACCTGCGGGTCGGCGCTGAAGACGATGCAGGCCTCGGCCACGGTCAGATCCAGCACATCGGCGACCGAGAGCTGGTAGGGCCCGCGCAGCAGCTTGACGTCGAGGATCTCGGCGCGAAAGCGCCGCCCGTCGCAGTCCGGGCAGCGCAGGTAGACGTCGGACAGGAACTGCATCTCGACATGCTCGAAGCCCGAGCCGCCGCAACTCGCGCAGCGCCCCAGGCCGGCGTTGAAGCTGAACATGCCGGCGCCGTAGCTGCGCTCTATCGCCAGCGGCGCCCAGGCGAACAGCTTGCGGATCTCGTCGAAGGCGCCGACATAGCTGACCGGGTTGGAGCGCGCGGTCTTGCCGATCGGGCTCTGGTCGACGAACACGATATCGGCCAGGTGGTCCATGCCGAGCAGCCGGTCGAAGGCGCCAGCGGCCTCGGTCGGTTTGCCGAAATGGCGCAGCAGCGCCGGCACCAGCACATCCTGGACCAGGGTCGATTTGCCCGAACCCGAGACCCCCGTCACCACCACCAGCCGTTGCAGCGGAATGGTCACATCCAGGGCCTGCAGGTTGTGCTCGCGCGCGCCCTCGAGGATGAGCTTGGGGGTGGCCTCGACCACCGGCCGGCGCTGGCCGATGCCGACATGCTTGCGCGCCCCCAGGTAGGCGCCGGTGAGGGTGTCGGCGTGGCGGGCAGCGTCGGGCGTGCCGTCAAAGACGATCCGGCCGCCGCGCTCGCCCGGGCCAGGCCCCATGTCGATCAGCCGGTCGGCGGCCAGCATCACCGCCGGGTCATGCTCGACCACCACCAGGGTGTTGCCGGCGTCGCGCAGGCGGTGCATGGCCTGGACGATCCGGCCCATGTCGCGCGGGTGCAGGCCGATGCTCGGCTCGTCGAGCACGAACAAGGTGTTGACCAGCGAGGTGCCGAGCGCGGTCGTCAGGTTGATGCGCTGGACCTCGCCGCCCGAGAGGGTGCGGCTCTGGCGGTCCAGCGTCAGGTAGCCCAGGCCGACCTCACAGAGGTAGCGGATGCGGGTGCGGACTTCGTCAAGCAGCAGCTTCAAGGCATCGCCCTGCAGCGCGCTGGGCAGGCTCAGGCCGTCGAAGAAGCGGCGCAGGCGGGCGATGGGCAGCAACATCAGGTCGTGCAGGCAAAGCCCCGGCAGCACGTCCAGTTGCGCCCGCGACCAGGCCGTGCCGCTGGGCAAGAAGCGTTCGCGTGCCGCTGGACTGCCGGCCGGGCTGCCGGCCTGGGCTGCGGGCTGCAGCGCCCGCTCGGCGTCGTCGTGCGAGCCGATCCGCCACAGCAGCGCCTCGGTCTTGAGCCGGGCACCGCCGCAACTGCCGCAGGGCGTGTAGCTGCGGTATTTGGACAAGAGCACGCGGATGTGCATCTTGTAGGCCTTGCTCTCGAGGTAGCCGAAGAAGCGCCGCACGCCGTACCACTGCGCGTTCCACTTGCCGCTCCATTGCGGGCTGCCT
The DNA here is from genome assembly GCA_025350145.1 of Burkholderiales bacterium. Lineage (GTDB taxonomy): Bacteria > Pseudomonadota > Gammaproteobacteria > Burkholderiales > Burkholderiaceae_C > Pseudaquabacterium. The sequence continues at coordinate 42,603 of JANXYH010000047.1, read as the reverse complement.
TCGATCACCCAGTCGCGCTGCTCGGGGCTGAGCTGGCTCCAGGCGGTGTCGCGCGGGATGCCGGCCTCACCCGCGTGCTTCAGCAGGTCGGACTGGCAATCGGCCCAGGCGGGGGTCTGCAGCGGTTTGACCGCACCGTTGCGCAGGGTCTTGCGCGGGTCCGGGATGACCAGCCCCATGTCGACCCCGATCACCCGGCCAAAGCCGCGGCAGGCCTCGCAGGCGCCAAAGGCCGAGTTGAAGCTGAACAGCGGCGGCTGCGGCTCGGCATAGCGCAGCTCGCTCTCGGGGCAATGCAAGCCGGTCGACCAGCGCCAGCGGGTCGGCTCGGCTGCCGCGTCGCCGAGGATGTCGACGTTGACCCGGCCACCGCCGCGGCGCAGCGACAGCTCGATCGCCTCGACCACGCGGGCCTTGTCGGCGTGGACCACCCGCAGCCGGTCGGCGCTGACATCGAGGATTTTCCTGACCCCCACGTTTGCGGCTTGGGACGGCCCGGCGCCGCCAGGCCCCACGCTTGCGGCTGTCGCCGCTGCGCTGCCCCCCGAGGGGGCGCTCGCGGCTTGGGACGGCCCGGCGCCGCTGGGCGGCGCCTCGACCACGCGCTCGGACTGCACCCGGGTGAAGCCGCTGGCCGACAGCCATTGCTCGACCTCGGCCGGGCTGACGTTGCCGGGCAGTTCGACCGGGAACGAGACCACCAGGCGCGGGTCGCCGGCGGCGCCAGCCCGGGCCACCAGGTCGGCATAGATCGTCTCGGGCGTGTCGTGCCGGACCGGGCTGGCCGTCTGCCGGTCGAACAACTGCGCGGCGCGGGCGAACAGCAGCTTCAGGTGGTCGTTCAGCTCGGTCATGGTGCCGACGGTCGAGCGGCTGGTGCGCACCGGGTTGGTCTGGTCGATGGCGATGGCCGGCGGCACGCCGTCGACCCGGTCCACCGCCGGCCGGTCCATGCGGTCCAGGAACTGCCGCGCATAGGCGCTGAAGGTCTCGACGTAGCGCCGCTGGCCCTCGGCATAAAGGGTGTCGAACACCAGGCTGGACTTGCCTGAACCGCTAGGCCCGGTGACCACCGTCATCTCGCCGGTGCGGATGTCGAGGTCGAGGTTCTTGAGGTTGTGCTGGCGGGCGCCGCGGATGCGGATCAGGCCGCCGCCAGGGTCCGGCGCCGGGGGCAGGGAGCCGGTCATGTGGGGGTCGTCCAGGAGTGCAGCGGGGCATTCTATGCAGCCCCCAGGCTGGCCGGGCAGGTCCTGGCCGGTGCGCAACCGACTGCGCCTAAACTGCCACGTCCTCACGCCCGCACCAATCACCGACGCCTGCCAGGAGTAGCGATGGTCAAGCTGTTTTCCCCCGTGGTGCTGATAGCCTGCCTCTGGCTCTGCGCCGGCACCAGCCAGGCGCAACTGCGCATCGGCCAGACCTCCAGCTTCACTGGGCCGGTGGCCTCGGGTGTCAAGGAAGGCACCGACGGCGCCAAGGCCTACCTGGCGGCCGTCAACGAGCGCGGCGGGGTGCTGGGGCAGAAGATCGAGCTGATCTCGCTGGACGACAAGTTCGACGCCAAGCTGGCGGCTGAGAACGCCAAGAAGCTGATCGACCAGGGCGTGTTGGCGCTGTTCTTCAGCCGTGGCACGCCGCAGACCCAGGCCATCCTGCCGCTGCTCAAGGAGCACAAGATCACGCTGATCGCACCTTCGACCGGCGCGATGCTGCTGCACGAGCCGGTCAACCCCTGGGTGTTCAATGTCCGCGCCACCTACCAGCGCGAGGCCGAGCACGCGGTGCGGCACCTGCTCAGCACTGGCATGGAGCGGATCGTGCTGCTGCAGTCCAACGACACCTTTGGCGATGACGGCGTGGCCGGCGCAATGAAGGGCTTTGCGGTGGCCAAGAAGGCCCCCGTGCTGCACGAGAAGTACGACCGCAGCAAGCCTGATTTCAAGCCGGTGGTGCCGAAGATTCTCCAGGCCGAGGCCCAGGCGGTGCTCTTCGTCGGCGCCGGCACCCAGGTGGTGGACGGCGTGGCCGCGATCCGCGCCGCCGGGTCGCGGGCGCAGATCGTCACCTTGTCCAACAACGCCGCCTCGGGATTCGTCAAATCGCTGGGCGAGAACGCCCGCGGCGTGGTCGTCAGCCAGGTCTTTCCGTCGGAGCGTTCCTTGAGCACGCCGATCATCAAGGAGCTGACCGACCGGCTGGCCGCCACCACCCATGCCGAGGTCACCCCGGCGATGGTCGAGGGCTACGCCGCCGCCAAGGTGCTGGTCGAGGCGCTGCGCCGCGCCGGCCGGAACCCGACCCGCGAAGCCATCAAAAACGCACTTGAGACCTTCAAGCGGGTCGACATCGGCGGGCTGGAGCTGAGCTACAGCGCCGCCGACCACACCGGGGTGGACTACTCGGACCTGTCGATCATTGGTGCCGACGGGCGCTTCAGGCGCTGAAATCGGCCGGCGCTTTCGGCGCTGAGGTCGGCTGGCGCTTTCGGCGCTGAGGTCACCCGGCGACTAGAACTCCAGCTCGATCTGCAGCCGCAGCGTCTGCCGCGGGGCGTCGCGGTTCAGGCCGAGCAGCAGGCCGGCGTTGTACTTGAGAACCTGGCGCGTGCCGAGTTTGAATCGGCCAAAGATCGCCGGACCAGCGTTCTGCGGGCGCTGGGTGGCCGGGCGGGAGGCTTGCCACGGGCCGAGGTCGGCAAAGCCCTGCAGCCCGTACTCCAGTTCAGGTCGCCAGCGCAGCTTCAATTGCCATTGGCCGAACAGCCGCGCCGGCTCGCCACCGGCTACGCGCACATGCTTCTGCCAGAGCAGGTTCAGGTTGGCCTGCAGGCCGTCGACGACCCGGTCCAGGTCGGCCTGCAGCAGCGGCCCCCAGCGCAGCTCGTAGCCCTCGCTGCGGTCCTTGGGGCGTTCGATTTCCAGCAGCAGGCCGATCTCCAGCGGGTACTTGCCGGTCTCGCTGAGTTGAAACCGGTTCTCCCACTCCCAGGCATCGAAGCCGCTGGCCGCGCCCGGCTCCTGGTGCCATTTGGCATAGAGCTCGGTGAACCAGAAGCGGTTGATCCCCCAGCCCAGGCCTGTCGATTGCTGGCCGCTGCGGCTGCCGTCTCGGGCGCGGGCGAAGCCGGCCTTGAAGTCGATTTCGCGCTCGCCTTCTTCGACGACAGGCACCAGCACATAGTCCGATGCGCCGGCCTGGGCGCCGGGTGACAGGGCCAGGGTGGAGAGGGCGAGGGCGAACAAGGCCCCCGCTGCGACTGCGGTTCGCATCGTCATGCTTTCAGCGTCAGGGTTGGGAATCAGGCTTGGGAATCAGCCCGGGCGGCGCCTGCGCAGCCGGGTGCCGGCAGCGATCAGGGCCAGCGCGGCGACATAGAACGCCAGTTGCGCGGTCGAAGGCTGGGCGTCATAGCCGGCCAAGGCATGCAAAAGCGTGCCCATGACGGAGTGCTGTGGCAGCAGGGCCGAGCTGTCCCACAGTGGCGCGCTGCCCAGCTCGAACAACCCTGCCTGGGCCAGGGCGCGCGCCAACTGGCTGGCCAGCGAGCCGGCCAGCAGCGCGATCAAGCCGTTGGTGGCGCTGAAGACATGGCGCATCGGAATGCGCGCCAGGCCGGCGTAGAGCAGCGCCCCGACCAGCAGGCCGGCGCCCAGGCCGAGCGCGCCGGCCAGCAAGACGGCGCCCGCGCCGCCACCAACCGGGTCGACCATCGCGCCGCTGACGAACAGCACCGCCTCGGCGCCTTCGCGCAAGACCACCAGGGCGACCGCGACCAGCAGCGACCAGGGCCTGCCCTTGCCGGTCGACGCAGACTGGCTCAGTTGGCGCGCCTGCACGGCGCTTTCGCGGGCATGACCGCTGACCCAGATGCAATGCCAGAGCAGCATCGCCAGTGCCGCCGCCAGCACGCCAATGTTGACGACATCCTGGCCTACGCCATCGAGCCAGGCGCTGATCCGGCCGGCCAGCAGCGCCAGAGTCAACGCCCCCAGGCTGCCGATCACCACGCCAGCGCCCAGCCAGCGCCAGCGCCCGGCCAGGTTTTGGGTCGCGGCAGCGACGATGCCCAGCAGCAAGGCCGCTTCCAGCGACTCGCGGAAGACGATCAGGGCGATGGCAAACATGGCAGTGCGGGCGGTGCCGGCCTATTCGGCGATCACCACGCCCTGGGCGGTGGCTTCGTTGTACTCGCCATAGAAGCGGTAACGGCCGGGCTTGAGCGGGCCGATGTAGAGGCTGACCTTGGCGCCGCCGGGGATGATCTTTTCGCGGTTCAGGCTGTGGCTCTCGAACTCTTCGGCGCTGGCATCCTGGTTGTGGATCAGCAGCCGCACGCGCTGCCCGGCCGGCACTTTCAGCTCCGCCGGCTCGAAGCGGTGGCCCTTGATGACGAGCGTGACTTCCAGGTCGGCGGCGCGGGCGGCGCCCAGCGCCAAGCTCAGGCACAGCAGGGGCGCGGCAAGGCGCAGAACGGGCGGCAGGGGCATGGCGAAGGCGTCAGTCAGGTTTGCAAGGTGACGCTCAAATGATAATGCGAACAGTTCGCATTATCAAGAAATCGCCCTGTGCGCCGCATGGCCGCCACCGGTCCGGGGCGGCCAGCCGCCGCCGCGTCAGCCCCGCGCCAGGGCCCGCAGCCTGCCGACCACGCCGCTGGGGAAGTGGTAGACCGCCAGCACGAACAGCACCCCCAGCCACAGCAGCCAGCGGTCCGGGCTGATCAACTGGCCCAGCACCGGGATGCCCTCGAACGCTGCGCCACCCCACTTCAGCAGGTCTTGCAGGTAGTTCTGGGCGAGCATGAACAGCACCGCGCCCAGCACCGCGCCGTAGAGCGTGCCCATGCCGCCGATGACGACGATCAGCAGGATGTCCAGCATGATCTCGAAGCTCAGCGTGGTGTCGGGCCCGGTGTAGCGCAGCCACAGCGCCAGCAGGGCCCCGGCCACGGTCGCGAACAGCGCGGCCAGCACGTTGGACAGGCTGCGGTAGACGACGGTGCGAAAGCCGATGGCCTCGGCCCGGAAATCGTTCTCGCGGATCGCCTGCAAGACCCGCCCGAAGGGTGAGTTGACGATCCGCAGCAGCGCCAGGAAGAGCACCGCCACGACGCCGAACAGCAGGTAGTAGGCGACGATCCGGCCGTCGATGGCGACGCCCATCAGCGGCGCGTCGAACGGCTCGAACGACGGGCTCAGCCAGCGCGGGTTCTTGAACGTCAGGCCGTCTTCGCCGCCGCTGATCTCGGACAACTGCGAGGCCAGGGTCTGGAATGCCGCCGCCACGGCGAGCGTGATCATGGCGAAGAAGATCGCCTTGACGCGCAGCGAGAACAGCCCGATCAGCAGCGACAGGGCCAGCGACAGCAACAGCGCCGCGAGCAGGCCCAATGCCAGTGCCGGCCAGCCCGGGCCGATCCGGCTGCTGGCGATGGCGACACCGTAGGCGCCGATGCCGAAAAACATGGTGTGGGCGAAGCTGACGATGCCGGTGTAGCCGAGCAGCAGGTCGTAGCTGGCCACCAGCAGGATGAAGACCAGCACCTTGGCGGCCACGCCCAGCGCCTTGCTGCCGGGAAAGACGAACGGCGCCAGCGCCAGGCCGAGGACGATGGCCAGCAGCGCCAGCGCCAGCCAGCGGCTGCGCGGCAGGTCGTGCGAGAGCAGGCGCGCCAGCATCTCAGCGGTTGCTCACCGGGTACAGCCCCTGCGGCCGCCACAGCAGGATCGCCACCATCAGGCCTATGGTCGAGAACAGCGCCAGCTTGGGTGCCAGAAAGCCGGTGTAGTTGGCCATCACCCCGACCAGCAGCGCGCCGATGAAGCAGCCCAGGGTCGAACCCAGGCCGCCGATGATGATGACGATGAAGATCAGCACATTGACCTGCCCGCCGATCTGCGCCGTGACGTTCTGCTGGTACAGCCCCCACATCACGCCGCCCAGTCCGGCCAGCCCCGAGCCGACAACGAACACGCCGACGAACAGCGTGCGGATGCGGTAGCCCAGCGCCTCGACCATCTCGCGGTCCTGCACGCCGGCCCGCACCAGCAGGCCGAGCTTGGTGCGCGCCAGGGTGTAGGCCAGCGCCGCGAACACGCCCAGGCCGATCACGCCGGCCAGCACCCGGTACTTCTCGATCGCCGCGTCGCCGACCAGCCAGGCGCCGCGCAGCGCCTCGGGCAGGGGCAGGGGAATCTGCGCCGGGCCCCAGATTGCCTTGATCAATTCCTCGCCGACGATCATGCCGCCCATGGTGATCAGGATCTGCTTGAGGTGCAGGCCGTAGACCGGCCGCACGATCACCCGCTCGAATGCCCAGCCGACGGCCCCGGCAACGCCAAACGCCACCAGCATGGCGCAGAACACGCTGGCCAGTTGCGCCCAGCCCGAGCCGGCCGACCAGGCGCTCATCCCGCCCATCACGCTGGTGGCCACAAACGCGCCGAGGGCAATGAACACGCCGTGGCCGAAATTCAGCACATCCATCAGGCCAAACACCAGGGTCAGGCCGGAGGCGATGACGAAAATGATCAGCCCCATCGCCAGGCCGGCAACGGTCAGCGTCAGCCAGGTGCTGGGGCTGGCGATGGCCGGCAGTCCCAGCGCCAGCAGCGTTAGCAGCAGCGCCACCGGCCGCCAGTCGAACACCGCCTTGGGCACCGCCTGGTTCATGCCGTGGCTCCCAGCGACAGGCCGAGCAGGCGCTGCTGCAGCGCTGGGTCTTGCACCAGGGCCGACATCGGCCCGCTGTGCACGATCCGGCCGTTGTCCATCACCGCCGCATGGTCGCCCAGGGCGCTGGCCATGGCGAAGTTCTGCTCGACCAGCAGCACGCTGCTGCGCTGGGCCTTGAGCGCGCGCAGGGCGGCAATCAGGTTCTGCACGATCGCCGGCGCCAGGCCCTTGCTGGGCTCGTCGATCAAGACCAGGTCGCGCGGCTCGCAGATCGCCCGGGCGACCGACAGCATCTGTTTCTGCCCGCCCGAGAGCTTGCCCGCCGGGTACAGCCAGAACTTCTTCAGCGCCGGGAACAGCTCAAAAATCCAGTCCAGCCGTGCCGCGTCCAATTCGCCCACATGGCGCGCCGCGCGTGCGGCCAGCAGCATGTTTTCCTGCACCGTCAGGTCGACGAAGATGCCCATGGCCTCGGGCACATAGGCCAGGCCGAGGCGGGCGATGTCGGGCGTGGCCAGGTGCTGGACCGGCCGGCCGCGAAAGCGCAATTCACCCGCGCTGGCCCGCCACAGGCCCATGACCGTGCGCAGCGTGGTCGTCTTGCCGGCGCCGTTGCGGCCGAGCAGCACCGTGACCTCGCCCTCGGGCACCTGCAGGTCCACGCCATGCAGGATGTGGTAGCTGCCAATGTGGGTGTGGACCCCGCGCAGTTCGAGGATAGGTACGCTCATGCGACCACCCCCAGATAGGCCTGCTGCACCACCGCCGAGGCGATCACCGCCGCCGGCTCGCCGTCGGCCACCAACTGGCCGTTGTGCAGCACGATGATGCGGTCGGCCAGTTCGCGCACCACGTCCATCTTGTGCTCGACCAGCAGCACCGTGCGGTCGCGCCGCGCCTTGAGCGCGCGGATCAGGTCCAGCACCACCGGCACCTCGTCCACGCCCATGCCGGCGGTGGGCTCGTCGAACATGTAGACCAGCGGGTCCAGCGCCATCAGCAGCGCCACCTCGAGCTTGCGCTGGTCGCCATGCGGCAGGCTGCTGGCGCTGGCCTCGGCCCGGTCGATCAAGCGCACCTGGGCCAGCACCGACCTGGCCTCGGCCAGCCATTGGCTGCGGTCCAGCCAGACCCGCCAAAAATCGAGCCCGCCGAAGGGCCCGGCCCGGCCACGCCCGGCCTCGCGTGCCTGGATTGCCAGGCGCACGTTCTCCAGCACGCTCAGGTTGGCGAAGAGTTGCGTCAATTGGAACGCCCGGCCCAGACCGAGGCGGGTGCGCAGCGGCGCCGACAGGGCGCTGATGTCGCGCCCAGCCAGCCAGACCTGGCCCTGGCTGGCGCGCAACTGGCCCGAGATCAGGTTGAAGTAGGTGGTCTTGCCCGCGCCGTTCGGGCCGACGATCGCGGTCAGGCTGCCGGGCATGAAGCAGCAGGTCACCGCGTCGACGGCGACATGGCCGCCGAAGCGGATCGTCAGGTCACGGGTTTCGAGCAAGGCCCAGGCTCAGGCGGCTGACGCAGCCCGGGGCTCAGCGCCGATTGCGGATCGGCACGTCCATTTCGCTGGCCTTGATCTCGCGCACCAGCTCCGGCACGCCCCAGGCAAAGGCCGGATCGATCTTGATTCGGAAATGGTACATGTCCTGCATCGCCTGGTGATCCTGGGCGCGGAATGTCATTTTCCCCTTGGGCGTCTCGAAACTCATGCCCTCCATTGCCGCGATCAGTTTGTCGGAGGCAGTATCGCCCTTGGTCTTTTTCAGCGCCTCAACCACGGCAATCGCCGCGCTCATGCCGCCGGCGGTGAAGAAATCAGGCGGCGTCTTGAATTTAGAATAATGGTTGGCGACCAGCCATTCGTTGACTGGATTCTTCGGGATGCCAAAATAATAATAGGTGGCGCCTTCCATCCCCGGGAACTGCTTGTAGGCGGCCATCGCCGGCAGGATGTTGCCGCCGGTGGCGATCTCGATGCCGTAGCGCTTCAAGTCCAGGTCGGTGATCTTGAAGGGGTTGCCGCCGCCGCCCGCCCAGATGATCCAGATGACTTTGCGGCCCGGCAGATCCTTGAGCTTGTCAATGATCCGTTGGGCCCCTGCGGTGAAATCGGTGGTGGTCGTCGGCAGGTATTCCTCGTGGACGATCTTGGCCTTCTTCACGGCTTCCTTGAAGGCCTTCACGCCATCCCGCCCAAAGGCGTAGTCCTGAGCCATCGTGGCGATGCTGACGCCGGCCTTGTCGAGCGCCACGGCATTGCTGATGGCGTCCTGGCTGGAGTTTCGCCCGGTCCGGAAGATGTATTTATTCCATTTGTCGCCGGTGATCGAATCGGCGACCGCCGGCTCGACCAGCAGAATCTTTTTGTACTCTTCGGCAACCGGCAGCATGGCCAGCGCCACGCCCGAACTGGTCGGGCCGACGGCGATGTCGGCCTTGTCGTCGGCATATGACGCGGCGAGCAGGCTCTTGCCCAGGTCGGGCTTGCCCTGGTCGTCCTTCTCGGTCACGACCAGCTTCTTGCCCGCCACGGTCATGCTGCCGCCGGTGGCGTAGTCCAGCCCCATCATGAAGCCGAGCGCGGTCTGCTTGCCGTAGGCTTCCAGCGGCCCGGTCTTGCTCAGGATGTGGGCAATGCGGATTTCGCCTGTGGTCGTGGCGGGCTTTTGCGCCCAACTTGGGGCCGGGGCCAGCAGCGCCGTGCTGCCGAGCATGGCCAGGGCGGCGGCCCAGGCCCGCAGCGGCGGGCGCGAGGAAGTCAAAGCAGGCAGTCGCATGGGTTCTCCAGGTGCAATCTGGCGCCGAAGGTGCGCCCTGCCGCCGATGATGCCTGCGCCACTGCCGGTCCAGCCACGGCAGCGCCCGGTCAAGGGTAAATCCGGGTCATGCCCGGCGCCTGGGATCAAGGCAGCAGTGCTGGCGCCGGCAATTCGCCGCTGCTTTCCCGGCGCCACGATCCGACGGCCAGGCTGAAGGCCAGTGTCCGCGGCGCTGAGGCAGGTGCATCGGCCGTCGCATTGACCGGCGCATTGTCCGGTGCATCGACGGCGGTCTGGGCCTGCAGCCACGCCTCGGGCAATGCCGCAGTCACGGCCAGTCGGGGCGCAGGCCGGGTTGCTGCGCGGCTGCCATGCAGGCACAGCGCCAGTGCCAGCCCGACCAACACGGGCCCGGCCAGGGCCAACGCCCACCAGAGCTTGGCCGCCTGGGCCTGTTGCCCCTGCTGTGACGATCTCAGCCGCAGCGCGTCCGCCTCCGCCAGCGTCCACCAGCGGTCCAGCCCCACGTGCATGCGCTCGAACACGGCGTGCGAGGGCCCTGCCAGCACCTGCTGCGCCCGCGCTGCGGCGGCGGTCTCGGTCAGGGCCTGGCGCGACAGGCCGAGCAACTCGTCCTGCAGTGCGGCGTACTGGTCGGCATCGGCCCGCAGCCCGACGATGACGGCGGCTGCGGCGGCGTCCGATGATTGCGCCGCGCCGCGCGCCAACAGCGCCGCCAAGGTGCGCCGGTTCTGCTGCAACTGCAGCTCCAGCGCATGCTTGCCGGCCTCGCTGGCTTGCAGCAGGTGCAGCGCCTCCATGCCGCGACTGTGCTCAATCAACTGCAGCGCCTGACGTGCCGGCTGGGCCGGGTCCGCCGCCTGGCCCTGGCTGGCCGAGCCTGTCGCGACTATGGCCGACAGGCGGGCCTGTTGCACCGACACCGCGGTCAGCGCCGCGCTGGCCAGCAGGCACAGGATGAGCAGCAGCCAGAGGTGCCGAATGCCCGCCCAGCGCGGCACCGCTGGCTGCGGGCCGATCAGGCGGGCGACGGCGGGGAGGCTGTGCGGGTGGCTGTGCATCGCCGCGATCTTGCCCACCTGCGGGCCAGCGCAATGGCACGATCAAGGGCCTCAAATCCCGGCAAAAGACGGCACTACGGGCGGCTTCGCGGTGGGCCGGCGGCGTCGAGTGCGTGCTGCGCGTCGGCGAGGATCCGTGCCAAGCGGTCGGCGAGCTTCTCGGTCGAGAGCTGCTCGCGAAAGCGCTCGACCATCAGCGCCAGGGCGAACGGGCTGGGGGCGCTCAGGCGTTGCAGTTGTAGGCGCAGGCCGCGCAAGCGCTGCAGGCAGGCGCTGAGCCGGCCCAGGTCCAACTCCTGGGACAGCACCTCGGCGTCGGCCTGGGCCAGCAGCTTGTTGTCCGGGTCGTAGCGGCGAAAGACCTCGAAGAACAGGCTGGTCGATGCCTGCAGGGCGCGGTTGGATTTGGGCGCGCCCGGGTAGCCGCTGAAGACCAGCCCGGCGACGCGGGCGATCTCGCGGAACCGCCGCTGCGCCAGCCCGCCGCTGTTCAGGCTGGCCTGCACGTCGGCCAGCAAGGCGTTGGCGCTGAAAACGCTGCCGTCGAGCAGCGTTGCGGCGTCCAGCGCCTGCGCCGCCAGCAGCTCGAAGCCGTAGTCGTTGACGCTGATCGAGAAGGTGTTGGGCACCCCCCGGGCCAGCCGCCAGGCCAGCAGGCTGGCCAGCCCGAGGTGCACGGTGCGGCCGGCAAAGGGGTAGATGAACAAGTGCTGGCCTTCGCTGGAGCTGAACTGCACGACCAGCAGGCGGCGCGCCGTGGGCAGGGCCGACAGCCGGGCCTGGGCATCGAGCATGGGCTGCGCGGCCAGCAGTTCCGGCTCGGTCGCCGTGCCCGCATGCCCCGTATGTCCCGTTTGGGCGGCTTCGGTCAGCACGGCCAGGGTGGCGTCGGCCAGTTCGCTGGACAAGGCCATCTTGCCGCCCGCCCAGGCGGGCACCAGGCCGCGCTTGGCGTCGGATTTGCGCACCTGGGCGACCATGTCGTGGGCCCGCACCAGGGCCAGCACCCGACCGCCGAAGATGAAGTTGTCGCCGGGCTTGAGCCGGGCGATGAAGCTTTCCTCGATCTGCCCCAGGCTGCCGCCGCCGACCCACTGCACCGACATCGAGGCCTCGCTGACGATGGTGCCGACCTGCATGCGGTGGCGCAGCGCGATGCTGCGGTCAGGCACGGTGTAGCGGCCGTTGACGCTGGCCACGCGGTGGTACTGCGGATAGGCGCCCAGCGAGGCGCCACCACGGACCACGAAGTCCAGCGCCCAATCGAACTCGGCCCGGCACAGGCGGCGGTAGCTGTGGGCCTGGCGGACCTCGCGCCACAGCGCCTGGGGATTGAAGCCGCCGCCCAGGGCGACCGTCACCAGGTGCTGGACCAGCACATCCAGCGGCTGCTCGGGCGGCTGCCGGCTCTCGATCCGGCCGCTCGCAACCGCGCGGCGCAGCGCCACCGCCTCGATCAGCTCCAGGGTGTTGGTCGGCACCAAGGTGATGCGGCTGTCGCGGCCGGGCTGGTGGCCAGACCGGCCGGCGCGCTGCAGCAGCCGCGCCACGCCCTTGGCCGAGCCGATCTGCAGCACCCGCTCGACCGGCAGGAAGTCGACCCCCAGGTCCAGCGACGAGGTCGCGACCACGGCCTTGAGCGTGCCGGCCTTAAGGCCCGCCTCGACCCATTCGCGCACCGACTTGTCGAGCGAACCATGGTGCAAGGCGATCTGCCCGGCCCAGTCCGGGCGCTCGGCCAGCAGCATCTGGTACCAGGCCTCGGCCTGCGAGCGCACATTGGTGAAGACCAGGGTGGTGCCGCTGGCGGCGATCGCCTCGACCACCGGCAGGCGCATCTGCGCGCCGAGGTGGCCGCCCCAGGAGAAGCGCCCGGGATCTGCCGGCAGCAAGGTGTCTACGACCAGGCGCTTGTCGACCCTGCCGCGCACCAGCAGCGGCGTCTGGCAGGCCGAGTCGCCGCGCCGCTGCCGGCCGTGCAGGGCGGCCGCCGCCTCGTCTAGGTTGCCCAGCGTGGCCGACAGTCCCCAGACGCACAGCCCCTGCGCGCCACGCCAGCCGCGCAGCCGCGCCAGCGCCAGTTGAACCTGCACGCCGCGCTTGTTGCCGAGCAACTCATGCCACTCGTCGACCACCACGGTGTGGACCTGGCTCAGGCGCTGCCGCGCGTCGGCGCGGGTCAGCAGCAGGCTCAGCGATTCGGGGGTCGTGACCAGCGCCGTCGGCAGGCGCTTGTCCTGGGCGGCACGCTGGCTTGGCGGCGTGTCGCTGGTGCGCAGGCCGAGCGTCCAGTGCGGCGCCAATTCGTTGGCCGGCAGCGCCAGGGCGCGCTGGCTGTCGGCAGCCAGGGCGCGCATCGGCGTCAACCAGAGCACTTGCAGCGGCGGCGACGGGGTCGAACCCTCAGCGCCCAGTGCCTGGGCCCGCGCCAGGGCCCCTAGCCAGGCTGCCAGCGTCTTGCCGGCGCCGGTGTTGGCGTGCAGCAAGCCGCTGCGGCCGCTGGCCATCGCCGCCCAGACCTGGGACTGGAAGTCAAAGGCCTGCCAGCCGCGCCGGGCCAACCAGTCCTGGGCCTGGGCTGGGGTGCAGGGCATGGCCCAATTGTGGGGTGGCTGGCGTGGCTGGAGTGGCTGGTGGTCAAGGCAGCAGCGCTAGGGCAACCACCCTCGTTGCGGCCCGGAGGCGCCGGCAGAATCGCCCGCTGCTTGCGCTGCCTCGAACCACCATGGCCACCCGACACCCCCACACCGGCGCGCCGCAGCGCTGGCACTCGCTGCTGGAATGGCGCGCGCTGGCCGAGATCGCGGCGCTGCCGCTGGCCTGGCCACTGCTGGGCAGCACGCCGCAGGGCGATGGCCAGCCGGTGCTGCTGCTGCCGGGCTTCATGGCCGACGAGTCGTCGCTGGTGGCGCTGAAGCGGTTCCTGCGCAGCAAGGGCTATGCGGTGCAGAGCTGGGGGCTGGGGCGCAATGTCGGCTTTCATCCCGGCCATGCCCAGGCGCTGCTGCGCAAGGTTGAGGCTGTCCGGCAGCAGTCCGGCCGAACCGTCAGCCTGGTCGGCTGGAGCCTGGGCGGCGTGTTCGCCCTCCACGCCGGCCTGAGCTTGCCCGGCGCGGTGCGGCAGATCGTCGCGCTGGGCAGTCCAGTCAACATCGATGTCGCCGCCGGCAGCCAGTCGCCGGCCCTGATACAGGCGGTCTACCGCTGGATGGTCGATCCGCGGGGCCCGCAGGTCCATGCCGACCAGCCCCATGCCCGGGCGCTGCGCGAACACCGGTTGCCGGCGATGCCGATGAGCTGTCTGTACTCGATCAGCGACGGCGTGGTCCCGCCGCAGGAGGCGACAGTGGACGGCGACCCGGCGCGATTCGAGAACATCCGCGTGAGTGGCAGCCACACCGGGCTGGGCTTCAACGCCATGGTGCTGGCGGTGGTGGCCGACCGGCTGGCCCAGCCCGAGGGCCAATGGCAACCCTTCAAGCCGGCCGGCTGGCGCGGCCTGATGTACCGCTCAGTGACCCACGCCGCCGTGCCGATCTAGGCGCCTATTCCCCGGCTGCCAGCGTTGCCGGGTGCGCCGGCACGGCATCGTCGCGCTTGACCTCGGGCGTCAGCACCGGGCCAGTGCCGCTCAGGCGGTCCAGCGCCAGGTAGATCACTGGCGTGATGAAGAGCGTGATCGCCTGCGAGAACACCAGCCCGCCGACCACCGCCAGGCCCAGCGGCTGGCGCAACTCGGCGCCAGCGCCCAGGCCCATGGCGATGGGCAGGGCGCCCATCAAGGCCGCCAGGGTGGTCATCATGATCGGCCTGAAGCGCAGGATGCAGGCCTCGCGGATGGCGGCCAGCGGCGTCATGCCGTCGTGGCGCTGGGCGTCGAGCGCGAAGTCGATCATCATGATCGCGTTCTTCTTGACGATGCCGATCAGCAGCAAGATGCCGATGGTGGCGATCAGCGTCAGGTCCATGTTGAACAGCTTGAGCGTCAACAGCGCCCCGACCGCCGCCGAGGGCAGGCCGGCTAGGATCGTGATCGGGTGGATGTAGCTCTCGTAGAGCACGCCTAGCAGCACATAGATCACCAGCAAGGCGCCGACGATCAACACCACCTGGCTGCCCTGCGAGCTCTTGAACACCGCCGCATCGCCGCCGTAGGTGCCGATCATGTTGTCGGGCATGCGCACCTCAGTACGCAGGTCGTCGATCTTGTTGGTGGCATTGCCCAGCGCCGCGCCGGGGGCGAGGTTGAACGACACGGTCACGGCCTGCAACTGCCCGGCGTGGTTGATCGAGGTCGGGCCGATGGTGCGCTTGACCGTGGCAAAGCTCGACAACGGCACCAGCGCGCCGGTGCTGGCACGGACGTAGACGCCGTTGATCGCGCTCTCGTCGGCCTTGGCGTTGGGCGCCACCTCCATGATCACCTGGTAGCTGTCGACCCCGGTGTAGATGGTCGAGACCTGGCGTTCGCCGAAGGCCGAGAACAGCGACGAGCGGATGCTGTCGATCGTCACGCCCAGGGCGTTGGCGCGGACCCGGTCGATGTCCAGGCTGGCCTGCAGGCCGCGCAACTGGGCGTCGCTGGTGACGTCGCGGAACAGGTTAATGTCGGCGCGCATCTTGTCCTGCAGCTTGACCGCCCAGTCGTTCAACTCGCCGGCCTGGACGCTCTGCAAGATGTACTGGAATTGCGCCTTGCTCGGCCGGCCGCCGAGTTGCAGGTTCTGCACCGGCCGCATGAAGACATTGATGCCGGCGATGGTGCGGGTCTTCTTGCGCAGGTCTTCGAGCAACTCCTTCATGGTCGGGCGTTCGTTGCGCGGCTTCAGGGTGATGAACATGCGGCCGCTGTTCTGCGCCCCCAGGCCGCCGTTGAAGGAGAACACCGCCTCGACCGAGGGTTCGGCGCGCAGCAGCGCCACCACCCGGTCTTGCAGCCGCACCATCTCGGGGAAGGAGACATCCTCGCCGGCCTCGGTGCTGACCGTGATCTGGCCGATGTCTTCCTCGGGGAAGAAGCCCTTGGGGATGTCGGTGAACAGCCAGGCTGTGGCGGCAAAGGTGGCCAGGGCGATCAGCAGCACGGTCTTGCGCCAGCCCAGCGCCACATCCAGCGCCCAGGTATAGCCGCGCAGGGTGGCGTTGAAGGCGCGCTCGAACAGCCGCACCAAGTAACCCGGCGGCTTCTTGTGGGCCTCGTCGGTGAGGAAACGGCTGGCCATCATCGGCACCAGCGTCAGCGAGACAAAGGCCGAGGCGACGATTGCCAGGCCAACGATGACCGCAAACTCATGGAACAGCAGGCCGATCACGCCGGGCATGAAGAACACCGGAATGAACACCGCCACCAGCGAGCTGGAGATCGACAGGATGGTGAAGCCGACCTCGCGCGAGCCGCGCAGCGCGGCCTGGAACGGCGCCTCGCCGCGCTCGACGTGGCGCATGATGTTTTCCAGCATCACGATCGCGTCGTCGACCACCAGGCCTACGGCCAGAGTCAGGCCCAGCAGCGAGATGTTGTCGATGGTGTAGCCCAGCGCCCAGAGCAGGGCGACCGCGCCGAACAGCGAGACCGGCAGCGACAGGGTCGGGATCACGGTGGCAATGAAGCGGCGCAGGAACAGGAAGATCACCAGCACCACCAGGGCGATCGTGCCCAGCATCGTCAGCGTCACGTCGTGCAGTGCCTCGCGGATCGACTTGGAGCGGTCGTTGGTGACGGTCATCGTCACCGACTGCGGCATCTGCGCCTTGAACGCCGGCAGCGCTGCCTTGACCCGGTCGACCACGGCCACGGTGTTGGCGTCGGGCTGGCGCAGGATCGCCAGCGTGATCGAGGTCTCGCCGTTGAAGTTGGCCGAGGTCTTGACCTGCTCGAAGCTGTCCTCGACCTCGGCCACATCGCGCAGCCGCACTGGGTTGCCGCCGCGCACGCTGACGATCAACTCGGCGTATTCGGCCGCACTGCGCAACTGCTTGTTGGCCTGCAGGGTCAGGGTCTGGCGCGGGCCGTCTAGCGTGCCGACGGGGGTGTTGGCGTTGGCCGCCGTCAGCGCGATGCGCAATTCGTCGAGCGTGAGGTTGCGCGCGGCCAGCGCATTCGGGTCGACCCGCACCCGCACCGCGAAGCGCTTGGCGCCAAAGATGTTGACCTGCGCCACGCCGGCCAGGGTCGACAGGGTCGGCGAAATCAGGTGCTCGGCATAGTCTTGCAGGTCCGACAGGTTCATCGCCGAGGACTGCAGGGCAATGAAGATCACCGGCGAATCGGCCGGGTTGACCTTGCGGTAGCTTGGCGGAATCGTCATCTCCACCGGCAAGGTGCGTTGCGCCCGCAGCAGCGCCGCCTGGACATCGACGGCGGCGGCCTCGATGTTGCGGCCTTCGTCAAACTCCAGCGTGATCGAGGTCGAGCCCTGGGTGTTGGTCGAGCTGATCACGGCCAGCGCCGGGATCTGCTGGAACTGCTTCTCCAACTGCAGGGCCACCGAGGTGGCCATGGTCTCGGGATTGGCGCCTGGCAGGTTGGCGTTGACGCTGATCACCGGCGTGTTGTAGCTCGGCAGCGCGGCCACCGGGATCTTCATGTAGCCAATGATCCCGGCGGCCATGATCGCCAGGTTCAGCAACACCGTCATCACCGGACGGCGGATGAACAGTTCGGACAAGTTCATGCTCAGCTACCTCTGTAGGCTCAATTGCCGGATGTGCGGCGGCCGGCCGAAGCCGCGACGTCGGGCCGACGACTGCCGCTGGCCGCGCCGTCGGGCCGGCGCCCGGTGCTGGCCGCGCCGTCAGGGCGTTGGCCAGCGCTGGCCGGTCGGCCCATTGCTGCGGCGGCGGCGTCGCCACCGCCTTCAGGCCGTGGCCCTCTGGGCCCTGATGCGCCGCCGCCCGGACCGCCGGGACCGCCCGGTGCGCCCGGGCGGGCGCCGCCGGGCGCCCCGGCTTCGCGCGGACGGTCGATCAGGGTCACGCCGGGACGCACGTTCTGCCGCCCTTCGAGCACGATCCGGTCGCCCGGCTTCAGGCCGCTGACGACCGCGTCCGTGCCCTCCGAGGCCACCACCTTGATCGGCCGCACCACGGCGGCGTTGCCCTGGCCGGCGGCGAACACGATCGTGCCGCGGGCCGTCTGCACGATGCTGGCCTGCGGAATCACGATCGCATCGGCGAGCGTCTGCAGCGCCAGCTTGACGTTGACGTAGGCGCCGGGCCACAGCGCCCTGTCCTTGTTGTCGAAGCTGGCCTTGACCTTGACCGTGCCCGAGGCCGGATCGATCAGGCTGTCGACGAAGCTCAGCTTGCCGACCCGCTCGCCCTTGTTGTCGGGCAAGGTGGCGGTGACGTTGGCGGCCGCCCCGGCCGGGGTGGCCAGCGCCTTCAGGGCGTCTTCGAGATGGCGCTGGGGCAGGTTGAAGGTGACCGAGATCGGGTCGATCTGGGTGACGGTGGTCAGCACCGCGCCCTGCGGCGAGACCGAACTGCCCGGGAACACGGCGATCGTGCCGATCCGGCCGGCACCTGCGGCCGCGATCTTGCTGTAGGACAAGGTCACCCGCACCGACTCGATCACCGCCTTGTCGGCCGCCACGCCGGCTTCCTGCGCCAACACGTTGGCGGCGCTGGTGTCGACAGCGCCCTGGGAGATGAAGTTCTGGCGCAGCAGATCCTGGTTGCGCGCCAGTTGCCGCCGGGCATCGACCAAGGTGGCCTCGTCGCGCAGCAGTTGCGCCTCGGCGCGCTGCAGCGCCGCCTGGTCGGCACGGGCGTCGAGCGTGAACAGCAGCTGGCCCTTGGTCACGAACTGGCCTTCCTTGACGTGCACCTGGGTCACCAAGGTCGAGACTTGCGGGCGAACGTCGACATTGCTGGCGGCCGAGACCGAGCCACTGGCATCGATGCTGATCTTGAACGGCCGCTGCTGGGCGCGCACCAGGGTGACGCTGACCGGTGGCGCCGACGCCGCTGCCCCCGGGCCGGAGGCCGCGCCAGGTGAGCCAGAGGCCGCGCCAGGTGGGCCGGAGGCTGCGCCAGGTGGGCCGGAGGCTGCGCCGCCGGCACCGGGCGCCGACGCATTGCCAGGGTTGCGGCTGGGGCCCGAGGCGCCTTCGGGCGCTTGCGCCAAGCTGATCGAAGCGGAACAACACAGGATCAGGGCAGCGCCCAGTGCGGCCCGGCTGCGGGAGGCAGTCGGCAGGTGGCGATGGCGGTTGAACGTCATGGTCAAGGCGATGGCGATGGATTCTTGGAGGAGCTTCGGGCTGGGGAGGGTCAAAGTGCCGCAGCCAATGCCGGCGCGGCGAAGACCGCGTCCAGCACCTGGATACCTTCGAGCACGGCCTGCAATTCCGGCACGCTGCGGTCGCGCAGGGCGGCAGCCAGATCTTGGCGGGTCTGGGCGCGCATGCGCTCCAGCACCGCCTTGCCGGCCGGCAGGATGTTCAACTCGGCACGGCGTCGGTCGGTGGTGCTGCCCTGCGCACGCACCAGGCCGACACGGCCGATGCGCTCCGCCAGAGCCGACGCGGTGGCCAGGCTGACGCCGAGAAACGCCGCCAAAGCACTGATCGAAGCGCCTGGGCTCAAGTCGATGAAGTTCAGGGCGCGAAATTGCGGTACGGTCAACGGCGTGTCGACCTGTCGACGCATGCCGGCGCGGATGCTGTCCATCACCCGCGGCAGCACCTCCATCACCCTGGCGGCACAGGAATAGGCATCGGGCAGGCTGGTATGGTCGGCGGCAGCGGCAGCGGCAGCGGCAGCGGCAGCGGCAGCGGCGGCAGCAGCAGCGGCATTGGCAGCGGTGGCTCGGGCCTGCCTGGCCTCAGTTTGTGACATGCGGTAAATGCTTCGCGGAACGAAACATCAGGATAGCAAAGCATTTCGCGGCGACGCATCGGGCTTTGCCCTGAATCGCAAACCTTTGCAGCGCCGGTCCACTCAGGCGCCGATGATCCAGCCTTCGAGCGGATCGACGTCAGCCGGCAATCCCCAGTCCGGACGGCCGGTTGCCCAGGCCGCTTGCGCCAGACACAACACCGCATCGAGCGTGTCGCCGCTGCCGTCGCGGCCGAGCGTGTCGCGTTGGCCGTCGCTGAGCAGCAGGCGCGGCGCCAGCGCTGCCTGGCCAGCCGCCAGCGCGTCGATCAGCGCCAGCCGCGCGAGCAGTCGCTCGGCGTTTTGCTTGGCGCGGTCGTCCGACTTGTAGCTGCGCCGGCCGATGATCTGCCGCGCCAGCAGGCCGGGATAGGCCTCGAGTGCGACCCGCTCGCGGCGGCTGCCGCAGTGACCATGGGCGGGAAAGCCCGCGCCCAGGCCCAGCAGCAATGGCACACCCGCATGCAGCATGTAGGCCACAGGCGGATTGACCCACTTCATCGACGGGCTGGAGCCGGCCGGTCGGTCGCAGGTGCGGTGGGCAAATTTGCGCCCCACTGGCCGGGCGGCGCAAAAGGCGGCGAAGCGCGCGCGCACGTCCGACCGCTCCAGGCCGGCGAAGTGCGCGATGCAAGCCGGCCAATCGGTCGGCCAGTCCAGCGCCTGCACCAGCTCGCGCGGCAGGCCAAACGGCAAATCGAAGCCGCCGATCCAGGCCGGATGGGCGTCCAACCAGGCACTGAGCGCGGCATGGCTGGCGAAATGGTGGATCGCCGAGAGCCCCAGCGCCGCGCCATGCAGCTTGCCTGTGGCCAGCACGATCGTCTTGCGTGGCGTCGGCCGGCTGCTGAAATCAACCCCAAGCAGCAACGCTGTGTCCGCCGTCACGCCGGTCCCAGCGGGCTGTAGGCACGCCCTGAGGTAAGCGGACCAGAGGCCATCAACAGCGGCGCCATCGCGCCATTGTGCTGGCGCTGGCAGGGCCGAGCGGCGGCTAAAGTGCGGCGATTGCGTCTGCAGGGCCCGAGCATGTCCGATGCTGCGTTCGTCACCCACCCCGATCTGGTCCACGCGCTGCGTGGCGGCATCGTCGAATCGTTCCATCGCGGCGCGTTGGCGATCGTCGATGCCGACGGCGCACTGCGCCTGGCCCTGGGCGACATCGGTCGGCCGATCTTTCCGCGCTCGGCCTGCAAGGTCCTACAGGCCTTGCCCTTGGTGGCCTCGGGCGCGGCCGATGGACTGGGGCTGACCGACGCCGAGCTGGCGCTGGCCTGCGCCTCGCATCGCGGCGAGCCTGGCCATGTGGCGACGGCGCAATCGATGCTTGCCAAGGCCGGCCTGGGCGTGGCCGCGCTGGAGTGTGGCGCCCACTGGCCGTATGCGGAGGATGCCGGGCGCGCGCTGGCGCAGGCAGGTGCCCAACCCAGCGCATTGCACAACAACTGCTCGGGCAAGCATGCGGGCTTTGTCTGCCTGGGCTGCTGGATGGCGCGGGCCGCCGGCCAACCGGCCGAAGCATTCGTGCGCGGCTACATCGGCCCAGAGCACCCGGTGATGCGCGAAGTCAGCGCCGCGCTGGGCGCCGCGACCGACTTTGACCTGGCCAAGGCGCCGCTGGGCACCGATGGCTGCTCGATCCCGGCGTACGCAATTCCGCTGCGCCAACTGGCGCTGGCGTTTGCCCGGGTCGGCACCGGCCAGGGCCTGTCGCCCGACCACGCCCGGGCCGCGCGCCGCCTGCGCCAGGCCGTGGCGGCGTCGCCCTGGCATGTCTCAGGCACGGGCAAGTTCGACTCGGTGCTGATGCAGCGCTTGGGCCAAAGGCTGTTCTGCAAGGTCGGCGCCGAGGGCGTCTACTGCGCCGCACTGCCGACCTTGGGGCTGGGCGTGGCAATCAAGATGGACGACGGCAACACCGCGCGCGGCGCCGAGGTGGTGATGGCGGCGGTGATCGACGCCCTGCTGGACCTGGACGAGGCCGACCGAGCCGCCCTGCGCCCTTGGCACGATGCGCCGCTGCGCAACTGGAATGGCCGGCTGGTCGGCCAGTTGCAAGCCAGTGCTTTGTTGCGTCAGGCGCTGGCGGCGGCTTGAGCGACTGGCCCAGGCCAGGCCCATCGCCGGATCTGGTCGGCGCTTGAACGCCAGATTGCGTGCTTCGGGCGGCAGTGCCGGTGGCAGACTGGGCTGATGTCAGCGGCAGAACCGGTGCAACACGCGGTACAACACGCGCCTCGACCCAATCGTCGGGCCCGAACCTGGCTACTGGCAACCCTAGCCGGCCCGCTGCTGTTGCTGGTCGCGGTTTTGATTCTGGCGCTGTCGGCAGAACCCGCGCTGGCGCCGGACCCGGGCTGGCGCCTGACTGATTTGTCGCCGCTGGACAGGGTGCTGGCGTTCCCGGCCCAGCGCGGGCCGTTGGCGCCGAAGGTGCTGCAGGTGACCCAGCGTGACATCGAAATCATCCTCGGACAGGCGGCCCGACGCCACCTCGACGCACGCCTGGCACTGCAACTGAGCGCCGGACAGGCCCGGCTGCGTGCCAGCCTGCGGCTGCCGCCACCCTTGGCGGCGGCGTGGCTGAACCTCGACGCCGAACTCAACGACGCCAGCGGGCGACCCGAATTCGAGCGCTGGCAGGTCGGCTGGTTGCCGCTCCCGGCCTGGCTGCCGAATCTGGTCGTGGGGCAGGCCTGGCAGGCGCTGTTCCCATCCGAAGCCGACCGCCAGCCGGGGCTGCCGCGCCTGAGTTTTGCGCCAGGGACGGCCCGGATGGCGTTGGCCTGGGGCGACGACACGCCCAATCGCTGGCTGACACGCTGGCTGGCACGCTGGCTGCCTGAGGACGAGCGGCAACGGCTTCGAGCCTACGACCAACACTTGGCGGCGGAGACCCGAAGCCTGCCGGGCCGGAACACCGTGTCGATGGCCGATCTGATCGCCTCGACCTTTGTCTTGGCGCAGCGCCGCAGCACCGGCGCGCCATCGGCGGCGGCAGAAAATCGCCTGGCGCTGATGGCACTGACGCTGTTCGCCAACGGCCAGTCATTGCCCGCCATCGCGACGTCGCCGGGTGGCAGGTCAGCGGCCCGGCGCGTGGCCTTGACGCTCAACGGACGCCTGGACTCACCGCTGCACTTTCTCATCTCGGCCTCGCTGGCGGCACAGGCTGGCGCCGGCGTAGCCGACACCGCTGGCTTGTACAAGGAAGTCTCGGATGCCCAGGGTGGCTCGGGCTTCAGCTTCAACGATCTGGCGGCCGACCGCGCCGGCACGCGCTTCGGACTCCTGGCCGCCGCCGCGCCCGAACGCCTGCAGGCTGCGCTGGCGCTCGGGGTGCGCGAGCGCGACCTGATGCCCAATGTCGACGACCTCCCGGATGGCCTGACCGCGGCCGAATTTGCCGAAAAATTCGGCCGTGTCGGCACGCCCGTGTACCAGCGCATGATGGCCGACATCGAGGCCAGGCTGGACCGCTGCCGAGTCTTCCAGGCCCTGCGCCAGCCGTCGTGAGCGCAGATTCAGGCAACGGCGGCGGTTGCGCCATGCGGCGACCTGGCACCCGTCAAGTGACACAATCCCGTTCCGCGCCCGCCTTAGTGCGGTGATCGCGGGTCGGTTCTCCGTGACATTGGACCCTTGAACCCCTGCGCATGGGGGTTGTGGCGGTGCAAGCCGCTTGCCTAAACTCTTGCCTCGCGCCAAAACGCTGCGCGCGGCATGGGCCCGGCGACGAGCGAATTGTCGATCACTGTTCAAACGGTCCGCACTGGAGTCTTGGTCGTGATCAAAATATTCAACCACTACCTTCATAGACGCACCCTGATGGGCGTCGCCTTCGACTTTGGCTTGCTCACTCTGGCGTTGCTGGCGGTGGTCCTGGCGCAGGTCGAGAGCCTGCGCATGGTGATGCCGCTGGCCGGTCCGCAGGTGGTGTCGCTGGCCGCCGGGGTGTTCGTCATCAATACCGCCTCGGGCCTGTACCAGAAATCAGAGCGGCGCACTGCCAGTGAATACTGCGCGCGCGCCGCACTGGCGTTGATGCTGTCGCTGCCGCTGGCCTACCTGATTTTCAGCTTCATGCCGGCCGGCTCGGTCAACCGAGAGGCGCTGCAACTGTCAGCGATGCTGGGTATTTCGGCAGTGATCGTTCGCCGCGTTTATGTATCGCACTGGGAGCGGCAATCAGATAAAGGCTCCCGCATTCTGATATTCGGTTCTGGAGCCGCTGCCCAGTTGGTCGGGCAAACCTTGACCGAAGCCGACCCATTGACCAAGATTGTGGGCTATCTGCGCGGCCCGAATGAGAAGGAATCGGTGGTCCCGGCACAGGATCTGGTCAGTTCTGGGCGGTCCCTTTACGACACTGCCTGCGAGTTGGGAGTGGATGAAATCGTGGTGGCGCTGACAGAGCGCCGTGCCGGCAGCATGCCAATGCGCGAGTTGCTGGACTGCAAGGTCCGGGGCATCCGCGTGTTCGACATCAGCACCCATTTCGAGCGCACCCTTGGGCAAATTCGTGTGGATTATGTCAATGCCGGTTGGTTGATTTTTGGAGACGGCTTCAATCAAGGTTTTTATCGGGCGGCCGTCAAACGTGTCTTTGACCTGTTGTGTACGCTGCTGCTGACGGTCGTCGCATTGCCGCTGATGTTGCTCACCGCGCTGGCCATCAAGCTTGAGAGCCGGGGCACGATCTTTTACTGGCAGGAACGGGTCGGTGCCAACAACCAGGTCTTCCAGGTTGCCAAGTTCCGGAGCATGACCTCCGATGCCGAAAAGGATGGTAAGCCGGTCTGGGCGGCGACCAATGACTCCCGCGTCACGCGCGTTGGCCAGGTCATTCGCAGGCTGCGCATCGATGAATTGCCGCAACTGCTCAATGTGCTTCGCGGTGACATGAGTCTGGTGGGCCCCCGGCCCGAGCGACCATTCTTTGTCGACCAGCTCACCCAAGAGATTCCATACTATGCTTTGCGGCACAGCGTCAAGCCGGGCGTGACGGGCTGGGCGCAGGTCCGTTACCAGTATGGATCGACCGTTGAGGATTCGCAAGAGAAATTGCAGTACGACCTCTATTATATTAAAAATCACACGCTCTTTCTGGACATCGTCATACTGCTTGAGACGATTGGTGTGGTGCTGACCGGGAAGGGCGCGCGCTGACGCCTTGGCCAATGCAGGTGCGCGCGCCGAGTGAGGCAAGGCAGTTAGGCGGCCGCGACAGTGCCGAAGTTGCTGCCACGCAGCAGGCACCGCAGCTCATTCGCTCGTGGCCGATGCTGATACGGTTTCGGCCGCAGTCGATGAACCCGCCGTTGCGGTGGCACCGGGAATTTTTTTCGTCGTCTGTGGATCATGGCGCCGGACTGGCTCAGCCAGACCGGCATCCGTGGTGAACCATCGCAAGTGAGGCTAGCCCATGCTTGAGGCGATCTTGAGATTGAGCCGGCGCACGATACGTCGTACCGTCCGCAAGCTGATGGCACAGCTTCCCAGGTCAGTCAGGTTTGCCATCATTCGGCGCATGATCGATTGCGAGCCCGATCCCGATGCGCGGCTTGAATTCGGTATTGCGAAAACCCGCTCCGAGCTGGCAGCCTGCTTCCAGGTATTGCACGACTCATATGTCGCGTCTGGCTACATGCTGCCCGCGCCCTCCGGCATGCGGGTCACGATGTACCACGCGCTGCCCACCACCACAACGCTTTATGCCAAATTTGATGGGGTAGTCGTCGGTACGATGTCGTTGGTGCGTGAGGGCATTTTCGGCTTTCCGCTCCAATCGGCATTTGATCTGAGCGCCATCCGGGCGCGCGGCGGCAATATTGCTGAAATTTCGGCGTTGGCGATCAAGCCTTCCTTCAGAAAGACTGGCGGAAGCGTATTGTTTCCGCTCATGAAATTCATGTACGAGTATTGTCGTACATACTTTGATACCCGTCATCTGATCATTGCAGTCAACCCTAAAATGATTGAGCTGTACGAGGCGCTGCTGTTTTTCGAGCGCCTCTCGGAGCGGCCCGTTGATCGCTATGCGTTTGCCAACGGTGCGCCGGCAGTAGGCGCAACCCTGGATCTTCAGAACGCGGGCGAGCTGTTCGCGTCGGAATACAATGGGCGGAGTCCACGAAAAAATCTCTACAAGTATTTTACGGAAACCTCGATCAGCAACATCAAGTGGCCGCGAAGAATGCTCCATTTGACCAATGACCCGGTTATGACGGTCGATTTGCTTGACTACTTCTTCAATCAGCGCACGGCCGTCTTTGCGGGCTTGGACAGTCGGCAGCTGGAATTATTGAGATCGATCTACAGCGAAGCAGAGTTCGTGGCCATACTGCCACCTGTCAAAACCTCAGCTGATAATTTCGGAATCAAACTGCGACGCGACCCGAGATTCACATTGCGGTGCCCCGCAAATTTCCGGTTCGAAACCCGGGATGCGGCCGGTATAAGAAATTTGACGATGGCAGACATGTCGCGCCAAGGTTGTCAAGCCGAGACCGACATGGCGATTGCGCCGGGTACGCGAGGCAAGATGGTTGTCGAGTGGGGCCAAGGCATCAACTCGCAGGTCGACGCCATCGTCGTTCGCCACCACATGGTGGACCGTTCATGGTTCTTGTGTTTTTCCGTCGAGCAGCCCGATCAGGTTTGGCAAATTTGCATCGATGCGTTGCAGTCTGGCCATACGGTGGCGGACCTGCTGTCACTCGAGTCTGACCTGGCCGGGCGCAGGGACGGAAGGCTCGGGCCAAGGAATCCGCCGAACCCGCCGCCCACGCTTGCCGCAGATGTGACAAAGGCCTCGTCCGCGGGTTGACTGAAGCTTGGAGGCGAGCTCTGCGCTATACAGTCCGAGAACACTGTGGGCCTCATCGAGCACGCTAGGTTGGAAATCGCCTTTTCTGACCGGGTCGAACTTCGCTGGGACCTACAAGCAGGAGTCGGCCAGTGCTAGCCCAACGAGAGACTGACCAAAGCGGCGAGACCTGCAGGCGCTGGCGTGGCCATGCGCTGTACGAATTGTTAGTTCCTCTGACTTAGGGCGGTGAAGTGATGCAACTCGTGGCGGGGCCTTGCGCCAGGCTCGTACTGCAGTCGCAGTCACAGGTGTGGCGGCCATCGCTGTGAATTTGCCCTGGCAGTCCCTCGAAGGCGTCGGCTTTGGTGCGATAGCCACTGGCTACTGCGGCTATGCCGCTTGGCTGGTCAAACGAGGCCGAATTGGCTTGCGCGCTGACATTGCCGGGCCATTGTATTTGGCGGCAATTGTTTTCACCGGCCTATGGGGTGCGTTGTCCTGGTTTGACCTGGGCTCGACCAAGATCTGGACTTGGCACGGTGCCGAGCAACTTGACCAGATTCGCTACCTGATCTGGTGTTTGTTTCTTTTGGCGCTGGCTGGGCCCGCAGCGGCACGACCAGACCGCAGTCGTCTGACGGTCCCCGCCGCCCTGGCGGTGAGTGGTATCACCGTCAATTTGATCGCTGGATTCAGTGACAGCGCGGACATGGCGCGCTGGTTTGCGGCGTTGCATTTGGCTTGGCCGATTCTGACCATCACGCTGATCGAGCAAATCTACCGTAACCAGTCTGACCAGCACCGCTGGGCGGCCAAGCCATTGTGCCTTGGCATTGGCGGATGGTGTGTCTTTGATATCCTCCTCTACTCCGAGGCAATGCTGTTCGGATTGGCCGATGGTGATGTGCTGGCAGCGCGTGGGATGGTGCATGCAGTGATGCTCGCGCTGCTTGTCTTCGCATCTGGAAGGCAAACCGGATGGCTGGGTAAGATTCATATCTCCAACGTCACCGTCTTCTATTCCGCATCGCTGTTGCTGATCGGCCTGTATTTGGTTGGGGTTTCGGCAATCGGTTACTACGTGCGCTATTTCGGTGGGACCTGGGGCGGCGTCGCGCAAGTGGTTGTGGCGTTTGGCTCAGTTGTTGCACTGTTACTCGTGGTGCTGTCAGGTTCAGCGCGTGCCAAGTTGAGGGTCTTTATCGGCAAGAATATTCTGCGCTACCACTATGATTACCGACGGGAATGGCTACGATTTACCACAATGCTCTCTTCGGAAGGCTCACCGCAAAGCGTCGGCATATTAGTGACGCGCGGGCTGGCGGATATGGTGGAAAGCCCCGGTGGTGGCCTTTGGTTCAAGGCCTTGGGTGATGATGAATTTGTTCAGACGGCGCGTTGGAACATACCTGAAATATCCCAACATGAGGCCCCGGAGTCAGATTTTTGTGTGTTCCTGCGCGAGCACGAATGGATCGTCGATATGCGGGCGCCGACAAAGGCTCAACTGAACCGGCTGGCGGCGCCTGCTACACCCTCTTGGCTGGCACAGATTGAAAATATCTGGTTAGTGATCCCGCTGCTTGCCGCCAACAGTCTCTTAGGCTTTGTCGTACTGGTCAAGCCGCGAACACCGATTGAGTTGAATTGGGAAATCAGGGATTTGCTCAAGACCGCCGCCCGGCAGGCCGCCGGATTCTTGGCTCAAATGCATGCCACAGAAGCTCTGTTGGAGGCGCGAAAATTTGACGCCTTCAACCGCATGTCGGCCTTCGTGGTACATGACCTGAAGAATATCATCACGCAATTGTCACTGTTGCTGAAGAACGCGGAGCGGCATCGTGACAATCCAGAATTCCAACGCGACATGTTGATGACCATAGAGACTTCGCTGGAGAAGATGCGACAAATGATGTTGCAATTGCGAGAAGGTACAAAGCCGGTCGGCGCCAGTTCGGGGGTTGAACTCAGACCTTTGCTTCAGCGCATAGTTAACCTGGCGATGCAGCACGAACGCGTTGTCATTTTAGAGATTGTTGACCGCCTCGCCACGCGCGGTCATGACGGGCGACTGGAAAGAGTGATCGGTCATATCGTGCAGAACGCACTCGACGCGACGCCCCCGGACGGCAAGGTTTGGATCCGATTGCAGCAGTCTGCGGGGCGCGCCGAGTTAACTGTGGGCGACACGGGCCGAGGCATGACGCAAGAGTTTATTCGCACTCGACTCTTTCGCCCTTTTAGTTCGACCAAAGCGAGTGGCATGGGCATTGGAACTTACGAGAGCTGGCAATATATACGCGAACTCGGTGGCAATATTGAGGTCAATAGCCAGGCGAATGTCGGTACGGTCATCACTATCCATTTGCCATTGTTTGACGTGCGTACTGAGACTGATCTTCGTGTAATGGAGCCGACATGAGTTTGGGTCAGAATACGCC
The DNA here is from genome assembly GCA_025350145.1 of Burkholderiales bacterium. Taxonomy (GTDB): domain Bacteria; phylum Pseudomonadota; class Gammaproteobacteria; order Burkholderiales; family Burkholderiaceae_C; genus Pseudaquabacterium. Next base: position 13,955 of record JANXYH010000047.1, on the reverse strand, counting down.
GCTGTTGATCGTCGAAGACGACTTGGCGCTGCAGAAGCAGATCAAATGGTCATTGGATCGGTTTGAGTCGGTCACTGCAGGCGACCGGGAGTCAGCCTTGATAGCGTTTCGGCGCTACCAGCCAACGGTGGTGACCATGGACCTGGGTCTGCCACCCGATCCAGATTCGGTCTCGGAGGGCTTCAAGCTGCTCGGTCAATTGCTGGATGCGGACCCGAATGTCAAAGTTATCGTTTTGACCGGGCAAAACGATGAAGCGAACGCGCTCAAGGCGATTGCATTTGGTGCATATGATTTTTTTGCAAAGCCCTTTGAGCCGGGGCTGCTGGGCTTGACGATTGACCGGGCATTGAGATTGGCAGAACTTCAGGCTGAGAATCGTCGACTGATGGCCCTGCATCAACCGGATGCGCTTGCAGGTTTGATCACCCGTGATCCAGAAATGCTGCGAATCGGGCGCATGATCGAGCGGGTCGCATCGAGTAACGCTACGGTCATGCTGCTGGGTGAGAGTGGCACCGGCAAAGAGGTTCTTGCCCAGGGCCTGCACCAAGCTTCCAAGCGCAAGGGCAAATTCGTTGCGATCAATTGCGCAGCGATCCCTGAGAATTTACTGGAGAGTGAACTGTTCGGCTATGAGCGAGGGGCCTTTACTGGCGCTACCAAGACAACCGTTGGCAAGATTGAGACGGCCAACGGCGGGACGCTCTTGCTGGATGAGATTGGTGACCTGCCAATGGCCCTTCAGGCCAAATTGTTGCGATTCCTCCAGGAGCGGCTGATCGAACGCGTGGGAGGTCGCCAGGAAATTGCAGTGGACGTGCGGGTGGTTTGCGCGACGCATCAGGATCTCAAAAACCTGATCGGTGAGCAGCGCTTTCGTGAGGATTTGTATTACCGGCTGGCAGAGATCGTCATTAATATTCCACCGCTGCGGACTCGGGCGGGCGATTCGGAGTTGCTCGCTCACGCCTTTTTGCGTCGATTCAGTCAGGAGCAGCGGCGCAGTGGTCTGGCATTCACTGACGATGCTTTGCGCGCAATTGGTAAGCACGAATGGCCTGGCAATGTGCGGGAGCTGCACAACGCGATCAAGCGTGCTGTGATCATGGTTGACGGCGTCCGCGTCACAGCCAGTGACGTTGGCTTGGCTGACCTTGACTCTGGCAGCAATGAACCTGCGTCGGACGAATTGAATTTGCGAGTGGTTCGTGAAGGCGCAGAGAGGTCTGCTGTCATCGCAGCATTGGCCAGAACCAACGGAAACCTGCTTCAGTCAGCCGATCTCTTAGGTGTCAGCCGACCCACACTTTATGATTTGATGCACCGCCTCGCGATCGACAGGACAGCTTGAATGGGCGCCGTGGTTGGCAGCTCGCGTTGGCCCTGTCGCAACAAGATTGACCGGTGGACGCAGCGTGTCAACCAACCGGGAACAGGACACAGTCGGGTCGAGAATATCGCGGAGCGCGGAAAACGCTGAACTTGGCGCGCCTGGTTTGTTGGTTTGGTCGGAAATAGGCGGCGTGACGACGGTTGTCCGTACGGTCACGAAAACTACATTCTTTGTAATTCAATCATGGTTCGCAGCTACTGCGAAGCGGAGGCAGACATGGCAATTTGTGCAAGGGTGCATCGGGCGTTTATTGCCCTGGGCTTCTGTTGCCTGCTTTTGGGGTGTGGCCGAGGCAGCGAAACAAAAATGATGGCAGACGCGCAGTTGGCGTTGGATCGCGGCGATCTGACGGCGTCATCTGTGTTGCTCAAGAGTGCCATTCAGATCAATCCTGACTCGGCGGGCGCAAGGTTTCTGTTTGGAAAGGTCTTGTTGCATATTGGTGATCTCCATGTTGCTGAAGTGGAGCTGCGCAAGGCGCTTGAATTGAAATACCCGGAGGCCGATGTTGCGCCGCTCTTGGCAAGTATAGTTTTGGCCCGCCAGAATTATGCTTTGGTGATCCGCGACTACGCCTCAAAGTCGCTTTCAGATCCACAACGGCAGGCGGACCTTGCGGCCGTGGTGGCGAGTGCCTACGATCTGTCGGGACAGCACGACACTGCTGTTTCAATGATTGAGGAGGGTCTACGGAAGGCGCCCGACAATATTGCATTGCAATTGGCACAGGCCAGGTTTGCGGTCGACAAAGGTGGTGCTGATGTGGCCTTAAAGGTAGTTGAAGATGTTATCAAGAAAGCGCCGAGAAGCGCTGACGCTTGGCGCCTCAAGGGTGACTTGCTGGGGCTTGCTAACGGGCCTTCGGCGGAGTCGATCGCGGCATACCGAATGGCACTGAGTCTTCAGCCCGACAACATATATGCGATCAGTCGTATTATTGGTATCATGCTTGCGGAAAATAATATTGCTGGAGCCAAGGAAGAGTTCGCTGCGATTCAGAAAATGCATCCATTGCATCCGCAGACGCGCTTTCTACAGGCGTCGATTGCGTTGGCAAACGGAAAGCCCGCGAATGCGCGTGAATTGTTGACGCAGTTGATGAGCCAGGTTCGCGACAACCCTATGGTGTTGCAATTGGCGGGGGCGGCCGAGCTTCAGCTCAATTCCTTGACACAGGCCGAGACCTATTTTTCTAAATACCTTTCACTTGCGCCAACTTCGATACAGGCGCGCCAAATGTTGGCGTTAGTGAGGCTGCGGCGGGGCGATCCGAATGGTGCCCTGCAGACATTGCGGCCGCTTCTTGATGCAGGCTCGGCCGACTCCGAAATATTGGCATTGGCCGCGCAAGCGCACCTTGCCATAGGCAATTACCGGGATGCCGAGGCATTCTTCATTCGGATATTGCGCGTGAATCCCGATGATGTCAAAACACAAATTTCGCTGGCGCTTTCTCATTTGAATAATAGCGACAAGGCGGGGTTTGATGAGTTGCAACAAATCGCGGCCAAGGACAAAAGCACCTTGGCGGACCTGGCGCTGGTCAGCGCAAGGCTGCGGCTTGGAGATCTGGAGGGCGCACTGTTGGCGGTCGAGGGGGTCGAGCGGAAGATGCCGGACAAGCCTTTACCATTTGAATTGCGTGGCCGAGTCCAACTTTTACGGCATGAAAGTGGCCTGGCCAGGCAAAGCTTTGTGAAGGCTTTGACTTTGGATTCGGTATATTTTCCGTCGGTCACTGCCTTGGCTCAATTGGATATATCTGAGCGACAACCCGATGCCGCGCGCAAGCGCTACGAGTCATTCTTGAAGAGCGATCCGACGAATGTGGGTGCCTTGGTGGCACTGGCGGGTTTGCGGGCCAAAATGGACGGCAATGCAAATGACGCAGCGGAGCTGCTGGGTCGCGCGGTTGACTCCAGCCCGAATGACCCCGCAGTTCGCTTGTTGCAGATCGAGCACTGGCTCTTCCGCGGCCATGTCAAGCAGGCGGTAGAGGCGGCCCAAGTGGCCTTGGCGGCTAATCCCAATGATGTGTTGCTGCTGGATGCGCTGGGTCGGGCGCAGATGGCCAACAATCTGTTGAGTCAGGCACTGGTGACCTTCGGTAAGTTGGTGTCATTGCAGCCGGCATCGGCGATTCCGCAGATGCGGCTGGCGAGTGCCTATATCCAACTCAAGAATTCTGATGCGGCCGAGCGCGCCTTGCGCCGTGCCCTCGAAGTTCAGCCGGATTTGCTCGAGGCACAGCAGGGGCTGATTGCATTGGCCGTCCAGGCGGAGCAGCCAAAGAAGGCCTTGCAGTACGCTCAGCGAGTTCAGCGGCTGCGGCCGAAAGATTCAATCGGTTTTATCCTGGAGGGCGATGTCAGCCTGGCAATGAATGACCCAACCGCTGCCGCCTCGGCTTTTCAGGTTGGTGCGCGGCTGTCTGGCGGGGGCGTTGCCGCTGTTCGACTCTATAACCTACTCAAGGTCAAAAAGTCCAAGTCCGATGCGGATCATTTCAGCGCAGATTGGCTGAAACAATATCCCAAGGATGTTCGCCTGCGCTTCTTTTTGGCGGAAGAGGCTGTGCGCGATAATAACTGGGCTTTGGCGGAGCGCTACTATAAGGAGATCGTGTCGCTAGAGTCTGGCAACGCAAAAGCCAGTAACGATCTGGCGTGGATCCTGGCGAAGTTGAACAAGCCGGGCGCTGTGGCGCTTGCGGAGCGCGCTCTGGTATTGTCCCCTGACAATCCTATTGGGCTCGATACGCTGGCTTTTGCGCTGGCCGGTGAGAACAAACTGGCGCGAGCGATAGAGGTTTCGAAGTCTGCGGTTCGGTTGGCGCCGGATGTGCCCTTGGCGCGACTCAATCTTGCAAAGATCTATCTGCAAGCGCAAGACAAGAAAAATGCCAAAGCCGAGCTGGACGAATTGGTCAAGATCAGCAAGCAATATCCTGAGCGGCAGGAAGTTATGGACTTGCTGAGGACGCTTTGAGTCAGTTCGGTCGGAAGTTTGGAAGATGCTCTCGGTTGAACCAGGTTTGCGGGATGGTTGGCGTGGCGAATTCTGAATAACGAATTAGCGTGACGGATTGCGGATTCAGGCCGTCAATAATGACAGTCTCGGTTGGTCGATCCTTTCCGAGCTGCGGCTCATATCTTCGATAGTAGACTGTCTTGAGCAGCCTGCCAGACTCGGCAAAAAAACGACCTTTGATCGGCCGGTTGTTTTCGGCGTCTACCCACAGTTCGACACTGGCGTAAGTGGCGCTGGCTGTATTGGCGGCGAGTGTGAGTTTAGTGGAATTGCGCCGGCGACGCTCGCCGTCTGTCACTTCTTCCTCGGTGGACGACTTCGCGAGATAATCTTTCGCCAAATTGACGGTGATCACGTCGCCATTGGATGCCTGGCCCAGCAGGCGTTGCTGCGGCGATAATCGAACACTGGCCTTGGTGTTGGGGTCGAAGAACCACATATCATCACCATTGCGCAGCATCAGTTTGCCGAAATCACGGGGCGGCATCAGAAAGCGGACGATGCTGGCAAATTGACCGCTGTCGTCGCGTGCGCGCGCGAAACTCTCAAGCACACTGGTGTCGACCTGCTTGCCAGCATCAAATTCTGTTAATGTCAACTTGACACTGAATGGGCGGCCGGGGTTGCGGATCGCGTCACTCGCAACGAGCAGTTCCTGGGGGTCTTGGGCGGGGTGTGCCAGGCCGTGCCATACCAACAGGACTAGCCACCAATGTCGTGATCGCATGTTGCTGGCTCCTTCAGACGTGGCGCAGTGCGTCAACCACATTCAAGCGTGCGGCGCGGTAGGCTGGCCACCATGCCGAGATGGTGGCCATCAATATCAGGCCACATGTCGTTCCGACAATCATTGCGGTCTCACCCCATACCGACAATTCCAGCGGCACCGGTGAGGCGCTGCCTGGTGGTAACCAATGCAAATCTAAATGATTGATGACGACCGCCGTGCCAAGGGCAACGATCAGACCAAAGATGGCGCCGGCAAGACCCAGCAGCGCGCCTTCAAGAACGAACATCAGGCGAATTCCCGAGCGTCGAAGGCCAATCGCGCGCAATGTCCCAATTTCAACAGTTCGTTCCACCACGGTGGTGTTCATGGTGTTGCTGACGGTGAACATGACAATCCCGCCTATCAGGATGAACATGAAGCCGAAGATGGTGTCGAACATCTGTGTTGACTGTACATAAAAGGGATTCAAGAAGGCGTAGTCGCGGACGACCAAAGTTTCGTCTTGGAGCAGGCGGGACAGTTTTGACTCGATCCGCGCCTTGGCGCTGCCGGTCATTTGCGAATCGCGGAGCTGGATGATGATAGAGGTGACTTTCGGGCGCTGGGCGCCGTATACCAATTTCTGCGCCTGTTGGAGGTGCAGGACGACATAAATTTCATCGAACTCCTTGAAGCCCTGGCTTTCGGCGTTGATCACGTTGAGGGAGACAACGTTCGGCGCGCCTCGTGGATTGCTGGTCAGCAGTTCGATCCTTCGCGCTGGCTCAGCTGCCTGGGTCGCACCAGACGTATTCGGGCGGGCATCCGCCTCCAGCAGGCTCAGCGCGGCCACATCGGACGGTATGTTCCGTCCGTCCGGCGCCGCTGCGGGTCGTTCCTGCTGCGGGCAGTCGGTCAGGTGCAGTGCCTCGCAAAGGTGGAGAACCCTGGCCAGCCCCAATCCCACCATCGCCGCATCGCCCGCTGATTTGGCCAATCGCAATTCAGGTGTGTCGAGGTGCAGCTCATAGGGGTTCCACAACCGCAACTTGACTTGGTCGGCCGCGACTATACCGTTGCCGATGATCGTGCGGGATACTCCGGCTGAATAGTTACCGGCGATGCCGTTGAATTGCAGGGTAGGCGTCACCATGCTTATCATATGACGCAACTCGGCATCGGCGCGAAGTTCGGCGATGATTCGTTCGTAATTGAGGATGCCGTAGGCGGTGGGGTTGCCGCTGCCGTACATGTAGTAGTCGCGCTGCTGGATCTGGAGGTGGCCACCGGTGCGCACATAGGCGGTCTGCATCGAATAATTGATGTTCGACTTGTAGCCGCCAAAAAGAAGAATTGCGGTTGCGCCGATGGCAATGCCGAGCATGGTCGCTAAGGACCGTCGCGCGTTGCGCAGGAGATTTCTCAAGGCGATGGACAATGTCTTCACTGCATAGCCTCAAGTGGGGTAGATTGGGTAATAAGTAACGCGCAGATCGAAGAAGGCTGAAACTTATCTTTTCGGGCGTTCCGCGTGGTCGGTGTATGCGTTGAACAGGCCCTCAACATTGGCGGTTGAAGGGCGAGAAAAAGGCTTTCCTTTCCACATCTCCTATGACATCGACGATGAAATTTCAGCGGTGTCTGGGAAAAGGTATCAGTGAACCTTGCCCGCCTTTACCGTCAATCCGTTCCATGTCTCTGCGCGTTCCATTTTTGCATGGGGCACGGCAAGGATCAATCCCTAGGCATGCGCTCACCAGCTTGTTCTGTGCTTCCGCGTTGCCGTGCTGCGCTTGCGGACGGGCTCATCTGTGGGCCTGTTCTGTACCCAGCCTCTCATGATCTGGGCATGGGTGGGCAGTGCTCAGGCGCATCCTGCCCCGGCTGGAAGCCGCTTCCCTAGGCGCAATGAAAAAAAGTGCAGGCTGACTGGCCTTCGGTGGTGGCCGTTTGCGACACTCGCGGGGGCGCTCCCGATCGCTGTTGGCACGGGCTTCAGGTTGCCTTCAGCACTGTCTGATCGGGTGTCCGAGGCAGGTCTGGCAGTCGCCAGGGTGTCGGTGGAATTTACAGTCGCCCGAGCCGTTACCGGATGTTGCCCGCGGCGATCATGCTAAGTGCTTGTTTTGAAGCAACTTTTGCGGAACTGGCATGATGATTGCTCATGAAGTCGTTGAAGGCGGACATGTCGTCCAGCACTGGATCACAGAGAGGATTTATATGAAGCTCAACAAACTGCTCACGGCCCTGGCTGCCGCCGGCTTGGCCGCACTGATCGGGCCCGCTCAGGCATCGATCACATTCCAGTTCAACCCACTCGGCGGCGGGACTGGCGTCGGCCTGATCAACGGCGGCGGCTTGCTTGACCAGGCGCCAGGCAACACCAATGCACTGAACGGTTCCGGCGGCGGCGCTCCGCTGGCGATCGGCAGCACGATCAAAGATCTGTACCAGGCCAACCTGGGTTCGGTTCAGGCGCTGGACACCACCAACCTGTTCAGCAACGGTGCTGGCGGCAAGTTTTTCACCTTCGTGGCCTCGTTCACCGAGAAGGTGGTGGGCGCCAGCTTTACGTCCTTGGGTGGCGGCGCGTTCAAACTGAACAATGAGTTCGTGTTGGACGGTGGCGGCACTTTCAAGATGTGTGCCAAGTTGGCGATTGGCAACAACCTGACGGGCGTTGGCTTTGGCTGCGCTGGCCCTGGCATCCTCAGCGGCAGGATTGACGGCGGCGATTCAAGCCAGACGGCTACGGTGCGCGGTGCGTTGGGGGCGCTGGACCAGGCTGGCATCAACGATTGGCCGGGCGTCACCACGTTGTCGACGATTGGCTCGGCCGATATCATTGCGACGGTGACGTTCGTTGATGCGGCCTACTTCCCTGACCTCCGGCTGGCCAGCAAGATCGCGATCAATTCTTCGCTGATCACGCCTTACAAGCAGGTGGATCCGTCGCGTCGCTTCAGTTCCGGCCTGGTGACCGATGACACGGCCACCGCCATCGGTCCGATCAACGGCCTCGCTGGCCCGAATTTCATCTTCCAGTCTGACGCGAACAATTCCTTTGAGATTCCTGAGCCTGGTGCGCTGGCGCTCGGTGGTTTTGCCCTGGTCGGGCTGGCGCTGCTGCGCTCGCGCCGCAAGCAGGCGGCCTGATACAAGCGGTCTGATTCAGACGGTTTGGCCCTTCGCGGGGCCAACAAGACGGCGTCCTTGGTGACGCCGTTTTGCATTTTGCGGATGTCCGGGCGTATGGCCGGGCAGATGGCCGGGCGTGTGGCCGTCTGCGGGCAGGGCGGCAGCGCTTGAAGTTCAGCGCCGGCCAAACATCATCTGTTTGGCCAGAAGCCTTTGCAGCGGCGGTGCTGCTGCCAAGCCGGCCAAGCCCAGGCCGCGCAGGGCTGCCAAGCCGGGCCAGCGCCAGGTGAAGCTGCGCGCCAGGAAATCGGTGGTGGCGATCATGCTCCAGCGGTCGGGGCCACGCGACCATTCCACCTGGCGCAGGGTGCGTTCCATCGATTGGCCGCCATCAGCCTGGCGCAGCGCCTGCACCAGCGCGTAGGCGTCGCGCAGGCCCAGATTCAGGCCTTGCCCGGCGACCGGGTGGAGCGTTTGGGCAGCGTTGCCGATGCGCAACAGTCGGCCATCCACCAGGCTGCGCTCGGCGTTCAAGCCCAGTGCAAATTGCTTCAGCGGGGACAGCCAGGCAACGCGGCCTGCGGCGGCGGGCAGACGGGCATTGAGCACGGCCATGCGTTGATCGTTGTCCAGACCGGCAACCGGGTCGTCGCCATTCGGCACGCACCACACCAAGGCGGCAGGGCGCAGACGGGGTGCATTCAGGTCCGGACCCGGCAGCGGGAGCAGGGCGATCGGGCCGTCGCGGGTGAACCGCTCGACCGCCAGCCCGGCGGTGCCATCCGCCAACCCGACCCGGCCTACCCAGGCGGTCTGGCGGTAGTCGTGGCTCAGGGCTTTGCGGGACTGCTCGGCGAAGACGCCGCCCTCGGCAACCACGGCCAGGTCGAATGCCTCGACGATCTGGGCGTCGATCTCGACGCGTTGTCCAGCTTCAATCGGTTTGATCGCGCGTACCGGGGCGCCGAAGCGGCTGTGCAGGCGCTGGGGCGATTGCCGCTCGGCGGCCAGCCAGACCTGTTGCATTGCCGCCACCAGGCTGCCGTAGTGCAGCACCGCACCCAACATGTCGGTGCCCAGGTCAGCGGCCCGCAGCCGCAGTTCGGCCGGTAGCCCGCGCCATTGCAAGGTGGGCGGCGCTTGCGACACCAGCACCTCGGTGATGGCCTGGGCGCGGTCGGCCGGCCAGGCGTTCAGGCGCTGCAGCATCTGCACGCTGCCCAGGGCCATGGCCAGGGCGCGCGGGTCGCCGGAGACATCCTTGTCCAGCGGCCGGGCGTCAAAGAGGGTGATGTCGGCCTGCGGCAAGCGCTTGGCCGCGAGCAGGGCCAGTGCCAGGCCGGCCGGGCCGGCGCCGACGATGCCGAGCTTCAGGCTGGCGGTCGCGCTGTTCATGGCGCAGTCTGCATGGCCTGCCATTGGGCCGGCGTACCGAGGTTGTGCCAGGGGCCGTCCAGCATCTGGCCGGCCAGGCGGCCGGCATTGGCGGCGGCAAACAAAAGTGGCCCGAGTGGCGCGGGGCTGCCCGGACGCACGCTGGCCACCAGCGCCGGTCGCAACAGCGCGATGTTGGCGTAGGTCAGCGGCCGGTCTGTGGCCTGCGGCGGACGCTGTGCGCGGCCGCCAGCGCTCAGGGCGAAGTCGCCGTCGGGATGAAATGCCGGGTTTGGCACCAGCCAGATGGTCGCCAGGTCTGCGGCCCTGTCGACAAACTGCCTGGCCTGAAGGCCGTCAAATCCCATCCCGGGGGCGACGATGTCGCCGGAGACCAACCAAAAGGCATCGCCCAGCAGCGGCAACGCCTTGGCAATGCCGCCGGCGGTTTCAAGCGCCGCGCCATGGTCCCGGCCCTCCTGCGAATAGTGGATGCGCAGGCCCCATCGCGCACCGTCGCCCAGAGCCGCCGGAAACATATCCTCCCGCCAGGCGGTGTTGATCACCACCTCACGCACCCCGGCCTTGGCCAGGGCCAGCAGATGCCACTCGACCATGGGCCTGCCCCAGACCGGCAGCAGCGGTTTGGGGCAGTTGTCGGTCAGGGGGCGCATCCGCTCGCCCCTGCCGGCAGCCAGGATCATGGCGGGCAGGTTGGCGGGCAGGTTGACAGACGGTCGCGTCACGGCGCGGCGGATTGTCCACTGCGGTGGGCCGACAAGCCGCGCCGCTAAACTCTGCGGCTTCGCTTGCCCACCTTCCGCCGACCCTTGGAGCCCCTTGCGGGGCCATCCGCATGGCCACCTCGACATCCAAAAATAGCTCTCAGATGGCCAATGCCATCCGCGCCCTGGCGATGGACGCCGTGCAGCAGGCCAACTCCGGCCACCCCGGCGCGCCGATGGGCATGGCCGAGATGGCCGTGGCCTTGTGGGACCGCCATTTGCGCCACAACCCAGCCGACCCGCAGTGGCCCAATCGCGACCGCTTCGTGCTGTCCAACGGCCATGCCTCGATGCTGCTGTATGCGCTGCTGCACCTCAGCGGCTATGACCTGCCGGTGGATGAGTTGCGCAACTTCCGCCAGCTCCACAGCAAGACCCCGGGCCACCCGGAGCATGGGCTGACGCCCGGCGTCGAGACCACCACCGGCCCGCTCGGCCAGGGCCTCAGCAATGCGGTCGGCATGGCGCTGGCCGAGAAGCTGCTGGCGGCGCAGTTCAACCGGCCGGGCCACGCGGTAGTCGACCACCGCACCTATGTGTTCCTCGGCGACGGTTGCCTGATGGAGGGCATCAGCCACGAGGCCTGCGCCTTGGCCGGCGCCTGGAAGCTGAACAAGCTCGTGGCGCTGTACGACGCCAACGACATCTCGATCGACGGGCCGGTTGCGCCCTGGTTTGTCGACGACGTGGCCAAGCGCTTCGCAGCCTACCAGTGGAACGTGATCGGGCCGATTGACGGCCATGACGTGGACGCGGTCGACGCCGCGCTGGCACAGGCCAAGTCCAGCCAGACCCAGCCGACGATCATCATCTGCAAGACCGCCATCGGCAAGGGGTCGCCGAACCGGGCCGGCACCGCCAAGGCCCATGGCGAGCCGCTGGGCGCCGAGGAGATCCAACTGACGCGCGCGGCACTGGGCTGGACGGCCGAGGCCTTCGTCGTGCCCAAGGCGGTGTATGCCAACTGGGATGCGCGCAAGAGCGGCGCCAAGCTGCAGGCGCAATGCCACAAGGCGTTTGTGCGCTACCAGAAGGCCCACCCGGCGCTGGCGGCAGAACTGGCGCGGCGCAGCGCCGGTGAACTGCCCACCGGCTTTGCCCAGACCGCCGTGGACGTGGCCGTGGCAGCGCACCGCCAGGCCGCGACCGTGGCCAGCCGCAAGGCCAGCCAAATCGCGCTCGAGGCCTTCACCCAGGCGCTGCCGGAGTTGCTCGGCGGCTCGGCCGACCTGACCGGCTCGAACCTGACCAACACCAGCGCCACCGCGCCCTTGCGCTTTGACGCCGAAGGCGCGCCGCTGCTGGCCAACGGCGTGCCTGGACGGCATATCAACTACGGGGTGCGCGAATTTGGCATGGCCGCGGTGATGAACGGCGTGGCCCTGCACGGCGGTTTCATCCCCTACGGCGGCACCTTCTTGACCTTCAGCGATTACAGCCGCAATGCCATCCGCATGGCGGCGCTGATGAAGGCGCGGGTGATCCATGTCTTTACCCACGATTCGATCGGCCTGGGCGAAGACGGGCCTACCCACCAGAGCGTTGAGCACGCCGCCAGCCTGCGGCTGATCCCGGGGCTGGATGTCTGGCGCCCGGGAGACACCGCCGAGACGGCGGTGGCCTGGGCCTGCGCGATCCAGAACAAGTCGCGGCCGAGCGCGTTGCTGCTGTCACGGCAGAACCTGGCCTACGCCCCCAAGGCCGGTCTGGACGACATCGCCAAGGGCGGCTACGTGCTGGCCGAGCCCAGCGAGGTGGGGCTCAAGGGCCGCGCCAAAGCGGTGATCATCGCCACCGGCAGCGAGGTGCAATTGGCACTCCATGCCCAGGCCGCGCTGGCGCAACTCAAGATCGCGGTGCGGGTGGTGTCGATGCCCTCGACCAGCGTGTTCGATCGGCAGACCCCGGCCTACCAGGCCAGCGTGCTGCCGGCCAAGCTGCCGCGGGTGGCGGTCGAGGCCGGCGTTACCGACGGCTGGTGGAAATACGGCTGCGCGGCGGTACTGGGCATTGACAGCTATGGCGAGAGTGCGCCGGCGTCGGCGTTGTTCCAACACTTCAAACTGACCGCAGAGAACCTGACCGCGACGCTGCGGCAGGTGCTGGGTCGCTGACAAGGATGGCTATGAACAAGTTGCTGAGCTGGATTGCCCTGGCGCTTCTGCCGTCGCTGGCTTGGGCGCAGGAATTGCAAACTTTGACGGTCGAGCCTAGCAATGCCAGGGTCGGCCAGGAGGTGGTGATGACGGCCACCTTCGACGTCAGCCGGGCGATGGACTGCAACGTGCGGGTCGAGTTCGGCGACGGCGCGCAGCAGAACTTCGTCGTCAACCAACCCAAGGACGCGACCCTGACGCTGAGGCACCGCTATGCCACGCCAGGCCGCTACAGCATCAGCGTGCTGCCACGCACCGCGATGCCCAAGCTCAAATGCTCGGGCGATGACCGCAAGGTCCAGGTCAACGTGGCCACGGCCGCCCCGGTGGCTGCATCGGCATCTGCGGCTACAGCCATTGCCAGCGCCCTGCCGGCGCCGCAATGCCCGGCCGGCTGGGCGCTGGAGGGCAAGAGCGTCAATCGCAAGACCGGCGCCTTCAACTGCCGGGCCGATCCCGGTACGGCGGCGCCCAGTGCGCCACTGGACTGCGGCGGACTGCGGTATTTCGACAATGCCGGCAAGGGCCGGATCGGTTGCCGCAAATAGCCGGCCGCCGGCATCGCCAGCGCCGCCAGCGCCGCCAGCGCCGCCACTTGGTGGCCCACTTTTTCAACTCGATTGGAGATCTCCCATGACCATCAAGATTGGCATCAACGGCTTCGGCCGCATCGGACGCATGGTGTTCCGCGCGGCCGTGCAGAACTTCGGCGCGGACATCGAGGTCGTCGCCATCAACGACCTGCTGGAGCCCGACTACCTGGCCTACATGCTCAAGTACGACAGCGTCCACGGCCGCTTCAAGGGCGAGGTCGCGGTCGATGGCAGCACCCTCGTGGTCAACGGCAGGCGCATCCGCCTGACGGCTGTCAAGGATCCGGCCGAGCTGAAGTGGGGCGAGGTCGGGGCCGACATCGTGGTCGAGGCCACCGGCCTGTTCCTGACCAAGGATGCGGGTGAAAAGCACCTCGCCGCCGGGGCGAAGAAGGTGATCTTCTCGGCGCCTAGCAAGGACGACACGCCGATGTTCGTCTATGGCGTCAACGACAAGAGCTATGCCGGCCAGGCGATCATCAGCAACGCCAGTTGCACCACCAACTGCCTGGCGCCGGTGGCCAAGGTGCTGCACGACACCTGGGGCATCAAGCGCGGCCTGATGACCACGGTGCATGCCACCACGGCGACCCAGAAGACGGTAGACGGGCCAAGCAACAAGGACTGGCGCGGTGGCCGCGGCATCCTGGAGAACATCATCCCCAGCTCGACCGGCGCGGCCAAGGCGGTGGGCGTGGTGATCCCCGAGTTGAACAAGAAGCTGACCGGCATGTCGTTCCGCGTGCCCACCTCCGACGTGTCGGTGATCGACCT
>JANXYH010000039.1 GCA_025350145.1 Burkholderiales bacterium | reverse complement strand
TGCCAGCATCAGCCGGTTTGGCGGCCTTGCCAGCATCAGCCGGTTTGGCGGCCTTGCCAGCATCAGCCGGCTTGGCGGCCTTGCCAGCATCGGCCGGCTTGGCGGCCTTGCCAGCATCGGCCGGCTTGGCGGCCTTGCCAGCATCGGCCGGCTTGGCGGCCTTGCCAGCATCGGCCGGCTTGGCCACTGACTTGGCCACGGTCTTGATCGGCACGGCTGCCACGACCTTGGTTGGCGTCGCTGCGCCAGCCTTGCTCGGCACCGCAACGCCCGCCTTGGCCGGCACCGCAGCACCGGTCTTGGTCGGCACCGCAACGCCCGCCTTGGCGGTGGGCCTGGCCTCCAGCGCCTTGGCTTCGGGCGGCTTGGCGCCGGCCTTGGCAGCGACCATGGGCGGAGCCTTGACCGTGGTGCTGCTCGTGGTGCTGGCCACGGTGCTGGCCACCGTCGGCGCGGCCTTGGGTGAAACGGTCGGGCCGGGCGTCGTCGCCTTGATCGGGGCGGGCGCAACTGCGGCGGGCTTTTTGGCGGTCATGCAGATCCTCGGACAGATGGGTCAGAAATCAGGGCTTCAACGCTGCCTCAGGTGGCGCCGGAGGTGGCCGTGCTGGGTTTGTGCGCAATTGCTGCCCCTATACCTATGGATCACCGCTTGGCGGTGAGCACGGGCGGCAAGCTCAGGCCATGCGCCCGAGTGGGGAGTGCGGGTTGGGGTCGGGGCTGCCTAGGCAATTGCGGCGGCAGGTATTGATCGGGTGGCGGCCAGGCGGTTGGGCGGTTGGGGCGCCAACCCCGCAGATCGCCAGGGCAAGGTCGGTACACGACCGTTGGACCTGCGCGGCTGGACCTGCGCGGCTGGACCGCATTTCCCGGCCCGCAGGCCTGGGTGAATCTGGCCCCGCGACAAGCCGTGGATTATACCAACATCTTCCTGGGGCCAGACCTTGGCCATCGCCGCCCCAGCCGCTCCGCTGTCGGCTGGGCCGCGCCCACCGGCCACTTCCAGGTTCAGTCGGGCTTGACCCGCCTGGCCTTGAGATCGGCCTGGCGGGCGTAGATCGTGCGGATCTCGGCGTAGTCATCGGCCGTCTGGCTTGGCTGGCCGGTCAGCTCGGCCAAGCGCAGGGCGAGCTCGGCCATCTCGATCTGCGCCAGCACCTGGCCCAGGTCTTCTGCCGGCGGGTTGGGGTCGAGTTGGTGGGCGGCCTGGATCTGGCCCAGCAATGGCGTGATTGGCACCGCGTCGACCAACTGCGCAATGTCGCTGAGCAAGGTCTCCAGCGTCAGCTCGCCATGGTCGTCGAGCAGCCGGCCCAGGGCAGTGAAGAACTCGCCGTAGGGCGCCGACTGGGCGCACAGCATGGCGTGTACCGCGTCGGTCTGTGCGTGCCAGAGCCGGGCGTGGCGGGCCAGCAACCAAGCCACACGGTCCAGCCGGGTGGCGGCCTGGGGGGTGGCGCGTCCGCTGGTTCGACGGCTGGGCCGCGCCCAGCCACGGCCCTTGGCCGGCCCTGGCGCGTCGGCCGTGCTGCGGATCTGGCCGGCAGCCGATGGCCGCTGCCAATGGGTCTGCAGGGTCTGCAAGGACACGCCACCGCGCTCGGCCAGCGAGGCCGTCAATTGCTCGCGCAGCAGACCGTCTGGCAACTGCTCGATCAGCGGTCGGGCCTGGGTCAGCATCTTGGCCCGACCCTCGGCGGTGTCCGGCGCGCAGTCGACCGCGGCCTGCACCAACAACTGCTGCGACAGCGGCACGGCCTGGGCCAGGGCAGCGTCAAAGGCCGCCGCGCCGAGGCTGCGGACGAAGGAATCCGGATCGTGCTCGGGCGGCAGGAACAGGAAACGAATGTTGCGCGAATCGCTGGCATGGGGCAGGGCGGCCTCAAGTGCGCGCGCGGCGGCGCGGCGCCCGGCGGCGTCGCCGTCAAAGCTGAAGACCACCGCCTCGGTGTGGCGGAACAGCTTGGCCACATGCTCGGCGGTGCAGGCCGTGCCGAGCGTGGCGACGGCATTGGCATAGCCCGACTGGGCCAGCGCCACCACATCCATGTAGCCCTCTACGACCAGCACGAAGCCCTTGTCGCGCAGGGCGCTGCGCGCCTCGAACAGGCCGTACAGCTCCCGCCCCTTGCTGAACAGCGGCGTCTCTGGCGAGTTGATGTACTTGGGCTTGCTGTCGTCCAGCACCCGGCCACCAAAACCGATGACCTCGCCCTGGACCGAGCGGATCGGGAACATCACCCGGTCGCGGAACCAGTCGTAGCGGCCACGCTCGGCGCCAGGGTCGTCGCCGGCCTGCGCCTCGGGCTGGCGGACCAGGCCGGCCTCTTCGAGCAGCGGATCGTCATAGCGCGCAAAAACGCTGGCCAGGTTGCGCCAGCCCGGCGGCGCAAAGCCCAGGCCGAAGCGGGCAGCGATCTCGCCGCTCAGGCCGCGCCGCTGGAGGTAGTCCACGGCCTGGGGGTGCTGGCGCAGGCTCAGGCGGTAATGCTCGGCGGCCTTGGCCAGCAATTCGCCCAGGCTCTGCCGGCGCTCGCGCAGGGCGCTGCGCTTGACCCGGTCTTCGGCACTGACTTGTTCCTCGGGCACGGCCAGGCCAACCCGCTGGGCCAGGTCGCGCACCGCCTCGATGAAGCTCAGTCCCTGGTATTCGGTCAGGAAGCGGATCGCGTCGCCCGACGCACCGCAGCCAAAGCAGTAATAGAACTGCTTGGCCGGCGAGACCGAGAAACTCGGTGACTTTTCAGCGTGGAAGGGGCACAGCCCCATCAAGTTGACGCCGCCGCGCTTCAATTCGACATGCTGGCCGACGATCTCGGCAATGTCGAGCCGGGCGAGCAAATCCTGGATGAATCCTGAGGGCAGCATCGGCGCGGTCTGGGCGACTGTAGTGCGGGGGCTGGGTGCCGCGCCGCAGCGCGTGTTGGCGCCAGTTTAGGCGCCGCTCAACCCGGCCCGGCGCGCGCAGCAGGGCGTGCCGGATCCACCAGTCGCTTCGGGCTGCCGCCCATCTGGCGACAGCCTGTGCGCAAAATCAGCAGGGTGATGGGCGGCGCCGGCGCAGCCCCGTCGCGCCCAAGGCCAGCAGGCCCAGCGTCAGGATGGCCCAACTGGCGGGTTCGGGCACCGAGGAAATCTTGTAGGTGATGTCCTGCGAGAACGTGAAGCCTGCGAACGGGCCGGTCGCCTCCGACAGGGCGGTGAAATGCAGGCTGTGGTTGCCTGCCGGCAGGGCCTGGAGCGCGACTAAATAGCCTTCACTCACGGCCGGCAGCACTGACTCGGGCACGCCGAAGATGTTGTTCGCGATGAAGTTCATGTCGAACAGCGGCGACGACTGGCGGAACTGCTGCAGCGACGTAAAGCCCGCCGGCATCAGCGCCGGTGCGCCGTCGACGGTCACGCTCAGGTTGCTGACATTGCCCAGCGCATAGCCGATCTCCTCGCGCAGGTCGGCCTCGGTCACGACCGCGCCGCCGACATAGTCGATGTAGGCCAGCAGGCTGACGAACAGCGTCTGGTTCGGGCGCACGGTGACGCTGCGCACGATCGGGTCTTCAGTTCCGGAGGCGCCGAGGAAGAAGTAGCTGCCCTGGTTGCCGGCGGCTGAGAAGGCGCCGGTGTCGTCGCGGGTGGGGTTCACGCCGATCGGGTATGCACCCGACCATTGCGCGAACTGGGCGGCCAGTTGGCCCTGGCTGAAGCCGGCAATGGACGCATCGGGCGCGATCAATTGCTGGGCCTGCAAGGGCAGGGCGACGCTGGCCATCAGCGATGCGGCGGCCAGCGGCAGCCAAGTCATTGTTCGGGCGAGTGGGCGACGGCGGTTTGAGATCCTGGACATGGTGATCCTCCTGGGGGCTTGGGTTGAAGACGGCGGCAGCGCACTGCCTGCCGTACGGCGTCTTGAGCCGGAGACTTGACCCCAGCCGATACCGCCCAGGCACTGTCGCCTGCTGCCCGCTGGCTGTCTTGAAAGCGCCTGAAACCGGGCTGAAAGGTTCTGAAGCCGGTGTCGCCTGGGTGGCATCTGCGCGGTCGAATTCAGGACACTTCAGGCAGGTTTCAGCCTGCTTCAGGACGGGCGCTCGGAGATCGCGGACATTGCCCTCTGTGCGCGGCGCCGTGCCCGAGACCGGCTTTGGCGCGCCGGCCGGCCGGGCGGCGCGCCAGCCGCTATGCTGCCCCGTGATCGCGTCCGCAGAGGCCGGCCTTGAGGAGAGGAAGCCATGACCCTTGCCCAGAACCTTGCCCAGGCCGGCGCCACGCCGCCCTCGGCCGCCAACACCGCTACCTGGCGGGCCGTGCTGCTGGTCTGGTGCCTGTGTTGCGCCGGCCTGCGGCTGTGGGGCCTGGCCTACCTGGAGCGCAGCGTGTCGCCCGAGGCCGCCGGCGGCATGGGTGCGCAACTGTGCTGTGGGCAAGGGCCGCAATGGCTGATGGAGGTCAAGCAGCTCAGGCCCGAGTCGGACCTGGCTCGCCAGGGCCTGAAGAACGGCGACCGGGTGTCCTTTGACCACTACGGCGATGCCTGGCGGCCAATGGGGATCGGCGAGATGATCCCGGCCGTGGTCGAGTCGCAAGGCGTGCAGCGCCACACCCTGGTGCGCACCATCGCGCTGCCTGGGCGCATCACCCCCCTGCGCCAGGTGGTGGCCATCGGCAACGTGATTGACGGCTTGATGGCGCTGGGGATTGCCCTGCTCTTGGCCTGGAAGCGCCCCGACAACACGCCGATCCGCGTGCTCAGCGCGACGCTGGCGCTCTACAGCGTGGCCGACGTCGGCCCCTTGCTGCCGGGCGGCTTCACCCAGACGATCTTCTTTCTCAGTGGACCCTCATTGCAGTTGTTTCTGTCGATCACCGCCTACCTCTACTTCGCGATCGCCTACCCCGAGTCGCCTGGGCGCTTCGCCAATCCGCGGGTGCGGCTGCTGTTTTTCGCCCTGGTAGGGCTGGGGCTACTGCTGGCCCTGTTCGAGACGGCGTTTTTCCTGAGATTGACGGGCCTGTCCGCCAGGGAATGGCAGAACACCATCGAGCGCGCCGGCCGTGCCCCGGTGACGCTGGCCACAGCGCTGGCATTGGTCTTCCTCTGGCGCGGTTGGCGCGCGGCCGCCGGCACGGCCAGGGTCCGGGCGGCCTGGGTCGGCGCCTGTGTGGTGGCGTTGCTGCTCAGCAGCATGGTGTTCGAGGTAGTGAACAGCCTGCCCGGACGCACGCTCGAGCGCGAGTTGATCGTGACCTGTGTCCAGATCGCGCTGGACATCTGCGCCATGCTGGGCCTGGGCTATGCGCTGCTGCGTTACCGCGTCTTCGGCTTCGGCTTTGCGGTCAACCGGTCATTGGTCTGGGCGCTGGTGCTGGCCGTGCTGCTGATCGGCATGGTGCTGCTGCTCAAGCTTGGCAGCCATTTGCCGCTGCTGGCCGACCCGCGCGTCACGGCGGGCCTGACCGTGCCCCTGGCCCTGATGTTCTCGGCCATGCTGCCGCGCCTGCGACTGCTGGCCGATGGTGTGGTCAAACGCTTGCTGTACCGCAACTGGCTGGCCGAGGAACAGACGCTCGCGGCAGCGGCCGGCGGCGCCGCCGGGCTGCAGGGCCAAGCAGCCTTGATGGCGCACTACCTGGCCGCCATCAGCCGCTTTGCCGGTGGCGCCCAGGCCAGCGTCTACCTGGTCCAGGGCGGTGCCAGCGGGCAGGTCTGCGCCCAGGTGGCCACGACCGCGGCCGAACCGGCCGAGGCGCCGACGCTGAGCTTGAGCATGGCTGAACTGGAAAGCGTCCAGGCCCTGCAACTGCCCGACAGCCTGGCCGCGCAGGCCGGGGTCGACGCCTTGGCGGTGCCGATCGCGCACCGCGGTGCGCTCACTGGCTTTGTACTGCTGCACTGCCGGCCCGACGGCGCACCCTACCGGCCGGACGAGATTGCCGCCTTGCGCCGGGCAACGGCCATGATGCAAGAGGACTTGCAGGCCGACGCCAGCCGTACCCAGGCCCAGTTGCTGGAGCAAAAGCTCGCCGCTGAAGCCCAGGCCCGTGAGGCTGCACAGTCGGCCAATGCCGCCAAAAGCGCTTTTCTGGCCACCGTCAGCCACGAGATCCGCACCCCGATGAACGGTGTCATCGGCATGAGCGGGCTGCTGTTGAACTCCGCCCTGAGCGCGGACCAGCGTGACCACGCGCAGACCATCCGCGAGTCGGCCGAGGCGCTGCTGACGATCATCAACGATGTGCTGGATTTCTCCAAGATCGAGGCCGGCCGGTTGGAGCTTGAGCATCAGCCCTTCGAGCTGCGCGAATGCGTGCGCCTGGCGCTGGATTTGGTCGGCATCCGGGCGGCCCAGAAGGGCCTGCTGCTGCGCTGCCATTTCGACCCCGAGGTGCCTGCGGCCGTGCTCGGCGATGCCGCCCATCTGCGCCAGATCCTGCTCAATCTCTTGGGCAACGCGGTCAAGTTCACGCCTGCCGGCGAGGTCGTGTTGACCGTATCCAGGCCGGCCGATGGCCGCCTGGTGTTTTCGGTGCGCGACAGCGGCATCGGCCTGACGGCGACGGGCATGGCCAGGCTGTTCCAGCGCTTCAGCCAGGCCGACGCCGGCATCGCCAGCCGCTACGGCGGCACCGGACTGGGCCTGGCGATCAGCAAGCAACTGGCCGAACTGATGGGCGGCAGCATGGGCGTGGACAGCGCCGGGCCGGGGCTGGGCAGCCGCTTTCACTTCGAGATTGCCGCACCCGCCTGCGCGCTGGAGCTGCTGCCGCCGCGCGTTCCTGCCGCAGCGATCACGCTCGATCCGCAGATGGCCGAGCGACATCCGCTGCGCATCTTGCTGGCCGAGGACAACGGCGTGAACCAGAAGCTCGCGCTGCGCCAGTTGGCGCAGTTGGGCTACCGTGCCGATCTGGCGGGCAACGGCCGCGAGGCCGTCGACAGCGTGGCGCGCCAGACCTACGACCTGTTGCTGATGGATGTGCGCATGCCCGAGCTGGATGGTTTGCAGGCCACCCGTCAGATCGTCGCGCGCTGGCCAGACGGGGCCAGGCCGCGGATCGTTGCCATGACCGCCAACGCCTTGCACGGCGACCGTCGTCAGTGCCTGGCTTCGGGCATGGACGAGCACCTGGACAAGCCGCTGCGGGTCGAGGCCTTGGTCCAAATCCTCAGCACCACCACCGTCCGAACCGGAGCCTGAACCATGCGCCCGCCGCGCGTCGATGCCTTCATCTTCGAAGCCCTGCAGGCCAATGCCGGCGCTGACTTCGTGCTCAAGCTTGTCGATGCCTTTGCCGAGGAGTCGCCCGGCCTGCTGCTGGCGCTGCGGCGCGCCGCCGAGGCGCCAGATGGCGAGGCCTTCGAGACCGCCGCGCACACCCTCAAGAGCAATGGCGTGGCCTTTGGCGCCGTCCGCCTGGCCGAGATGGCACGGCGAATCGAATGGCAGGGCTTGACGACCGCGCTGGACGAACTCGATGCCCTGGCCGCCGAGTTGGACGCCACCTTGGCGATGCTGCGCGGCCTGGCACGGCCATGAGCGCGCCGGGCCGCTCCCAAGCGCGAATCCCGCAGCACGAAGTGCGGAGGGTGGTCCAGTGAGCGCGCCGGGCCGCTCCCAAGCGCGAATCCCGCAGCACGAAGTGCGGAGGGTGGTCCAGTGAGCGCGCCCGACAACCTGGTCTTTGGCCAGTTCGAACTGCGCCTGGCCGAGCGAACGCTGCTGGTCGATGGCCAGCCGGTCGGCCTGGGCAGTCGCGGCTTTGACCTGCTGAAGGCGCTGGTCGGCAAGCGCGAGCGCGTGGTCAGCAAAGACGAGTTGCTGGACGAAGTTTGGCCGGGGCTGGTGGTCGAGGAGAACAACCTTCAAGTCCAGATCTCCGGCCTGCGGCGCGTGCTCGGCGCCCGCGCGATCACAACCGTGGCCGGGCAGGGCTACCGCTTCACCTTGCCGCTGGGGGCGGCCCGGCTGAGCGATGGCCCGCCGACTGCATCGGCGCCCTTGCCGATCGGCCAGGCCAACACGCAGGTGCTGGTGGCCGACGACAACCGGGTCAACCGCCTGCTGCTGTGTCGGTCGCTCGAACTGATGGGCTACGCGGTCAGCAGCGCCGAGAACGGTCAACAGGCGCTGGAGATGCTGCGCCGCCAGCGCTTTGATCTGCTGCTGCTCGACCTGGCGATGCCCGAACTGGACGGTTTCGGGCTGCTGCAGATCCGCGCTGCCGACGCTGCGCTGCGCGAGGTCGCGGTGATCGTCACCAGTGCCCTGGGCGGGGTCGCGCCGGTGGCGCGCTGCATTGAGCTCGGTGCCGACGACCTGCTGCAGAAACCGGTCGATCCCTGGCTGCTCAGGGCGCGGGTCGAGTCCAGCCTGGCGCGCAAGCGGCAACTTGACCAGCAGAACGCCGCCCTGCGACGCTCGACGCCGCTTGGGCCCGCCCAGGCCAGCCGGCTGACCCAGGTCTGCGTGTTGGCCGCCAGGCTGCACGGCGCCGAGGCGCAGATCGAGTCGCCGCAGGCATTGATGGAGTTGCTCAGCCTCTGGGGCACGCTGATGTTCGATGCCATCGAGGCTGGCGGCGGCGAGGTTGCCCAGTTCGCGGGCGATGGCCTGCTGGCGCTGTTCGCCGAGCCCGAGGCAGCGTTGCGCGCGGCGCAGGACATGGTCGAGGTGCTGGGCCTGTTCAACGCCGAGCGGACCGCTGCCGGACTGGCCGCCACGGTCATGGGCATCGGCATCAGCCGCGGCGAGGTGGTGGTTGGCTCGGCCGCCACCGCACGGCGCGCGGCCTACGCCTGCGTCGGCGCGCCTGTGGTCGCGGCCGCAAGGCTGGCCGAGGCCTGTGCGCGCGGAGGCCACGGCCTGCTGATCGACGATTTCGGCCGGGCTGGCCTGCCGGCCAATGTCACCGGCCTGGCCGGCAATGATCCGCCCTGGCCTGGCCGCCAGCGCTCAACTTGAGCCTTGCTGGACTGGTCCAACCCGTTGCCTGGGCCACAGCCCCAGCACCAGGGCCGTGCCGACGACGATGCTGGCGCAGCCCAGCAACATCGCCAGGGTGATCGCCTCACCCAGGAATATGCCGCCCCAGGCCATTGCGAAGACCGGGATCAAAAACGTCACCGCGCTGGCGTTGGTCGCGCCCAGGTTGGCGATCAGGCGGAAGTACAGGACATAGGCCAGGCCCGAGCACAGCAGCGCCAGCACCGCCAGCGACAGCCAGGCACGCGCGCCTGGCAGGGTGGCAGGCCAGGCCAGCAGGCCAGGCAGGAGCAGCGCGGCGCTGGCGCCGAACAGGCTGCCGGTGGCCGACGCCATCGCCGGCACGCCCGCCAGCCGCCGTTTGCTGTAGGCCAGCGAGAAGCCGAACAGCACGGTGGCCAGCAAGCAGGCACCGATTGCCAGGGCGGTGCCCAGGCGGTCGGCGCCGGGGTTGACGAAGACCTTGTTCCAGGCCAGGCCGAGCACGCCTGCCATGCCGATGAGCAGGCCCAAGGCGCGCCAGCGGTTCAATCTTTCGCCCAACCACAGCCAGGCGAAGATGGCGCCGAACAAGGGCGTGGCGGCGTTGAAGACCGAGGCCAGCCCGGCGCTGATGCTCAGGGCCGCATAGCCGAAGCACAGGAATGGCAGGGCCGAGTTGGTGACGCCGACAAAGCCGACCGCCAGGCCGCGCTGGCGCAGTGCCGGCCATTGCCCGCGCCAGACCAGCACCGGCAGCAAGAAGGCCGCGCCACCGGCGACGCGCAACAGGGCCATCGTCGCCGGCCCGAACTCGGGCACGCAGAGGCGCATGAACATGAACGACCCGCCCCACAGCGCCGCCAGCAGCAGCAGGTCGATCAGGCTGCGCGCCGTCATGCGCCGGCCAGGGCGACGCCCTCGTGCCGCAGCAGCGCCCGCTTGCGCTCCAGGCCGCCGGCATAGCCGGTCAAGCTGCCGTCGCTGCCGAGCACACGGTGGCAGGGCACCAGCACCGAGACCGGGTTGCGCCCGATCGCCGCGCCGGCGGCGCGCATGCCTGCGGGGGAGCCGGCAGCGGCGGCAATGCCTGCATAGGTGGCGGTGGCGCCGGCCGGCAAGGCCAGCAGTGCACGCCAGACCGCCCGCTGGAACGGCGTGCCGTGCAGGTCCAGTGCCAGCCCGGCCAGCGGCTCGGGCCGGCCGGCGAAGTACGCCTGCAGCGCCACCGTGGCGGCCTGCAGCCAGCGCTGAGCAGGGTCTACCGGCAGCGCCAGCGGCCCGGGGTGGTGGGCCTGGCCGTCGAACCACAGGCCCGCCAGGCCGGCCGCCGTGGCCGCGGCGGTCATTGCGCCCAGCGGCGTGGCCAGGCGGGCCTGGGCGATCAGGTGGGTGTGTGCTGGGCTCATGCTGCTTTCTCCAGAAGTTGCCACAGTCGCATCACGGCATAGGCGCGCCAGGGGCGCCAGGACTCGGCGGCTGCCGTGGCTGCCCGGATGTCGCGTGTGCCCAGGGCGTTGAGGACGGCGATGTCGCTGGCCGGCCAGGCGTCGGGCCAGCCCAGGGCGCGCATTGCGATCAACTGCACACTCCATTCGCCAACCCCGGGCAGGGCGCGCAGCGCCTCCAGCGTGGCCTGCAATGGCGCGGCGCGGTGCAGTTCGATCACGCCACCGGCCACCGCCCGGGCCAGCGCCTGGATCGCGCCGACACGCTGGCGGACGATGCCCAGGCTGCCGATCTCGGCCGGGTCGGCGGCGGCCAGGCCAGCGGCGTCGGGGAACAGCCGGTCGACGCCGGGCAGCGGGGTCTCGATCGGTTCGCCAAAGCGTGCCACCAGGCGCCGGGTCAGGGTCCGCGCGGCGGCGACGGTCACCTGCTGGCCGAGGATCACGCGCACGGCGCTCTCGAAGCCGTCCGGGCCGCTGGTCAGGCGCAGGCCGGGGCGCGGTGGCGCGCTGCCAGGCGCGCCGACGATGCCGGCCAGCAGCGGGTCGATCTGGCTGGGATCGGCGTCCAAATCCAGCGCATGGCGCAGCCTCAGGATGACGCTGCCCAGAGCTGGCAAGAGGCTGGGCGAGACCGTCAGCGCGACTTCGTCGCGCTCGGGCACGAGCCGGGCGACAAACCAGCCACAACAGCCCTGGCTGGCGTGCACCAGCGCCAGGCTGCGGCCCCAGCGCAGGCCGTCGACATGCTCGATCCCGGCGATCTGGCGATCGGCGAAGAAGCGCATCACCCCGGCGCTGTCGTAGGGCGCGCGCCAGGCCAGGCGCAGCGTTGCGCCCTCGGCGCGTGCCGACGGGCCCGTTGGCAGGGCCCGCCGCAAGGCGCCCGGGCTCATCCGGTAGCGGGCCAGGAACACCGCGTTGAAGCGCCGCAGGCTGCCGAAGCCGGCGGCCAGGGCGACCTGCGTCACCGCCATCGGCGTGTCGCTGAGCAGGTGCTTGGCCAGCAGCAGGCGTTGGGT
>JANXYH010000072.1 GCA_025350145.1 Burkholderiales bacterium | reverse complement strand
TCGCGCCGAAGGACACGGGCATCGCCGACCACATCGGGCTGTTCGCGGTCACCTCGGGCATCGGTGCCGAGAAGAAGGACAAGCGGTTCCTCGCCGACCTCGACGACTACAGCTCGATCATGTTCAAGGCCCTGGCCGATCGGCTGGCCGAGGCCTTCGCAGAGCGCCTGCACCAGCGCGTGCGCACCGAGTTCTGGGGCTACGCCGCTGACGAGCACTTGAGCGCCGCCGACCTGATCGCCGAGAAGTACCAGGGCATCCGCCCCGCGCCGGGCTACCCGGCCTGCCCCGACCACACCGTGAAGGCGGCGATGTTCGAGGTTTTGGCCTGCGCCGACATCGGCATGGGCCTGACCGAAAGCCTGGCGATGACGCCCGCGGCCAGCGTCAGCGGCTTCTACCTGGCCCACCCCGAGGCCAGCTACTTCAACGTCGGCCGGGTCGGCATGGACCAGTTGCAAGCCTGGTGCACGGCCGAGGGCCGCGACCTGGGGTTGACCCAGCGGCTGCTGTCAGCGCTGCTCTGAGCTGCGCCGTTGTGTCAGGATGGCGCTGCCGTCGCGCCATGGCCTATCGGCCCGCATTCGACGGCTGCAACGCCTGGAGCAGCGTATGAAGACCCGCTTGTCGATCACCCTGGCCGCCGTCCTGGCGCTGGCCGGCAACCCCTGGGCGCAAGCCGCTGAAACAGCCGCTGCGGCGGCCACCGCCTCGGCGCCCAGTCGGGCCCAACTGGCCAAGCTCTGCGCCGGCTGCGAATGGGTCACCGAGGTCCACACCGAGAACCGCGACGGCCATGCCAGCGGCATGGGTGCAGCCGGCGGCGCGGTCGCTGGTGGCGTGATCGGTCACAAGGCCGGCGACAGCACCGTGGCCACCGTCGGCGGCGCGGTGGTCGGTGGCCTGCTCGGCAACGCGCTGGAGAAGCGCAT
This sequence comes from Burkholderiales bacterium, assembly GCA_025350145.1. GTDB lineage: Bacteria > Pseudomonadota > Gammaproteobacteria > Burkholderiales > Burkholderiaceae_C > Pseudaquabacterium. Next base: position 39,878 of record JANXYH010000072.1, on the reverse strand, counting down.
GAAGAAGCACAAGGTCTGGATCGTCAGCACCACCCGGCACGACGGCAGCGCCGGCCGGCACGAGCTCGGCAACGACCCGCAGTTGCGCAGCGGCGACGTCGTGCTGGCCGAAGGCGGCGGCCTGAAACGGCAGTGACCGCGACCGCGCCAGCGGCGGCGGCTACTTTGACGCTGCTGGCGCTGGTGCTGGCGCGGATGCGGGTGCTGCCGGGGATGCTGGGGCGGACGCGGGTGCGGGTGCGGACGCGGGTGCGGGTGCGGGTGCGGGTGCGGGTGCGGCTGCCTCCGGCCCGACTTCGAGTTGCTTGACGAGCGCGGTCAGCGCTTCGAACCTGGCTTTGGCGGCCTTGTAGATGGGGTCAACGTCCGGATCGCTCTTGACGGGTCGCCCTTCGACATCCATGCGGGCACGGTTGAGCTCGACGCTGGCGGTTTGCAGATTGCCCCGGGCGCGCGCCAGCTTGGCGTCGTCGGAGTTGGTCGTGCCCTCGCGCAGCGCCCACTGCATGCCCTCCATGAACGAGCAGCTGTAGTGGTACTGGATCGCGTCGGCCACCGCCGCGCGCAACGGGTAGTCGGTCGCATTGGCGCCGAACCGGGCGAACAAGGCGCCGCGCTTTTCCTGGCGCTTTTCGATGATCTTGTAGTGGATCGCCGGCACCAACTGGTTCTTGTAGACCACCTCGTTGGACAGCGAGCGCTCTCCGCCGAAGAAGGTGCCGGCGGCCGCATAGTTGGATTTCGCGGCGTTGGCGCCGACTACCGCCGCCGTGCCGCCGAACAGCGCCGCCAGGGTGCCCAGACCGATGTTCCAGCCCGCCTCGTTGCCGTAGATCGACTTCAGATGCTCGTTGCAGGCGTCGTCGGATGCGCCGACCAGCGAGGCCAGGACAGCATTGCGCATGGCGCGGCAGGTGGGCTCTTCGGGTAGCGCCGCCGAGCCGATGGCCGCGCCGCGAGAACAGGCGTTGAAGCTTTCCTGAGTCTGGCTGTACATCTTGTCGCGGATGCTGTTGACGACGGTTTCGACGCTGTCGATCCGGACATCACCGATCGGCTTGGTCGAAAAGTCAGCCTTGATCGTGCTGCAACCCGCCAGCCCGATCAGGGCCACCGTGGTCAAGGCCACCGATGGCATGCGTGTGTGCATCATGCTGTGCTCCTTGCGGACGATGCCGCTGCGTTCAGATGCTAGTCCAGGCCGATCTGCCGCGCATCCTCCTTGCGGATGAGGCGGGGGCCAGGCCGCCGCCAAGCTCAGGCCTGCGGCAGCGCGCGCCGGTACTGCAGCGCCTCGGCCACATGCGGCACGCTGACGCTGTCTGACCCGGCCAGGTCGGCGATGGTCCGCGCCACTTTGACGACACGGTGCAGGCCGCGGCCCGACCAGCCCAGCCGGGTCGCGGCCTGCAGCAGGAAGTCGCGCGCCTTGGGGTCGATCACGGCGTAGGCATCGACACCAGCGGCGTCGAGCGCGCTGTTGGCCTTGCCCTGACGCTGCCGCTGGCGTTGCATCGCCGCCTCGACTCGCGCTGCGATGACCGCGCTGGCCTCGCCCTCGGGCTGGGCCAACAACTCGGCCGGCGGCACCGCCGCAACTTCGACCTGCAGGTCGATGCGGTCGAGGAAGGGGCCCGAGAGCCGGCCCTGGTAGCGCGCCACCTGGTCAGGCGTGCAGCGGCAGTGGCGCCCGCTCAGCCGCGCGCCCAGCCAGCCGCAGGGGCAAGGGTTCATCGCCGCGACGAGTTGGAAGTCGGCCGGGAACAACGCCTGGTGGGCGGCGCGCGAGATCGTGATCTGGCCGGTCTCCAGCGGTTCGCGCAGTGCCTCCAGGGCGGCGCGCGGAAATTCTGGCAATTCGTCGAGGAACAGCACGCCGCCGTGGGCCAGTGAAATCTCGCCCGGCCGGGGTGGCGAGCCGCCGCCGACCAGGGCCACCGCGCTGGCCGAATGGTGCGGCGAGCGCACCGGACGCTGGCGCCAGCGGGCGGGATCGAAGCCCTGCGCCGTCAGGCCCAGCAGGGCGGCGCTGGACAGGGCCTCGTCGTCGTCCATCGCCGGCAGCAGGCCGGGCAGGCGCTGCGCCAGCATCGACTTGCCGCTGCCCGGCGGCCCGACCATCAACAGGCTGTGGCGGCCGGCGGCGGCGATCTCCAGCGCCCGCTTGGCGCCGGCCTGGCCGCGCACCTCGCGCAGGTCGGGATAGGCCGGGCCGGCCAGCGCCGTCGGCGCCTGCGCGCGCACCAGCGGCTGGGCGGCGTCGCCGGGCATCAGCGCGCGCACCACTTCGAGCAGATGTGCCGCACCGTAGACGGGCACGCGCTGGCTGCGCGCCGCCTCGCGGGCGCTGGCGCTGGGCAGCACCAGGCCGCGCGGGCTGTCCGACTGGCCCGCCGCCAGGGCCAGGGCGAGCGCGCCGCGGACCGGGCGAAGCTCGCCCGCCAGCGACAGCTCGCCGGCAAATTCAAACGCCGCCACCCGGCCAGCGTCGACGATGCCCTCGGCGGCCAGGATGCCCAGCGCGATCGGCAGGTCGAAGCGGCCGGACTCCTTGGGCAGATCGGCCGGCGCCAGGTTGACGGTGATGCGCTTGTTGTGCGGGAAGGCGAAGCCGGCATTGGTCAGGGCGGCGCGGACCCGTTCGCGCGACTCCTTGACCTCGGTCTCAGCCAAGCCGACCAGGGTGAAGCTGGGCAGGCCGTTGGCCAGGTGCACCTCGACCTGCACTTCGGGTGCATGCACGCCATCGAGCGCGCGGCTGCGGATCGTCGCCAATGACACCGTGACGCCTCCCTGGCGGTGGTTGAAGGCTGTGAGGCTGTCGCCGTTGTATGACCGTTGGGCGGAGGATTGTGGCCCAGGGCCGGCGCCGCCGTGCGGCCTGGGCGCGCCCTCACCAATGCGGTGCGCCGCCTTGTTTTGGTGCATACGCCACGGCGATACCACCGCGCATGCGCCAAGTCGGGGCGCATCATGCCGACGCGGCGATGGCACGGAACCTGCATTAACCGACCCAGCGCCGTATCCACCGAAACCAAATCCCTTGAACCCGATTGGAGCTTGCCCATGAATCGCATGACCCGTACCGCCCTGGCCACGCTGGCCACCCTCGCCGGCCTGGGGGTCGCGCCCACAGCGGTGCTTGCCGAGGACGCGCCGGCCACCGCCTTCAACATCGGCGCGGTGACCGAGTACCGCTACCGTGGCATTTCCCAGTCGCGCCTGCAACCGGCGCTGCAAGGCGGCATCGATTACACCCACCCTAACGGCTTCTACGTCGGCACCTGGGCCTCGACCATCCAGTGGATCAAGGACGCCGGCGGCAAGGCCGATGTCGAGATCGACCTCTACGCCGGCTACAAGAAGGAGCTGGCCAAGGACGCCACGCTGGACCTGGGCGCGCTGTACTACCTCTACCCCAGCAACAACCTCAAGCCCAGTGCCAATACGTTCGAGCTCTACGCCGCGCTCAGCCTGGGCGCCTTCACCGGCAAGTACTCGCTGTCCACCTCCAACCTGTTCGGCTTCACCAACAGCAAGGGCAGCGGCTACCTCGACCTGAGCTACACCGCCGACCTGGGCGACGGCCTGAGCCTGGCGCCGCACTACGGTCGCCAGGACGTCCGCCACAACGGCGGCGGCAGCTACAACGACTTTTCCCTGGCTCTGGGCAAGGATTTCGGCAAGGGCATCTCGGTCAGCGCGACCTTGCTGGGCACCGATGCCAAGAGCGGCGTCTATGTCTCGCCGGCGGGCAAGAACCTGGGCCGCAGCACCGTCGTGCTGGGCGGTAAATACACCTTCTGAGCGCGGCCGGCCGGCGCGTTTGCGACCCACCATCCGTACAACATCGATTGGAGTTCGACCATGAAAATGGTGACAGCGATCGTCAAGCCGTTCAAGCTTGACGAAGTGCGTGAAGCCCTCAGCGCCGTCGGCGTGCAGGGCATCACGGTGACCGAAGTCAAGGGCTTCGGCCGGCAGAAGGGCCACACCGAGCTGTACCGCGGCGCCGAGTACGTGGTCGATTTCCTGCCCAAGGTCAAGATCGAGGCGGCAGTCGATGACGCCCTGGTCGACCGGGTGATCGAGGCGATCGAGACCTCGGCCCGCACCGGCAAGATCGGCGACGGCAAGATTTTTGTCTCCGCCCTAGAGCAGGTGGTCCGCATCCGCACCGGCGAAACCGGCAACAGCGCGCTGTAAGGCGCGGCGCCCTCATCGGTCAAGCAACTGAAGACATCCCGCCATGAAAAGACTACTCGCAACCCTTGCCCTGAGCCTCGCGGCCTGGGGCTTTGCCGGCCATGCGCTGGCCCAAGACACTGCCGCCTCGGCGCCAGCGGCCACGGCAGCGGCTGCGGCGCCTGCTGCGGCCTCGGCCGCTTCCGCCGCAGCCGAGCCGGCCTCGGCCGCCTCCACGCCGGTGGCCAACAAGGGCGACACCGCCTGGATGCTGGTCTCGACGCTGCTGGTCATCATGATGACCGTGCCCGGCCTGGCGCTGTTCTACGGCGGCCTGGTGCGCAGCAAGAACATGCTGTCGGTGCTGATGCAGGTGATGGTCACGTTCTCGCTGATCGTGGTGCTGTGGGCGCTGTACGGCTACAGCCTGGCCTTCACCGAGGGCAACGCGTTCTTCGGCGGCTTTGACCGGATCTTTATGAAGGGCATGTTCGACCCGATCAAGGGCGACTTCGCGATGGCCGCGACCTTCAGCAAGGGCGTCTACATCCCCGAGCTGCTGTTTGCCGCGTTCCAGGCCACCTTTGCCGGCATCACTTGCTGCCTGATCGTCGGTGCCTTCGCCGAGCGCATCAAGTTCAGCGCGGTGCTGATGTTCATGGTGCTGTGGTTCACCTTCAGCTACGCCCCGATCGCCCACATGGTCTGGTTCTGGACCGGCCCGGACGCCTTCAACGGCCTGGACGCAGCCAAGTCGGCGGCCGAGTCGGCCAAGGGCGGTCTGGTCTGGCAGTGGGGCGCGCTGGACTTTGCCGGCGGCACGGTGGTGCACATCAACGCCGCCGTGGCCGGCATCGTCGGCGCGATCATGATCGGCAAGCGGGTGGGCTACGGCAAGGAGTCGATGGCGCCGCACAACCTGCCGTTCGCGATGGTCGGCTCGGCGATGCTCTGGGTGGGCTGGTTCGGCTTCAACGCCGGCTCGGCGCTGGAAGCCGGCAACTCGGCCGTGCTGGCGTTCATGAACACCTTCACCGCCACCTCGGCGGCGGTGCTGGCCTGGTGCCTGGGCGAGATGCTGATGCGCGGCAAGGCCTCGATGCTGGGTGCCGCTTCGGGCGCGGTGGCCGGCCTGGTGGCGATCACCCCGGCGGCGGGCAACGTCGGCCTGATGGGCGCGATCATCCTCGGCTTTGTCGCCGGCTTTGCCTGCCTGTGGGGCGTCAGCGGCTTGAAGCGCATCATCGGCGCGGATGACACGCTGGACGTGTTCGGCGTGCACGGCGTCGGCGGCATCGTCGGCGCGCTGCTGACTGGTGTGCTCAACAACCAGGCGCTGGGCGGCCCGGGACTGGTCACGGACTGGGTCACCGCGGCGGTCACCAGCAACGGCGTCTTCGACCAGTTCATCATCCAGCTCAAGGGCGTGTGCCTGACCATCGTCTGGTCGGGCGTGGTCGCGGCGATCTCGTTCAAGCTGGTCGACCTGGTGATCGGCCTGCGCGTCTCCGAGGAAGACGAGCGCGAAGGTCTGGACATCAGCTCGCACGGCGAGACTGCCTACAGCAAGTAGTCCACCATGCCGGCCCGCCGACACGGTGGGCGCGCAATGCAAAGAAGGGCGCCGATGGCGCCCTTCTCTCGTTGCGCCGGGCTCGGCCGGCCGCCGGCCCCGTTTCATGACCGTGTCACCATGACCTTGCCACCATGACCTTGCCATTCAGGGCTTTCGCCCCACCTGCCAAAATCGAGCGTCGACCCCGACATCTCAGGTACACCCAGCAGGCACACCCATGGTTCCCCACCTCATCACCGCCCTGACCGGCCCGATCAATGAACTCGAGGCCCGCATCCTGGAGTCGATGCCGGCGATCGAGCGCTGGTTCAGGCTCGAGTGGATGGAGCACACGCCACCGTTCTATTGCTCGGTCGACCTGCGCAATGCCGGCTTCAAGCTCGCGCCGGTGGACACCAACCTCTACCCCGGCGGCTTCAACAACCTCACGCCGGAGATGTTGCCGCTGGCGGTGCAGGCCGCGATGGCGGCGGTCGAGAAGATCTGCCCCGAGGCCAAGAACCTGTTGCTGATCCCGGAGAAGCACACCCGCAATCCGTTCTACCTGACGAACGTGCGGCGCCTGATGCAGATCTTCAGCCAGGCCGGCCTGAACGTGCGGCTGGGCTCGCTCGACAGCGAGGTCACGACAGCCACTACGCTGAACCTGCCCGATGGCGGCGAGCTGGTGGTCGAGCCTCTGCTGCGCAGCCGCGGCCGGCTCGGCCTGAAAGACTTCGACCCCTGCACGATCTTGCTCAACAACGACCTGTCGGCCGGCATCCCGAAGGTGCTGGAGGGCTTGCACGAGCAGTACGTGTTGCCGCCGCTGCACGCCGGCTGGGCGGTGCGGCGCAAGACCCAGCACTTTCAGGCCTATGAAGAGGTGGCGAAGAAGTTCGCCAAGCTGCTGGGCATGGATCCCTGGTTGATAAACCCGATGTTTGCCCAATGCGGGCAGGTCAATTTCGCCGAAAGCGCCGGGCTGGATTGCGTGCGCAGCAATGTCGATGCGCTGCTGACCAAGATCCGCCGCAAGTACAAGGAATACGGCATCAACGAGAAGCCATTCGCCATCGTCAAGGCCGACAACGGCACCTACGGCATGGGCATCATGACGGTGCGCGACGCCAAGGAACTGGACGAGATCAACCGCCGCACGCGCAACAAAATGAGCGTGATCAAGGATGGCCAGACGGTGAGCGAGGTCATCATCCAGGAGGGTGTGCCGACCTACGAGCGGGTCAACGACGCCGTCGCCGAGCCGGTGGTGTACATGATCGACCGCTACGTGGTGGGCGGCTTCTATCGGGTCCATGCCGAGCGCGGCATCGACGAGAACCTCAACGCCCCGGGTTCGAGCTTCGTGCCGCTGGCCTTCGCCGAGAGCAACCACCTGCCCCGCCCTGGCGAGAAGCCCGGCGTCAGCGCCCCGAACCGCTTCTACATGTACGGCGTGATCGGCCGCCTGGCGATGCTGGCCGCCAGCTACGAGCTCGAGGCCACCGACCCGGACGCCGAGGTCTACGACTGAACCGCCGGCGGCGCCCGTGATCGGTGAAAACGCCTAGTCGGCGCAATTGACGCACTGCACCATTGCAGGCGCAAAATCGCCAACCCGCCCTGAATGACCCGGTTCGCCAGACCGGTGCCCCGCGCAGTGAGTTTGGACCCCGCCACCCCGCACGACCCCAAGAAGAGCCCGGCTGCGGTGGCCACGCTGACGCTTGGCGCGCTGGGCGTGGTCTATGGCGACATCGGCACCAGCCCGCTGTACGCCCTCAAAGAGGTGTTCAGCGGCGGCCATGTCGCCACCACGCCCGACAACATCCTGGGCGTGCTGTCGCTGATCTTCTGGACCTTGACGGTGATCGTCTCGGTCAAGTACGTGCTGTTGATCCTGCGCGCAGACAACAACGGCGAGGGCGGGCTGATCGCGATGCTGGCGCTGGCCACCTCGGCGGTCAAGGACCAGCCGGCACTGCGCCGGGTGCTGATGGCGGTCGGCCTGTTCGGCACCGCCATCTTCTATGGCGACGGCGTGATCACGCCGGCCATCTCGGTGCTGTCCGCAGTCGAAGGCCTGGAGGTGGTCTCGCCGGCACTGCATGACTGGGTCATTCCCCTGACGCTGGTGGTGCTGACGGGCTTGTTTGCGGTGCAGCGCTATGGCACCGGCGGCATCGGCACCTTCTTCGGCCCGATCACCCTGGTCTGGTTCGTCGTCCTGGTGGCGCTGGGGCTGCCGCACATCGCCCGCCATCCGGCGGTGCTGGTGGCCTTGAATCCGGCCTACGCGCTGGGGTTTTTCGCCGCCCAGCCCACGGTCGCGTTCATCGGCCTGGGCGCGGTGGTGCTGTGCGTCACCGGCGGCGAGGCGCTGTATGCCGACATGGGCCACTTCGGTCGGCTGCCGATCCGCATCGCCTGGTACGCCTTCGTCATGCCGGCGCTGGTCGTCAACTACTTCGGCCAGGGCGCGATGCTGCTGCTTCGCCCCGAGGCGGTCGAAAACCCATTCTTCCTGATGGCGCCCGGCTGGAGCCAGTTGCCGCTGGTGATCCTGGCCACCGCCGCCACCGTGATCGCCTCGCAGGCGCTGATCTCGGCCGCGTTCTCGGTCACCAAGCAGGCGATCCAGCTCGGCATCCTGCCGCGGCTGTACATCCGCCACACCTCGGAGCGCGACACCGGCCAGATCTACGTGCCGTTCGTCAACTGGGGCCTGTTCGTCTTCATCGTGCTGGCGGTGGCGCTGTTCAAGTCGTCGACCAATCTGGCCACGGCCTACGGCATCGCGGTCACGCTGGACATGACCATCACCACCGTGATGACCTTCTTCGTGATCCGCTACGGTTGGAAGTACCCGCTGCCGCTGTGCTTCCTGGCGACCGGCTTCTTCTTCGTCATCGACATCACCTTCTTTGCCTCGAACATGCTCAAGCTGACCTCGGGCGGCTGGTTCCCGCTGCTGATCGGCAGCGGCATGTTCATGCTGATGTCGACCTGGGAGCTGGGCCGCAAGCTGATGAGCGAGCGGCTGCGCGACGATGCCATCGACCTGTCGAGCTTCCTTGAGGCGGTCTTCGTCAACCCGCCGACCCGGGTCGCCGGCACCGCCGTATTTCTCGCCGCCGACGTCGGCCTGACGCCGATCGCGCTGCTGCACAACCTCAAGCACAACAAGGTTTTGCACCAGACCAACCTGTTCGTCAGTGTCAAGCACCACGAGGTGCCCTGGGTCAGCGACCAGCTCCGGGTTGAGCTTTACCCGCTGGACAACGACTGCTGGCAGGTGGTGCTGCATTTCGGCTTCAAGGATGACCCCGATGTGCCGCTGGCCCTGGCCCAACTGGCCAAGCGCGGCATCGCCCTGCCACCCATGGACACCAGCTATTTCCTCAGCCGCGACATCGTCATCCCGACGCTCGGCCAGGGCATGGTGCTGTGGCGCGAGAGGCTGTTTGCCAACATGCACCACAACGCCAGCGGCGCGGCCGACTTCTTGAACCTGCCGAGCAACCGCATCGTCGAGCTTGGCGCCAAGGTCGAAATCTGAGCCGCTGCCCGCGCCGCAACGCTTCAGCCAGCCACTGCGGCCTCGGGCTGTCCCCTGCGGGCGGCGGCGGCGGGCCACGGCGCCGGACTGCGGTCACCGGGTCGCGGCGCAAGGCACACTGGGCGGCGGCCAGGACCAGGCCGACCGCCCAGGAGACCCGCCAATGACCTCAAGCCGCCGACCCATGCTGACACTGCCCCGTGCGCTGAGCTTGATCTGGAGCTGCCTGCTGGCGGCTGCGGCAACCGCGCAAACCGCCTGGCCGAGCAAGCCTGTGCGCATCGTTGTGCCCTTCGCCGCCGGCGGTACCACCGACCTCCTGGCCAGGGCCATGGCGCCGGAGTTGCAGCGCGCCTTGGGCGTGGCGGTGTTGGTCGACAACAAGCCCGGCGCCGGCGGCAACAGCGGTGCCGCCGAAGTCGCCAAGTCGCCGGCCGACGGCTACACGCTGCTGATGGGCACGGTCGGCACCCACGCGATCAACGCCTCGCTGTACCCCAAGCTGCCGTTCGACCCGGTCAAGGATTTCGTCCCCATCACCCTGGTGGCCGGCGTGCCCAACGTGCTGGTGATGAACCCGGCCAGCGCCCAGCGCTACGCGGTGGCCGGCGTCGCCGATTTGGCGCGTGCGGCCAAGGCCAACCCGGGCAAGCTGAACTACGCCAGCTCGGGCAACGGCACCTCGATCCACCTCTCGGGTGAGTTGTTCAAGAGCATGACCGGCACCTTCATGCTGCACATCCCGTACCGCGGCTCTGGGCCGGCGCTGATCGACCTGATGGGCGGCAGCATGGACCTGATGTTCGACAACCTGCCCTCGGCCCTGCCGCACATCAAGTCGGGCAAGCTCAAGGCCCTCGCCGTGACCAGCGCGGTGCGCTCGACCGCCCTGCCTGAACTGCCCACGGTCGCCGAGGCCGGCGGCCCGGCACTCAAAGGTTTCGAGGCGAGTTCCTGGTTCGGCCTGCTGGCCCCGGCGGGCACGCCCGGGGACGTCGTTCAGCGCCTGCAGACCGAGTGCGCCAAGGCGCTGGGCAGCGCCGCCTTGAAGGAGCGGCTGCAGACCCAGGGCGCGATCCCCAGCGGCATCAGCGGCGCGGAGTTCGCCAGGTTCATGGCTGCCGAGACCGCCAAATGGGCCAAGGTCGTCGCGGTTTCGGGCGCCAAGGTCGATTGAGGGGCCGCGCCGGCCCTTCAGGCGTGCCAGATCACCGGTTGCCGCGCCGTTGCCCAGCGTTCGTAGTGGACGGCATAGACCTCCTCGACCCGGTTGCGCTTGACCTTCAGGGTCGGGGTGATGAAGCCGTTGTCCACGGTCCAGGGCTCGGTCACGACGATCAGCGCGTCGAGCTGCTCGTGCGGGTCAAGGCTGGCATTGATGGTCTGCAGGTGCAGCCGCAGCGAGGCCTCTAGCGGGCCCCGCCCGGCCGAGCCGCCGACCCGGGCGGTGGCCTCGGCATTGAGCATCACGATCGCCAGCGGCTGGCCGAGGTTGGCGCCGGTCACGCAGCAGGCCTCGACCGCGTTGTGCATCACCAGTTTGTCTTCGATCGGCGCCGGCGCGACGTACTTGCCCTTGCTGGTCTTGAACAGATCCTTGACCCGGCCGGTGATCTTCAGGTTGCCCTCGGCGTCGAGCGAGCCTTTGTCGCCGGTGTGCAGCCAGCCGTCGGCGGTGAAGGCCTGGGCGGTGAGTTCGGGCTCCTTGAAATAGCCCAGCATCAGGCCATGGCTCTTGACCTGGACTTCGCCCGTGGTCGGGTCCAGCCGCGATTGCACGCCCTCATAGGGCTGGCCGACCGTGCCAGGGCGCTGCACGCCATGCAGGGTGGCGTGCGAGACGCCGCAGTTCTCGGTCATGCCGTAGGCCTCGACGATCGGCAGGCCGAGCGCGGCGTACCAGTTCAGCAGCTCGGGCGGCATCGGTGCGGCGCCGCCGGAGGCGAATTTGCACTGGTCCAGGCCGAGCGCGCCAAGGATCTTCTTGCGCACGATCCCGCGCAGCACTGGCACCTTGAGCATGCGCTTCAACTTCTCGGGCGGCATCTTCGCCGAGACGCCCTGCTGGAACTTGACCCACAGCCGCGGCACCGAAAAGAACCCCGTCGGCCGGGCGCGTTGCAGGTCTTGCGCAAAGGTCTCCAGGCTGTCGGCGAAGTAGACATGCATGCCGGTGGCCATCAGGCCATGCTCGATCAGGGTGCGCTCGGCCACGTGTGACAGCGGCAAGTAGCTCAGCGCGCGGGTGTCTTTGTCGAAGGCCACCCGTTTCAAGCCCGACGTGATCGACCAGGCGAAGGTGGCAAAGCTGTGCATCACGCCCTTGGGCATGCCGGTGGTGCCCGAGGTGTACATGATGGTGGCCAGATCGTCGCTGTCGCGCAGCGGCTGGCCGGCCAGGGGGGCGGTGCGGGCGACGATCCCGTCCCAGTCCGCCGCGCCATCGAGCACTGGCGCCAGCGGCATGCGGATGCAGGCCATTGCGGCAGGCACGCCGGCCTTCATGCCGTCCCAGCCGTCGAGCTTGCCGACGAACAGCAGCTTGGCCTCGCAGTGGTCGAGGATTTGCCGGATCGTGCCTGCAGCCAGGGTCGGGTACAGCGGCACCGAGACCGCGCCGGCCATCCAGATCGCCCAGTCGGCCATCATCCACCAGGCGGTGTTCTTCGAGATCAGCGCGACCTTGTCGCCCGCGCCTATGCCCTGGGCGCGCAGGTGGGCGGCGATGCGCCGGGTCTGGTCCAGCGCCTGTGCCCAAGTGAAATCCTGTACCCGGCCGCCCTCGGCCGCACCCATGGGTTGGGTGAAGATGACCTGCTGCGGCGCGGTCTCCTCCCAACGGTACAGGCGCTGCAAGGCCAGCGTGTCGGGCGATACGGGGACATGGCGGTTCACGGCGGGCTCCTGATGCTGGGCAATGGTGCGGCAGCGTAGCCGCCCGCCCGGCCCGCCGCCAGCAGGGTTTCCAGGGTGTCCGGCCGGGCCGGCCGCAGACCAGCCTCAGTGTCGGCGCTGGCCGCCCTGGCCCGACTGGCTCTGGAGCTGGCCCTCGATCCGCCGCACCGCGCGCAGCACCAGCGTGGTGTCCCAGCCCAACTGCGGCGCGACCTGCTCGGCGACATCGTCGACCGCCTGCGGCGCGCAGCCCAGCAGCGCCTGGGCCAGCACCGACAGCGCCAGCAAGGTGCCTGACGCGGTCGCCTCAGGCAGATGCACGAAGGCCTGGGCATCGACATGGTGGCGGACGCAGGCCACGGTCGCCTCGGCCAGGCCCCAGCTTTGGCACAGCGCCGCGCCCAGGGTGTCGTGGCGCACGCCGAAACCGGCTTCCTCCAGCGCGCACAAGTCGCTGTCGCAGGCGGTGGCGCGCAGCATGGCGCGGTAGTGGTCGGTGGCATGGGCGAACAACACCGCCTTGCCGCACTCCTCGAACAGACCGGCCGAGTGGGCCGCCCAGGCATCCAGGCCCAGCGCCTGGCCGAGCTGGCCCATCACCAGCCCGCGCTGGCCGGCGCGGGCCCAGATCGGGTCGATCTCCGGGGCCGGCGCAAAGGCCGCCCGCAGACCCATCTCGAAGGTGATGCCGGCGATCTCGCGCGCCCCCAGGTAGGTGGCGGCATGGTGCACGTTGAGCGCCCGCCCGGCCAGGCCATGGTGCGAGCGGTTGACCGCCTTGAGCACGGCCGAAGCCAGCGCCATGTCGGACTCGACCAGCGCGCTGATCGCGCGTTGGTCAACGTCCTCGTCGGCCATCAGCAGCGAGAGCTTGACCAGCACGTCGGGCCGGGCCGGGATGGCGATGTCGTTGCGGCGCAGTTCGGCAGTGGCGGGCATGGACGGCGGGGCGGGCAGGGTCGCCCACGGGTGATGGTGTCGGTGCGCCAGCCTAGCCTGCGCGGCGCCGCGACCAGCGCCGCATCAGGGCCACAAAGGCGGTGCAAATTCGCCGCCGCAATGGAAAACGCCGGGTCGGATCACGACTCGGCGTCTTCATTCTTGTAAACCGTGGTCTCTGGCATCCTGGCACACGCAAGGGTGGCGTGCGCCGGGCCGATCCCGGTTTGGCCGCGTTCTCCGCACCCGCTTGAGCAGTGCGCGCAGCCTGACAAAGTCTCCTCAGCACCCCCGGGCGCAGCGCCAGACCATCAGGCCAGGCCGCGCGACTGCGCCGAGTGGGCGCAATGTAGGCAGCCGCTGCGGCAGCGTCACGCGGGCAAACCCGGGTTTTGTAGGGAAATACAACAAACGATTGCTGCCAGGCCGCAGCGCGGCGTTCAGCGCGCTGCGGCGGCGTCGCGGGCGATCCACTCCGCCGCCCGCTCGGCGATCATCAGCGTCGGCGCGTTGGTGTTGCCGCTGGTGATGCTCGGCATCACGCTGGCGTCGGCGATGCGCAGGCCGCGCAGGCCCAGCAGCCGAAGTTCGGCGTCGACCACCGCCCCCGGGTCACCGGCCAGGCCCATGCGGCAGGTGCCGACCGGGTGGAAGATGGTGGTGCCGATGTCGCCGGCCAGGCGCGACAGCTCGTCGTCGCTGGTGAACTGCGCGCCGGGCTTGACCTCGCGCGGGCGGTAGCGCGCCAGCGCCGGCTGGGCCGCGATCCGCCGGGTCAGGCGCAGCGACTGCGCCGCCACCAGCCGGTCTTCGGGCGTGGACAGGTAGTTCGGCTGGATTGCCGGCGCGTCCTCGGGCCGGGGCGAGCGGATCTGCACCTGGCCACGCGCGGTTGGGTTGAGGTTGCAGACGCTGGCGGTGAAGGCGTCGTAGCGGTGCAGGGGCTGGCCGAACGCGTCCAACGACAGCGGCTGCACGTGGTACTGCAGATTGGCCTGGCTGTGCTGCTCAGACGAACGGGTGAAGATGCCCAGTTGCGACGGCGCCATGCTCATCGGCCCGCGCCGGTTGAGCAGGTATTGCGCACCGATCCAGGCCTTGCCCAGCCAGGAGTTGGCGAGCGTGTTGAGGGTGCGCACGCCATCGACCGCGAACACCGCGCGAATCTGCAGGTGGTCCTGCAGGTTCTGGCCGACCCCTTCGAGGGGATGAACCGCGGCAATGCCGTGCCGCGCCAACAAGCCGGCCGGGCCGATGCCCGAGAGTTGCAGGATCTGCGGCGTGCCGATCGCCCCGGCGGCCATCACCACCTCGTGCCTGGCCCGGGCCTGCAGCAGCGGGCCACCGCCCAGCGGCCGGGCCTCGACGCCAACCACCCGCGGCACGCCGTCGGCGTCGGCCTGGAGCTGTAGCCGGCTGACCTGGGCGCCGGTCCAGATCTGCAGGTTTGGCCGGTCCATCGCCGGGCGCAGAAAGGCCTTGGTCGCGTTCCAGCGCAGGCCGTTGCGCTGGTTGACCTCGAAGTAGCCGACACCCTCGTTGTCGCCGGTGTTGAAGTCTTGGGTTGCGGGGATGCCGGCCTGGCTGGCAGCGGCGGCAAAGGCGTCCAGGATGTCCCAGCGCAGCCGGGCCTGCTCGACCCGCCACTCACCGCCGGCACGCTTGCCGCTGGGGTCGAAGCCGGGCGCCGCATGGGCGGCACTGGCGCCACGCCAATGGTCCTCGTGGCGCTTGAAGTAGTCCAGGCAGGCGTCCCAGCGCCAGCGCGCGTCGCCGCTGGCCTGGGCCCAGGCGTCGTAGTCGCGGCGCTGGCCGCGCATGTAGATCATGCCGTTGATGCTCGAGCTGCCGCCCAGCACCTTGCCGCGCGGGTAGCCCAGGCTGCGGCCGTTCAGGCCGGGGTCGGGCTCGGTGCGGTAGAGCCAGTCGGTACGCGGGTTGCCAATGCAGTACAGGTAGCCGACCGGGATGTGGATCCACAGGTAGTCGTCATTGCCACCGGCCTCGATCAGCAGCACCCGCCGTTGCGGATCGGCCGAGAGCCGGTTGGCCAGCAGGCATCCCGCCGTGCCAGCGCCGACGATGATGTGGTCGTAGCGGGCGACGTTGTCGGTGTCCATGGCCATCTCAGCCACGCACGCTGGGGCTGGCGGCCGGCTCGGCGTTGCGCAGGGGCAGCGCCGAGATCAACAGCGTGCCGCTGTTGGCGAGAACGAAGGGCGCCGCGCCGATCGGGTTGACGGTGGCCAACAGGGCAACAAACGATTTGAGGAGGTCCATAGGGGGAGACGGCGTGGGCGCGCGGCCACCTGGCGCCGAGGTGTACCCGCTTCACAACACTCATGATACTTGGGGGGTAGGCCCGCCTGGACTGGCGCGTGCGTTGCCGGCTTTACCACCATAATGCAAAGCAGAGGGCAAGCTGGCCCTCGGCCCGTGTCTGGAGACGGCGCTTTAGCTTGATTGGTTCACGCTGGGTAGAAGCTCCACATGGTTTATTGATCTTGAGAAGGAGCTTCCCTCATGGGAAACAAGCTTTACGTGGGCAACCTGGCCTACTCGGTGCGTGACGAATCGCTGCAACAGGCGTTTGGTGAGTTTGGTGCGGTCACCTCGGCCAAAGTCATGATGGACCGCGAGACCGGCCGATCCAAGGGCTTTGGTTTTGTCGAAATGTCCTCGTCGACCGAGGCCCAGGCGGCGATGAATGCGATGAATGGCCAGCCGCTCGAAGGCCGTGCGATCGTTGTCAACGAGGCTCGCCCACGTGAAGAGCGCCCGGGTGGCTTTGGCGGCGGCGGCGGCGGCGGTGGTCGCCCGTACGGCGGCGGTGGCGGCGGTAGTGGTGGCTACGGCGGTGGCGGCGGTACCGGCGGCGGTGGCGGCGGTACCGGCGGCGGCGGTGGTGGCCGCAGCGGTGGCGGCGGCTACGGCGGTGGCGGCAGCAGCGGCGGTGGTGGTGGCGGCTATGGTGGCGGTGGCGGTAGCGGTGGTGGCGGCGGTGGTCGCAGCCCCTACGGCACCGGTGGCCGTGGCCCCCGTGGTGGCAGCGGCGGTGGTGGCAGCGGCGGTGGTGGCGGCTACGGCGGCGGTGGCAGCCAGGGCTACTGAGGCCAGGGAGGTACTGACGCCAAGGACTGGGCTTGTGCCGACCTAGAGATCGGCAGGGCCAGCGATCCAGACCCCATGCAAGGCGCCTTCGGGCGCCTTTGTCGTTTGTGGGCGGCGCCCGCCCGTTCGCCCGCCCGTCAGCGCTTCGGGTCGGGCGTCAGCCGCAGTTGCACCGGCCCAGCCAACTGCATTTGCTGGTGCAGGTTGTCGAGCTCGATGCCATTGGCGCGGACCTGGCTGGCGCCGTGCAGCACGCGCACCGGGAGGTGCGAGCGCAGGGTCTCGAAGCGCAGGAAGGCGTGCAGGAATTCGCTGTCGATCTCCAGCACGTCGGTGCTGCCCTGGCCGGGTCGACTGCGCACCTGCGCGCCACCGATCAACTGCAGCTCACTGGCGTCACCGTTGGCCAGCGCGCGCTTGGCCAGGGCATCGGTGATGCGGCCATCGTCGCCTACGGCGTGGATGCGTACGCCCTCGATCTCGATCCGGTCGGTGTCTGGATAGTGGCGCAGGCGCTGGCCCTCGATCCGCATGCTGGCGTGGCCGTCGGGGGCGAAGCGCACGATCGCAAAATCTTCCATGGTGTAGTCCGGTTCGCTGCGCGCCGAGGCATCGCTTGCGGCCACCGGCGCGCCGGGCGTGTGCTTGACCAGCCAGGCCGTGCCAACCGCCAGCAGCGCCATCAACAGCAAGGGCAGGTACGCCGACAAGGCTTCGCGCACCCGCCAGGCCAGTGGCGCAAGGTTGCGCGTCGGCGCGCCGGCCGGCCGGCCCAGGACAACCTCGACCTCGGGCAGGTCCGGCAGGTGCAGCTCAGCGCCCATCCAGGCTGCCCTGCTGCGCCGCCAGCAAGCCGGCGTAGCGCCCGCTGGCCTGCAGCAGGATGTCGCAGAACTCGCGCGCCGCGCCGGCGCCGCCGGGCCGGGCGGTGGTGTGGTGAACCCGCGCCAGCACCTCGGCGTGGGCATTGGGTGGGGCGCAGGCAAAGGCAGCGCGGGTCAGCAGCGGCAGGTCGGGCCAGTCGTCACCGATCACCGCGACCTCCGACCAGTCGACCTCAAACTGGCGCAACACCGCCTGCGCCACGGCCAGCTTGTCCTCGACCCCGAAATGCGCATTCGTCAGCCCCAGGTCGGCCAGCCGCCGCCGCAGCGCAGCCGAGTCGCGCCCGGTGATCACCACCGGCACCGGGCCACTGCGCTGCAGCAGCTTCAGGCCGTGGCCATCGAGGCTGTGGAAGGCCTTGAAGGTTTCACCGCCCTCGCCGATGTAGATCTGCCCGTCGGTCAGCACGCCATCGACATCGAAGATCGCCAGCCGCATGCCCAGGCCAATGCCCTGGGCGCGCAGCAACAGCTCGGGCGGGAATTGCAGGGCCGGGGTCATCAGATCACCTTGGCACGCATCAGGTCGCCGACGCTCAACATCCCGGCCAGGCGCCCACCGGCGTCGAGCACGACCACGCTGGTAATGCGGTGCGCCTCCATCAGTTGCGCGGCCTCGACCGCCAAGGCGCCGCTGGCGATGGTCTTGGGCCGGCCTTGCATCACCTCGGCGGCACGCAGCGCGCGCAACTCGCCGCCACGCTCGACTAGGCGGCGCAGATCGCCGTCGGTGAAGATGCCCAACACCCGGTCGTCGGCGTCGACCACCAGGGCCGCGCCCAGGCCCTTGGCCGACATCTGCTGCATCACTGCCAGGAAAGGCGTGTCGGGGCCGACCCGGGGCAGGGCGTCACCGCTGCACATCAGGTCGGACACATGCACCAGCAATTGCCGGCCGAGGGCGCCGCCAGGGTGCGAGCGGGCGAAGTCATCTTGCTTGAAGCCGCGCGCGTCCAGCAAGGCCACCGCCAGCGCGTCGCCCAGCGCCATCTGCGCGGCGGTGCTGGCGGTCGGCGCCAGGTTCAGCGGGCAGGCCTCCTGGTCGACCGCGCTGCTCAGCACATGGTCGGCATGGCGCGCCAGCATCGAATCGTCGCGCCCGGTGATCGCCACCAAGGTCACGCCCAGGCGCCGCAGCGCCGGCAGGATCGCCGCCAGCTCGTCGCTCTGGCCGCTGTTGGACAAGGCCAGAACGACGTCGCCGGGCAGGACCATGCCCAGGTCGCCATGGCTGGCCTCGCCAGGGTGAACGAAGAAAGCCGGCGTGCCGGTCGAGGCCAGCGTCGCGGCGATCTTGCGCCCGACATGGCCACTCTTGCCCATGCCCATCACGATCACCCGGCCAGGGCAGCGCAGGATCGCCTGCACCGCGCCGGTAAAGCCAGCGCCCTGGCGCGGCCCCAACGCCAGCAGCGCCGCAGCCTCAATCTCGAAGGTGCGGCTGGCCAGTTGCAGCGCCCTTGCGGCGTCGAACGGTGGCGCTGTTTTCAAGGCCGTGGCCGCTCGCATCGCATCAGGCGGATTCTAGGAGGCTGGTAGGCCAGGTACTCGCGCTCCGCCTTGCTGATGTCGCTGGCCAGCTTCAGCGGCATGGCGGCAGCGGCGGGCCAGGCCGACAGCGCCCGCAGCTTGTCCACAAGCTTGTGGATGCCCACCCAGGTCGGGCTGCGGCACATTTCGTCCAGCCCTTCGCCTAACTTCATCCAGGAGCAGTGCCATGAGTTTGAGCATCCCCGCATTCCATGTGTCCGATATCAGCAAGGTCGATGGCTTTGGCGACGTCTTCATCGCCTCACGCAAGGACGCGGTCGCGTCGGGCGTCTTCAGCGTCCGCTTGAGCGTCCATTTCGATCCGGCGCTGGACCCCTACCCTGCCGGCACGCTCAGCATCAAGGCCGACCTGAGCGACGGCGCCAGGGGTGCGTTCAGCGCCACCTCGGTCGAGTTGATCAACTCCTATGGCAAGCACAACCCCACGGTCTGCCTGACCGGCCGCTGCAACGGCGACGCCAGCGGTGCCGGCAAGGGCTTGCGTTATTGGGTCTTGATCGCCGACAACCAGCCCGGCAGCGACGTCAAGGCCGGCGACGTGGTCGGATTCGCGATCCACGACAACACCGGCGCCCGCGTCGCCTACGGCACCGGGCCACTCAAGTCGGGCGCCTTCACCGTCATGCCCAAGTGAGCCCGGCGCCCAGCCCCGCCTGTTGACGGGCGCCTCGATTGCGGCCCGGGCCTGAGCCTGGCCCTGGTCGGCATGCCGGCTGCTGCCCAGCCCTGCGGCCCCAACGACCCTGCCTGCGTCAGCGCCGCCGCCCGAAACCACACCGCCCGCGCACGCACCCGACCTCGCGCACCAGCGCAAGGCGCTGCCGCGCAGTCGGTCTGGTGGGCCGTGTGCGGGCCGATGCTGAAGCCCCAGCGGCGCGGCGCCGGCGCGATCAAGCCCCTGCCCCAAAGCACACCGGCCGACCGGCAGCGGGCTGCGGGTCGGCCGGTGGTTCTCAGGCCGCAGGCTGCGGCCTGAGCTGAGCCCAGGGGATCAGAACCGCAGGCGCAGGCCGACACCGAACTCGGTCTGGTCCATGGCGCCGCCCAGGGCCTTGACGCGGTAGCCGCCGTCCAGCGTCAGCTTGTCAGCCGCCAGGTAGACCTCGGTGGACTTGTCGAAGTGGTACATCACCGAGCCGTAGACGGTGCTGCGCTTGCCGGCGGCCAGGGTGCTGCTGGCGGTGAAGCCGGTGGTGTCGGCGAAGGCGTTCGGCACGTTGGCGGCGACGCCCGCGCCGGTGACACCGGCGTGGCTGGCGCGCATCACCTGGTAGCCGAGCTGGTAGTCCAGCTTGCCGGCCGGGCTGAACGAGGCCGAGAGCGTGACCGCATCGTCCTTGCGTGAGCCGGCGACATTGCCCGCGCCTTGCTGGGCGGTGTAATGGAAGTAGCCGGTGTTGACCCGCACCATGCCAAAGGTCGCGTTGCCGCCGATCGAATACGAGTCGTGCTTCAGGCCGCTGACGTCGGCGCTGGTGATATAGCCCGCCAGGTTGAACAGGTCGCTGTTGTAGCCCAGGCCTGCGGTCTTGGTGCTGTTGCGGTCGAAGATCCCGGCCACGCCACCAAACTGGTAGCCCAGGCCGGCGACCAGGCCGCCGTCAAAGGCCTTCTTCCAGACCACGCCGCGGTCATAGCGGGTGCCGGTGGCGCTGCCGGCGTAGAAGATCAGTTGCTTGAAGTTGTTGGTGTTGGTGCCGCCGCCTTCGTTGGTGCTGGCCTTGGCCGCGCCGTACGGGTCAAGGTAGATCGCCGCAAAGTCGCGGCCGACCGCGTTCTGCCGGCCGAAGCTGAACTTGCCCAGGGTGTCGCTCTCCAGGCCGGCCCAGGCGTCACGCCCGAACAGGATGCCGGCGGCGTCTTCTTCGCCGGTGTTGGTGACGAACTCGCTCTCCAGGCGGAAGATGCCGCGCAGGCCGCTGTCGCCCAGCTCGCGCCGGCCGGTGATGCCCCAACGGCTGCCGCTGAACCAGGGCGCCGATTGGTAGCTGGTGCGCGAGTTGCCGGCGGTGTCAACGTGGTTGACGTTGGTCACGGTGACATCGATCAAGCCGTACAGGGTCACATGGTTGGGGCCGCTCTGGATCGTCAGGCCACCGCCTTCAGGGGCTGCAGCGGGGCGTGCCGTGGCCACCGGTGCGACGGCCTGGGCTTGGGCGGCGGCGGCCTTGGCCTGGGCCAGTGCCTGCATCGCCTGCTCGGCGGCGGCCTGCGCCTGCTTGGCGGCGGCCATGGCCTGGGTGGCGGCGGCCATCGCGGCTTCGGCCTGCTTTTGCAGGTCGGCAGCGCCCATGGTCTGGGCCGACAGGTCGGCCGACAGCAGCGCAGCAGCGGCCAGGGCCACGGCGCGCAGGGAAAGTTTGAAACGGGGAATCATGCTTGCTCCGGGTGGTGAATGATCGGTACCTTGGGGTGCCGAGGCGCAGCCTAAAATCCCGCGCCTTTCGGTTGCCTTTCAGTCGCGGTTTCAATGCCTGGGCTTGGCGTGCAAACAACGTTTGCGGCCGACTTGATGTGAAAGTTGGTGCGCGACAAGCGCAAACCCGCCCGGCACCGACAACGGCCCACTCCGGCACGTTCGCCGCTCCGCACACCACCCCGAGGAGACATCGCTTGGCAATCTGGCCGGCCCGCGCCCTCAGCCTGGTCTCCTGGCTGGCACTGCTTTTGCTCAGCGCCAGCCCGGCAGCGCAGGCGGCCGAGCGGATTCGCCTCATGGTCGGCGGCGTCGAGAAACAGATCTACCTGCCGGCCACCCTGGCGGCCCGCCTGGGCTACTTTCAAGACGAGGGGCTGGAAGTCGAGCTGCTGACCGAGCCCTCGGGGGTGCATGCCGAGGACGAGTTGCTGGCCGGCGCGGTGCAGGGCGTGGTCGGCTTCTATGACCACACTATCGATTTGCAGGCCCGGGGCAAGCTGGTGGTGTCGGTGCTGCAGCTCGGCCAGGCGCCGGGCGAGGTCGAACTGGTGGCCACCCGCCTGGCCCAGCAGGTGCGCAGCCCGGCCGCGCTCAAGGGCCTGCGCCTGGGCGTGACCGGGCTGGGCTCGTCGACCGACTTCCTCAGCCGCTACCTGCTGGCCAGCCATGGGCTGCGGCCCGACGATGCAACCCTGCGGGCGGTCGGCGCTGGCGACACCTTCGTCCAGGCGATGGCAGCGCAGACCATCGATGCCGGCATGACCTCCGAGCCCACCGCCTCGCGCCTGATCCAGTCCGGTGCGGCCCGTGTGCTGGTGGATCTGCGCACCCCCGAGCTGGCCCATGCGGCGCTGGGCGGCGCCTACCCGGCGGCCTGCCTGTACATGGGCAGCGCCTGGGTGCGCGACCACCGGCCGCAGGTGCAGAAGCTGGCCAACGCCCTGCTGCGGGCGCTGCGCTACATCGAGCGCCACAGCGCCGACGAGATCGTCGCGCAACTGCCTGCGGCCTACCTGGCCGGCAACCGGGCGCTGTACGCCGCAGCGCTGGCGGCCGGCAAGACGATGTTCACCAAAGACGGCCGGATGCCGGCGGCCGGCCCGGCCAACGTGCTGCGGGTGCAGCAGCGCGTCAACCGCCTGCTGCAGGGCAAGACCATCGACCTGAGCAAGACCTACACCGACGAGTTCGCGCTCGCTGCCGCCTTGGCTTCGCCAGCGGCCGCCCCGCCCGCCTCGGCCACCGCGCCCAGCCGCCGCTGATCGCGATGCGGCTGCTGCTGGTCGAGGACAACGCGGTGCTGGCCGACTGGCTGGGCCGCAGCCTGCGCCGCGACGGCTACACCGTCGACTGGCTGGACAACGGCAATGCCGCCGACTTCTGCCTGCGCGACGAAACCTTCGACCTCGTGATCCTCGACCTGGCGCTGCCGCAACTCGGCGGCCACGAGGTGTTGCGCCGGTTGCGCGGGCGCGGCAACGCCACCCCGGTGCTGGTGCTGACGGCCGACAACAGCCTGCGCAGCCGCATCGCCGAGCTCGACCAGGGTGCCGACGACTACCTGGCCAAGCCGTTCGAAGTCGAGGAGCTGGAGGCCCGCATCCGGGTGCTGCTGCGCCGCGCCTCAGGGCAAACCCAGCCGCTGGTGCGCTGCGGCGGGCTGGTGCTCAACACCAACACCCGCGAGTTCACGCTCGGCGGCGCCGCGCTGGCCCTGACCCCGCGCGAGCGCGCGGTGCTGGAGGTGCTGATCCTCAAGGCCGGCAGTACCGTGTCCAAGCTGGCGCTGGCGCAAAGCCTGTTCTCGCTCGATGAACAGGTGTCGCCCGAGGCGATCGAGGTCTACGTCCACCGGCTGCGCAAGAAGCTCGAACCTGGCGACGCGGCCATCCTCACGCTGCGAGGCCTGGGTTACCTGATGCGGCCCGCGGCGGATTGAGGCGCAGGCCTTGGCGATGCGCAGCATCCGCTCGCACCTGCTGGTCTGGGTCCTGCTGCCGCTGGCCAGCGCGGTGGCGCTGGACGCCGTGATCACCCGCGACAGCGCGCTCGACACCGCCACCGTGGTGCAGGACCGTTTGCTGATCGGGGCGGCAAGGTTCATCGCCGAGCAGTTGCGCTTTGAGGATGGCGGCATGCAGCAGCACATCCCGCCGGCAGCGCTGGCATTGTTTGCCGCCGGCTCGGCCGACCGGGTGTACTACCGCATCAGCACCGCCACCGGGCAGTTGCTGGCCGGCTACGACGACCTGGCCAGACCCGAGCAGCCGCTGCAGGCCGAGACGCCGCACTACTTCGACACCCGGGTGCGCGGGCAGGCGGTGCGGGCGGTGGCGCTGTCGCAGCCGGTGGTCGGCGAGCCGCATGGCCAGCCGGTGCTGGTGGTGGTGGCGCAGACATCGCGCGGCCACGACCAGATGGCCAACCGGCTCTGGCTGCAGGCGGTCAGCCAGCAATTGCTGATCCTGGCGCTGGTCGCGGTGCTGATCCTGCTCGGTCTGCGGCGCGGCCTGCGGCCGCTGCTGGCGCTGCGCGAGGCGGTGCTGGCGCGCCAGCCCGGCGCGATCCAGGCCATGCCCGCCGACGCCGGCAGCCCGGTCGAGCTGGCGCCGCTGGTGCAGGCGATCAACCACTACGTGGCCCGGCTGGAGGCCCATGCCGGCGCGCAGGAGGTCTTCATCCAGAACGCCGCGCACCAACTGCGCACCCCGCTGACCCTGCTCAACACCCAGCTCAACTTTGCCCTGCGCAGCGCCGACGCCGGCCAACGCGAGGAGTCGTTGGCGGCGATGCGCCGCACCGTCCAGCAGGCCGTGCGCCTGGTGCACCAGTTGCTGACACTGTCGGCCGCCCAGGCCGCTCAGGCGGCCGCTACCGACGCCACGCCGATCCGGCCGGCCGCCCTGGACGCGGTCGCCCAGCAGGTGCTGGAGGACCTGGCCACGCAGGCGTTGGCCAAGCGCATCGACCTCGGCCTTGAACTGCGCGCGGCCGGGCCCTGGTGGGTGGCGATGCACCCGGTGACGCTGCGCGAGCTGCTGACCAACCTGGTCGACAACGCCCTGCGCTACACCCCGGCCGGCGGCGTCGTCACCGTGCGGCTGGGCGGCCTGCCGCAGCAGTTGCAGTTGAGCGTCGAGGACAACGGCCCGGGCATCGCCCCGGCCCTGCGCGAGCGGGTGTTCGAGCGCTTTTACCGGATCGACGACCGCGACTCCGACGGCTGCGGCCTGGGCCTGGCAATCGTCCGCGAATACGCCCGCCAAAGCGGCGCCAGCCTGGTCCTGGAGACCCCTGCCGGCGGCGCCGGACTGGCGGTGCGGGTGGCGCTGCCCCGCGCAGCAGCGCCGCCGGCCGGGGCCTGACCTGGCCCCGACATGGCTGAAGCTGCCTGTGCATTCATGGCGCACAAAAGCTGCAAGTGATCGCGGACAGCCTGGGTCGGATGCGCGCGTGCAGCGCCCGTGTGCTGCACGCCGGGCGCGGCTGGCGTCGGCTCTGGCGGCTGTTGTCTGGCTCGGGTAGGCGCCGCCTAGGCTTTACAGCGTTTTATCCAAGATTGATAATTATGGCGGTGACATAAATAGGGGTAACCATGACCGCGAGCGACGCCGTCTTCCACCGGCCCGCATACGCAGCGGAGCTGTCGCGGCAACTGATACATCCTGGCGTACTCGAGGAAGGTGTGCGCTCGGGCGTCTTCTTGTCCGGTATCCGTCGAGTCGGCAAGACCACGTTCGTGCGCCAGGATCTGATCCCTGCGCTTGAGGAGCACGGCGCCGCCGTGATCTACGTCGACCTGTGGACCGACGTCTCAAAGAGCCCGGCGACTCTGGTCTACGACGCGGTCAAGGCAGAGATGGCGAAGTTCCAGAACCTGGAGCCAGGTTTGCTGAAGCGCTTCAAGGGCGGGAACATCGGCGCCGCTGGTTTTTCGTTCGGGTTTCAGCTCGACAGCGTCGGCGCACCGGGCGGAACACCTCTGGCACAAGCCATTGAGGAGTTGGTGACGGCGGTCGACGCCGACCTTGTGCTGATCGTCGATGAGGTGCAGAGCGCGCTGCAGTCCGAAGACGGCCGTGCTCTCCTGCACGCGCTGAAGGCTGCCCGGGACGCGGTCAACACGAGGGCGGGTAACCAGCGGCATTTTCTGTTCCTGGGCACAGGCTCGCACAAGTCTCTGGTGACAGACCTGGCCACCCGCCGCTCCCTGCCCTTCACGGGTGCGGTGCAGGCGACTTATCAGGTCCTGGGTGAAGACTTCGTGCAGTGGCAGCTTAAGCGTGTGGGAACGGCCCCCGGCGCAAAGCTGCCCGGCCTCGCCGCCGCCGCCGCAGGCTTCAAGTCCATGGGCAGCCGGCCCGAGGAGTTGCTCAAAGCGTTGCGGCAGTTGCAAGGTGTCGAGGGCACGCCGGCTGATCAAGCCTTCGGCATCATCTGCCAGACGCTCGCCTGCGCCGCCGCAGATGCCGAGCTCCGCGCGATCGAGGGCTTCGGTGAGCTGGGGCAGGCGATCTTTGGTCGCATTGCCGAGGGCGATGCGCAGGGGGTCTCCGGCATCTTCTCGGAGCGAGCTTTGGCCGACTACAGGCGGCAGACAGGGATCGACGTCGACGCGGGCCAGGTTCAAGGTCTGGCGGACAAGTTGGTCGCTGCCAACCTGATCGCCCGACCGGCGCATGGCCGGTACGCTGTGGTGGATCCCATTGTGCGGGAGGCCTGGCACAGTCGCCGTGCCCTGCTGCTGGGAGCGCCGCAGCCGGACAGCCGTGGTGCAGGCGACGACAACGAGCCCATGTCGAATTGACGCCTCAATTCTGAAATCTGGCCAGAGGCTGGTCGTGGAGATCAAGGGCCAGCTCTGGGACGCTGAGACCCAGGCCGCTGGGATTACCCCCTGGCGCGGCAATCGCCGGGCTTGGCCAGGCGCATGGATTAAAGGCCTGGCGCGGCAGTGCCGGCCTGGAGCAGCCCAAGACCGCATCAGAGGCGGCATGGCAAAGCACTTCGGTGGATTGCCCCGGAAGCGAAGCTATTTCCCGATGCAGAAGCGGCCGAAGATCTCGCCCAGCAAGTCGTCTGCGCTGTAGCGCCCGGTGATCTGGCCGAGGGCGTCGTGGGCCAGGCGCAGCTCCTCGGCCAGCAGCTCCAGGGCGCGGTCGCCCTGGGCCACCAGCGCGCTGGCCTGGCCCAGGTGGGCGGCGGTCTGGCGCAGCGCCTGCAGGTGGCGGCTGCGGGCGATGAACACGCCCTCGGTCGCGGCCTGCCAGCCGGCACGCTGCAGCAGCGCCGCACGCAAGGGCTCCAGGCCCAGGTGCTGGCGGGCGGAGAGAGCGATCTCGCCTTCGGCCAGGCCTGTCGGCGGCCGCAGGTCGGCCTTGTTGTGCACATGCAGCAAGCGGGCCGGGTCGCCCAGTGCCAGGCGCTGGGCGATGCGCGCTTCCTCGGCCTCGTAGTCGGCCTGGCCGCGCCGCGTCAGGTCGTGCAGGAAGATCACCGCATCGGCCTGGGAGATGGCGTCCCAACTGCGGGCGATGCCGATGCGCTCGACCTCGTCGGGCGTGGCGCCGGATTCGCGCAGGCCAGCGGTGTCGCTGATGTGCAGCGGCACGCCCTGCACTTGGACCGTCTGGCTGACCTTGTCGCGGGTGGTGCCGGGGATGGCGGTGACGATCGCCAGCTCGGCCCCGGCCAGGGCGTTGAGCAAGGAGCTTTTGCCGACGTTGGGCTGGCCGGCCAGCACCACCTGCAGGCCCTCGCGCAGCAACACGCCCTGTTGCGCCCGGGCCTGCAGCGCGGCCAGGGCGGCGGCGATGGCTTCGAGCCGGCCCCGGGCATCGGCGCGCTGCAGGAAGTCGATCTCCTCCTCCGGGAAATCCAGCGTCGCCTCGACCAGCGTGCGCAGGCCGACGATGCGCTCGGCCAGGGCGGTGATGGCGCGCGAGAACTCGCCCGCCAGCGCCCGGCTGGCGGAGCGGGCCGCGGCCTCGGTGCTGGCGTCGATCAGGTCGGCGACGGCCTCGGCCTGGGCTAAATCGAGCTTGTCGTTGAGGAAGGCGCGGCGCGTGAACTCGCCCGGCTCGGCCAGGCGCAGCCGTGGCAGCAGCGGCGCTGTCTGGCCCGTCAGGGGCTGGGCGGCGGCCTCCAGGCAGCGCGCCAGCAGCAGTTGCAGCAGCACCGCGCCGCCATGGGCCTGCAGCTCCAGCACGTCCTCGCCGGTGTAGCTGTGCGGCGCCGGAAACCACAGCGCCAGGCCGTGGTCTATGGCGCTGCCGTCGGCGTTGCGGATCGCACCATAGTGGGCGTGGCGCGGCGCCAGGGCGCGCCCACACAGCGCCTGCACCAGCGGCGCCAGGCCCTGCCCCGACACCCGCAGCACGCCGATCGCACCGCGCCCTGCGGCGGTTGCAATGGCCAGGATCGGATCGGTGGGCGGCTGGGCGGGCGTCACCGCTGGATTTTGGCCCCCGCCCGCAGCCTGGGCCCTGGCGCCGAGCCCGGTGCTCGGACTGCTGGTGGGTGCAGTCGGGTCCGGCCGGGGGCGGCCGACGCGGCGGCGCGCGTCGGCCACTTTTTGGCGCGGGGTGGAAAGTCGGGGTGCCTGTGCTCAGGTCCCCTTGCCACCAACCAGGGTCGGCGCCGGGTGGCGCCGAGTTGCCCCGCATTGATCTTGGTGCCGCAGCGACTGAGCCTGTGGGGGGCCCAGTGACTGCTTTGCCGGCGGGCCCGAATTCATCCGGCCCGTGCTCGGATCATCGGCAGTTTGCGCCGCCGGCTGTATCCCGCGAATCGGGGTGGCGGCGGCGCCAACGTGACGCGGTTCACGTTGCCGGCGAGCCACCCCCCTAAAACGAAGTCCGGCCTAGGCGGCAGCGGCTGCATCCAATCGGCCGGGCCGGCGTAAGGCGTTGTATCCCGATGCCGGTCTGTGGGTAATTTTGACCGGCGCGGGTTCGTCACCGGCCCGGTCGGGCGGGCGATGCGAACGCCGAACCCTCTGGAGTTGACACCATGCAGACTCGCCGCACCCGGACCACAGACCGCCACCCGCTTGCCAACTTGGCCACCGGCGCCAGTGGTCCGCCCAGGCTCCACCGCAACCCTGGCCTGCGCCTCCTCGCCGCCGCTGTGGCAACCCTGGCCGGCCTGTCGGGCGCTGCGGCCCAGGCCAGCAGCCACCGCGAGGCGCCGAGCATCGCGACCATGCCCAAGACCGACGGCAGCGACTTCTACATGTTCAACAGCTACGAGGGCGTGGCCGCCGACGGCAGCGGCGGCCGCTCCGGCTACGTCACCCTGATCGCCAACTACCAGCCACTGCAGGACGGCTACGGCGGCCCGAATTACTTCAAGATGGACCCGAACGCGCTGTACGAGATCCACATCGACAACAACGGCGATGCCAAAGAGGACATCACCTTCCAGTTCCAGTTCAAGAACAACTTCAAGAACATCAAGCTGGCTATCGGCAGCCAGATGGTCGGCATCCCACTGACCCAGGCGGGCACGGTCAGCGGGCTCAATGACCCGGCCCTCAACGTCAATGAGCAGTACAGCCTGAACATCGTCCGCGGTGACCGCCGCAGCGGCACAGTTGCCGCGATCACCAAGGTCGGTGGCGGCGCGGTGTTCGACAAGCCGGTGGACTACATCGGCACCAAGACCCTGGGCAACAAGGCGGCCTACGACGTCTATGCCGCCAAGCATGTGTTCGAAATCAACATCCCGGGCTGCGCCGGCACCGGGCGGGTGTTCGCAGGCCAGCGGCAAGAGGGATTTGCGGTCAACCTCGGGCCGATCTTCGACCTGGTCAACGCGCCGGTAAGCGTGATCACCGACACTAGCCTGATCAATGCCGCTGCCGCCAACTCGATCCAGGACAAGAACGTCACCACCCTGGCGCTGGAGTTGCCCAAGGCCTGTCTGACCCAGGGCAGCGAGACCGTGATCGGCGGCTGGACCTCGGCCAGCGTGCGCCAGAGCCAACTCGTCAACCCGAACCCGCCCAGCGGCCACCAGACAGCGGTCAGCGTCGGCGGCGCCTGGGTGCAGGTCTCACGGCTGGGCATGCCGCTGGTCAACGAGGTCGTGATCGGCCTGGCCGACAAGGACAAGTTCAATGCCTCGTCGCCGAGGAACGACGGCCAGTTCGCGACCTACGTGACCAACCCGACCCTGCCGGTGCTGCTCGACCTGGTGCTGGGCCTGGGCGGCGCGGCGCCGACCAACCTGCCGCGGCTGGACCTGGTCAGCACCTTCCTCACCGGCATCAAGACCCACCTCGGCCCGGGCGGCTCGGACTTCAATCTGAACCAGCCTGCCGGGGTCGTGCCGGCCGAGCTGCTGCGCCTGAACACCGCCGTGCCGGCCGTGCCCTTTGCCCTGCAGAACCGGCTGGGCGTGGTCGGCAGCCTGCTCGCCGGTGGCACCGACCTGGCCGGCTTCCCCAATGGTCGGCGGCCCAAGGACGACGTGGTCGACATCGCCTTGGTGGCAGTCATGGGCGGCCTGTGCGTGGCCAACGGCTTCAGCGATGCGCTGGGCTTCGGCGCTGCCTGCAACCCGTCGGCGGTGCCGCTGGGTGCGACCGCGTTCAAGCTGCATGACGGCGTCGACCAGGCTGTGGTGCCGTTCATGGCGGGCTTCCCCTACCTCAACACACCCAACCCTGGCGCCCGCTGAGGCTCCCCCCACCACGGTTTGAAGGAGATCGCATGAATACCCGAAACCCTGCGCCTGCCGCCGCGCGGCTGCTAAGCGCGCTCGGCCTGGCGACACTGGCGCTGATCGGCAGTCTGCCGAGCACGGCGGCGGCCGCGCCGATCTACCTGGTCGACGCCACCACCGACGGCATGCCACCCGACCCCGGGCTGGGCAACGAGGCCTTCGCCTTCACGTTCGAGGACCTGAACTACGACCTGAAGGCCTCGTCCAGCGAGGTGCTGGCCTTCAGCGGCGTGACCAGCCCGATCGGCAGCTTCTTCGACATCTTCGTCGAGCTGCCGTTGCTGCCCGGGCTGGACGGCAGCGGGCCGGACTGGGTCTTCGGCGACAGCACCGGGGCGCTGCCGAACTACCGCGCCGCCGCCGCCACCTACACCCCGTTCGCGACTCTGCTGGTGCCCGAGCCTACAAGCCTGGCACTGGCGCTGGCGGCGGGCCTGGGCGCGCTCACTTGCCGGCGACGCCGAGCTGCTTGTTGATCATCCACTGCTGGGCAATGCCCAGCACGTTGTTGGTCAGCCAGTACAGCACCAGGCCGGCGGGGAAGAAGAAGAACATGACCGAGAACACCAGCGGCATGATCCACATCATCTTGGCCTGGACCGGATCGGGCGGGGTCGGGTTCAACCAGGTCTGGAACATCGTCGACGCGGTCATCAGCAGCGGCAGGATGAAGAACGGGTCCTTGGTCGAGAGGTCGACGATCCAGCCTATCCAGGGCGCGTTGCGCATCTCCACCGTCGACAGCAGCACCCAGTAGAGGGCGATGAAGAACGGCATCTGGACGAAGATCGGCAGGCAGCCGCCCAGCGGGTTGACCTTTTCCTCGCGGTAGATGCGCATCATCTCCTGCTGCATCTCCTGCGGCTTGTCCTTGTAGCGCTCGCGCATCGCCGTAACCTTGGGGTTGATGGCCTTCATCTTGGCCATCGAGCGGTAGGCGTGGGCGTTCAGGGCATAGAAGGCGATCTTCAGCAGCACCACCAGCGCCACGATCGCCCAGCCCCAGTTGCCGAGGATGCCGTGCAACTGGTCGAGCAACCAGTACAGCGGCTTGGACAGGATCGTCAGCCAGCCGTAGTCCTTGACCAGCTCCAGCCCAGTCGCCAGGGCTTCGAGCTTCTTTTCTTCCTGCGGGCCGGCGAACAGCAGCGCCTGGTGTTGCCTGTCGGCGCCCGCCGCGACCTCGCCCAGCGGCAGCACCATCGCGATCGAGTAGAGGTTGTCGCTGACCCGGGCGGTGCGGAATTCGCGTGCCCCCGGCGCCGTGACCAGCCAAGCCGAGGCGAAATAGTGCTGCACCATGCCGACCCAGCCGGCGTCGCCGCTCTTGTCGTGGTCGGCCGGCTTGCCATCTTTGGCCGATTTCTCGATGTCCTTGAACTCGATCTTCCTGAACTTGTTGGCCTCGGTGTACATCGCCGGGCCAGTGAAGGTCGAATAAAAGCTCGACTCGCCCGGCGGCGGGTTGCCGTCGCGGGTCAGTTGCAGGTAAAGCTGCGGCGTGATTGCTGCAGCGCCGCCGTTGTGCAACTGGTGGTTGACCGCAACCGTGTACTGGCCGCGCGTGAAGGTGTAGGTCTTGCTCAGGCTCACGCCGCCGACTTCGGGCGAGACGAAGCGCAGGCTCAGCGTGTCGACACCGGGCTGAAGTCTGCGCTCGCCCGGCGCGACGGTCATCGCCGTCAGGTGGTTAGGCAGGCTCATGCCGGGCTGGGTAGTGACCAGTCCGGTCTGGGCCAGGTACACCCGCTGGGCGCTGCGGTCGAACAGCACGACCGGGTGGCTGGGATCGCTGGCGTCGGTATAGGCCTTGAGCTCAAGCCGCACCAGGTCACCGCCACGGCTGTCAAAGCTGGCCTTGAGCACGTCGGTGCTGATGCTGACGATCTCGGACGCGGCGGCCGCAGACGCGGCGGCCGCGGGCAGCGCAGCTACGGCGCCGCCGGGCATGGCCGCCGCCAGCGGCACGCCGGCAGTTGCCGAAGCCGCGGCGCCGGCCGGGGCGCTGGCCACCGGTTTGGCCATGGGCGGCGCGAAAAACGAGGAGTGGCCGTTGTGCTTGTTCCAGCCATCCCAGAGCAGAAACAGCGAGGCGGAGAACACCACCCAGAGGACGGTGCGACGGATGTCGTTCATGGCAAGGTCTTGGTGTTGTCAGGCAGGTCAGGCAGGGTCGAGGCCGCTGGCGGCCTGGGCCACCGCCGGAAGGGTGAATGCAAATCGCGCTTTTGCCCGGGCACCGGGTCACATCCGCCGGCGCACCAGGGCTGGCAGCGCAGGATGCGCCGCGCCGCCAGGTAGCTGCCGGCTGCGGCGCCATGCACGGTCAGGGCCTGCAGCGCGTAGGCCGAGCAGGTCGGCTCGAACCGGCAGGCATTGCCCAGCCAGGGCTTGAGCAGCAGACGGTAGCCACGCACCAAGCCCAGCAAAAGGCGTTGCGGCAGGCCGGCAAGGCGGGTCAGGGTGGCGCCAGGCATGGGTCTTGGCGGCCGCTTCAGGGCTGACGCGCTGCCGTCACAACCGCCGCTGCCTGGCCAGCGTGGGCGGGCTTGGGAGCGTGGGCGGGCTTGGGCATGACCGCAGCGCGCCTGAGCAATTGGCGCAGCTCCGAACGGGCGCTGGCCCGCAGCGCGGCCGAAGCCGCGCTGGGAAAGGCTTGCTTGTCGAACGGGGCCTTCAGGCGCAACACCCACAGGCCCGGCGGCAGGCTGGGGTCGGGCGGAATATGCACAGGGACAGGCACAGGCACAGGATTAGGAACAGGCGCGGCGGCACTTCGGGCCGGCTGCTGCGCCAGGTCCTGAACCAGTTCGCGCACGACTTCCCTCATTTGCCGCTTGAGCAGGCTGCGGGTGACTGAGCGACGGGCGTGGCGCTTGGGCACCACCAGCCCCAACCACCACTGTCCCGCCAAGTCATCCACAGGCTGTGTGCAAACAGGTGCATGGCCTGTGGATAACTCCCTCGCCGCGGCCGCCTTGAGGGCCGGTTCCAAGGGCGCAGGCCGCGCCGCCACGTGGTGCAGTGCGAAGTGAGCACTGCGTGACCGTGGTGTTTGCGACAGCACGCGTTCGAAGTCGGCCGCCCTGACGATGCGCCCGACCTTGGCGGGCTGCAGTGCCATCGCGGCGCGCCAGGCGCTCAGACCTGCGACAGGCGCTTGCGGCCCTTGGCACGGCGCGCGGCAATGACCGCCCGGCCACCCCGGGTCTTCATGCGGACAAGAAAGCCATGGGTGCGGGCGCGGCGGACTTTGGACGGTTGGTAGGTGCGCTTCATGATCGATTTCCAGGAGATTCAAACGGGCCATGCCCGCAGGGAGGTGGTGCCAAATGCTGCCGTCAGGCTGGGCAGCCCGCGGCAAAGTGATGTCAGCGGCGGTTGCGGCGGTGCCAGCCCATCCCGCTGGCGCCGCCGGCCCTGCCGGCCCCGCTCGCGACCGTGCCGCGCAAGGCAGCTCAGCCTCACACCGGCCTTGAATGGCAGTCCGGTTGACAAGCTGGCAGCCGAGCCAGCGCGACCTGGCCCACAAGCCCAGCACAAGCCCAGCATAAGCCCAGGACGAACAACCCGCAGCCCGGGCTGCACAACCTGTGCCAGCAACCTACCCCAAACAGCCCTGTGTTGTAACCATGCCGCTTGGGGAAACCCACTATTAGAGCAAAAACTTCCATGTGGGTCAAACACTTGCACCACAGGCTGTGCCTCTGCGGGGGATTGACGGCCGGCCCCTTGCTGTGGATAACTGCGGACTTGCCTGCCCTGCCGCCTACAATGCGGCGCCCCCGAAAGAAGACTTGTCCACAATGCCGCAAGACCTGTGGCAGCGCAGTTGCGAACGACTCGCCACTGAGCTGCCGGAACAGCAATACAACACCTGGATTCGACCCTTGCCCGATGCCACCGTCGGCAGCGACGGGGCCGATGGCGTGGTGCTGCGCTTGCTCGCGCCCAACCGTTTCAAGCTGGACTGGATCCGCTCGCAGTACGCGCAGCGGATCGAGGCCCTGCTGCTGGAATTGGCCGGCCGACCGGTGCGGCTGGAACTGGCGCTGGCGCCGCAACAGTTCGCCGCCGCCCGGCCCGCCACGGTCGGCGCAGCGCTGTCGCTGCTGCCGGCCACACCCACACCCACACCCACGCCCACGCCAACCCGCGCCGCTGCACTGCTGCAACAGCACGCCTTTTCCAGCACTGCCCGGCTGCGCAGCCAGGCGCCAGCGCTGGGTGAGGATCAACATCCGCCATCCGCTGCCCTTTCAACAGCTTCCGCCGCCGAAGCCGCCGGCCGACCGGCCCCTGCCCAGCCCGACAAGGCGCCGCTGCAGGCCCGGCGCCTGGGCCTGCCGCCACCGCCCTCGGCCACCAGCCACCGCCTCAACACCGCCCTGAGTTTCGACACCCTGGTGGCTGGGCGCGCCAACCAGATGGCCCGCACCGCCGCCCTGCATGTGGCCGGCGCTCCGGGGGCGATGTACAACCCGCTGTTCATCTACGGCGGCGTCGGCCTGGGCAAGACCCATTTGATCCACGCCGTCGGCAACGCCCTGCTCAAGGACCACCCGCAGGCCCGGGTGCTGTACCTGCATGCCGAGCAGTTCATCTCCGATGTGGTCAAGAACTACCAGCGCAAGACCTTCGACGAACTCAAGGCCAAGTACCACTCGCTGGACCTGCTGCTGATCGACGATGTGCAGTTCTTTGCCGGCAAGGAGCGCACCCAGGAGGAGTTCTTCAACGCCTTCGAGGCCCTGCTGGCCAAGCGTGCGCACATCATCATGACCAGCGACACCTACCCCAAGGGCCTGGCCGACATTGACCAGCGCCTGACCAGCCGCTTCGACGCCGGGCTGACGGTGGCGATCGAGCCGCCCGAGCTGGAGATGCGGGTCGCGATCCTGATCAAGAAGGCGCAGGCCGAAGGCGCCGAGATGCCCGAAGAAGTCGCCTTCTTCATCGCCAAGAACGTGCGCGCCAATGTCCGCGAACTCGAAGGTGCGCTGCGCAAGGTGCTGGCCTACAGCCGCTTCAGCCACAAGGACATCCACATCGCCCTGGCACGCGAGGCGCTGCGCGACCTGCTGTCGATCCAGAACCGGCAGATCTCGGTCGAGAACATCCAGAAGACGGTGGCCGACTTCTACAAGATCAAGATCGCCGACATGTACAGCAAGAAGCGCCCGGCGTCGATCGCCAGACCGCGGCAGATCGCGATGTACATCGCCAAGGAACTGACCCAGAAGAGCCTGCCCGAGATCGGTGAACTGTTTGGCGGGCGCGACCACACCACGGTACTGCACGCGGTGCGCAAGATCGGCGGCGAGCGCGGCAAAGACACCGAGCTGAACCAGCAGTTGCATGTGCTGGAGCAAACCCTCAAGGGTTGACCCGGAGATGCCCGCCACGACACCGCCCAACAAAGCTGTGGACAGCTTTCTTGCAACTCAGACTTGCACACAGCCGGGCCGGCATGCGGCCAAGTTGTTCATTTCCGCGCCTGCCCAATCGGCGCTTCGCCCCACAGGGTTCGCGCCATCCTAAACCCTTGAAAAGACAGGCGAAAATGCCCTTGTTCACAGGCTCAGTCAGGACCTACTAGGTACTACCAGTTTTGAGGAAGACATGATTGTTCTAAAGGCACCGCAACAAAAGCTGCTCGAAGTCCTGCAATCGGTGGCCGGCATCGTCGAGCGCCGCCACACCTTGCCGATCCTGGCCAATGTCCTGCTGCGCAAAGATGGCGAGGAGATCGAGTTCACCACCAGCGACCTGGAGATCCAGGTCCGCACCCAGGCCAGCCTGGGAGGTGACGGCGACAAGCTCAGCACCACCGTCGGTGCGCGCAAGCTGATCGACATCCTGCGCAGCCTGCCCGTTGACCAGGTCGTGACCTTGAGTGCCGCCCAGTCCAAGCTGACGCTGACCGCGGGCAAGAGCCGCTTCACCTTGCAGACGCTGCCGGCCGACGACTTTCCGCTGGTCAATGAGGCGGTGGATTTCGGGCCGACCTTTGCCGTGCCGCAAAAGACCCTGAGGACGCTGATCAACCAGGTCCACTTCGCCATGGCGGTGCACGACATCCGCTACTACCTCAACGGCATCCTCTTCGTCGCCGAGGGCAAGACCCTGA
The DNA here is from genome assembly GCA_025350145.1 of Burkholderiales bacterium. Taxonomy (GTDB): domain Bacteria; phylum Pseudomonadota; class Gammaproteobacteria; order Burkholderiales; family Burkholderiaceae_C; genus Pseudaquabacterium. The sequence continues at coordinate 3,923 of JANXYH010000072.1, read as the reverse complement.
CCCTGGTGGCCACCGACGGCCACCGTCTGGCGCTGGCCCAGGCCACGCTGCAGGCCGACATTCCCAAGCAAGAGGTGATCCTGCCGCGCAAGACCGTGCTCGAGTTGCAACGCCTGCTGCGCGACGAGGAGACGGCGATCGAGATGCGCTTTGCCGGCAACCAGGCGCGGTTCGGCTTTTCCGGGATGGAGTTCGTCACCAAGCTGGTCGAGGGCAAGTTCCCGGACTACAACCGCGTCATCCCCAAAGGCCACCGGAATTCGCTCACCCTGGGCCGGGCGGTCTTGCTGGCCAGCCTGCAACGCGCCGCGATCCTGACCAGCGAGAAGTTCAAGGGCGTGCGCGTCAACCTCGATCCGGGCGTGCTGCGCATCGCCTCGAGCAACGCCGAGCAGGAAGAGGCCAAGGAAGAGATCGAGGTCGACTATGACGGCGATGCCATCGAGATCGGTTTCAACGTCACCTACCTGATGGACGCGCTTGGCAACATCGCCGAGGACATGGTCAAGCTGGAATTGCAGGACGGCAACGCCAGCGTCTTGATCACGGTGCCGGGGCAGGCCGGCTTCAAGTACGTGGTCATGCCGATGCGGATCTGAAGCACCGCGCAGCGCCGGTTCCACACAGCGCAGACTCACCTCGCCGCGCCGCCTTCTTGGGCTGCCGCGCAGCCCAGCCTTTGACCGAATAGACACCCCGATGAGCGATCCCAAGCCGCAACAAGACCCGAGCAAGGGCGTCGTCCAGCGCGACGTGCCCAGCGCCGAAGGCCTGCATGTCTCGACCGGTGCCGAAGCCTCGGCCGCCTACGGCGAGGGCGACATCCAGATCCTCGAAGGCCTGGAGGCGGTGCGCAAGCGCCCGGGCATGTACATCGGCGACACCTCCGACGGCACCGGCCTGCACCACCTGGTGTTCGAGGTGGTCGACAACTCGATCGACGAGGCCCTGGCCGGGCATTGCGACGACATCATCGTCACCATCCATTCCGACAACTCGATCAGCGTCATCGACAACGGCCGCGGCATTCCGACCGGGGTCAAGATGGACGACAAGCACGAGCCCAAGCGCAGCGCCGCCGAGATCGCCCTGACCGAGCTGCACGCCGGCGGCAAGTTCAACCAGAACAGCTACAAGGTCTCGGGCGGGTTGCATGGCGTGGGCGTGTCCTGCGTCAACGGGCTGAGCAAATGGCTGCGCCTGATCGTGCGCCGCGACGGCCAGGTCCATGCCATGGACTTCGCCCTCGGCATCCCGCAGGAGCGGCGGCTCGAGCAGCGCGACGGTTTCGCCGTCAGCCCGATGAAGATCATCGGCGAGACCGAGAAGCGCGGCACCGAAGTCCATTTCCTGCCCGACGACTCGATCTTCAGCAACATCGACTTCCACTACGACGTGCTCGCCAAGCGGCTGCGCGAGCTGAGCTTTCTCAACAATGGCGTGAAGATCCGCCTGGTCGACGAGCGCAGCGCACGCGAGGACAACTTCGCCTTTGCCGGCGGCGTCAAGGGTTTCGTCGAGTTCATCAACACCGGCAAGAAGGTGTTGCACCTGAACATCTTCCACGCCGCCGGCGACAAGCTCAGTGACCAGGGCACCAACGTCGGCGTCGAGGTGGCGATGCAGTGGAACGACGGCTACAACGAGAGCGTGCTGTGTTTCACCAACAACATCCCGCAGCGCGACGGCGGCACCCATTTGACCGGCCTGCGTGCGGCCATGACCCGGGTCATCAACAAGTACATTGATGACAACGAACTGGCCAAGAAGGCCAAGGTCGAAATCGCCGGCGACGACATGCGCGAGGGCCTGGCCTGCATCGTCAGCGTCAAGGTGCCCGAGCCCAAGTTCAGCAGCCAGACCAAGGACAAGCTGGTGTCCAGCGAAGTCCGCGGCCCGGTCGAGGAGATCGTCTCCAAGCTGCTGACAGACTGGCTGCTGGAGCACCCGCTGGACGCCAAAATCGTCTGCGGCAAGATCGTCGAGGCCGCCCGGGCCCGCGAGGCCGCGCGCAAGGCCCGCGAGATGACCCGCCGCAAGGGCGTGCTCGACGGCATGGGCTTGCCCGGCAAGCTCGCTGACTGCCAGGAAAAAGACCCGGCCGAGTGCGAGATCTACATCGTCGAGGGCGACTCCGCCGGCGGCAGCGCCAAACAGGGGCGCGATCGCAAGAACCAGGCGATCCTGCCGCTGCGCGGCAAGATCCTCAACGTCGAGAAGGCACGCTACGAGAAGCTGTTGTCCAGCGACTCGATCGTCACCCTGATCACCGCCCTGGGCACCGGCATAGGCGCCGAAGACTTCAACATCGACAAGCTGCGCTACCACCGCATCATCATCATGACCGACGCCGATGTCGACGGCGCCCACATCCGCACCCTGCTGCTGACCTTCTTTTACCGCCAGATGCCGGTGCTGGTCGAGCGTGGCCACATCTACATCGCCCAGCCGCCGCTGTACAAAGTCAAGGTCGGCAAGGCCGAGCAGTACCTCAAAGACGGGCTAGAACTCGACGCCTACATGCTGCGTGTGGCCGTCGACTCGGCCCAGGTCTTGCCTGACGGCGTGGGCGAAGGCGGCGACGCCAGCACCCGGGCCGCCTTGAGCGGCGGCGCGCTCGAAGAGCTGGCGCGCAAGTATGTGCTCGCCAACCATGTGATGGAGCGCCTGGCCAACTGGATGGACCTGCAGGCCCTGCGCGCCATCGCCAACGGCCTGACCCTGGACCTGGACAGCGCCACCGCCGCCGAGGGCAGCGCGGTGGCGCTGCAGGCGGCGGTCCACGACGCCGAAGTCCAGGCCCAGTTCGACGCCCGCACCGACAAGCACCTGCTGCGCATCAGCCGCCGCCACCACGGCAACATCAAGAGCAGCGTGATCACCCAGGAATTCGTCCACGGCGCCGACTACGCCGCGCTGCGCGAGGCCGGCGTCACCTTCAAAGACCTGCTCGGCCCCGAGGCGATCGTGCGCCGCGGCGAGGGCGAGCGGATGAAGGAGCAGAAGGTCGGCGACTTCCGCGCCGCCATGGCCTGGCTGATGACCCAGGCCGACCACGCCGTCGGCCGCCAGCGCTACAAGGGCCTGGGCGAGATGAACCCCTCCCAGCTCTGGGAAACCACCATGGACCCCGCAGTGCGGCGCTTGCTCAAGGTCCAGATCGACGACACGATCGAGGCCGACCGGGTGTTCACCATGCTGATGGGCGACGAGGTCGAGCCCAGGCGCAATTTCATCGAAAGCAATGCGCTGCGGGCGGCGAATATTGACGTGTGAGCAGGTGTAGGTTCTCAAAATCGTTGCGGATTTTCTCAATACTTGCGGATTGACTGGCGCATTCACTTGTCCTCTTTCGGGCCGTCGTCTTCGCGAGTCGGCGTGGACGTTGATAGTGCCGTGAGTGCGCAGGCTCTCGCTTGGGATTCTTGGACCTGAGCTACGTCATTGACCAACGGGGAGAATGTTGTGCTAGGCGTAAGCGCCTGAGGCTACTCCGAGGTCGCTGGCAGCAACGCCCGCAGCTCAGCTTCGTTCTTGAGCGCCACTTGCTTCGTGAGTGAGCCGCCCTGGGGTTGATTTAAGCCGAGGTGCTTGAGCATGTAGAAGAGGAGCGCCTGACGGCACTCGACAACGGCCTCGCCGTCGACCATGCCGTAGTCCAACTCCACGATTCGGCGCCTGGACTCAGACAACTGGAGGTGCGGCACCAGGACCACGCGGACGTCGTTGCTCCACGGGGTGTCCAGGGCGGTGTCGATCAACGAGGGCTCGCCCAACTCGACTGTAACCGTTCCGCCAACCCATCTTCCCCCGCAGCGATGAAGCTGCGAACCTTTGGTCTGGGCAAACGACGAGCCGGACGAGGTGATGATGGATCGAGAGCATGTACGGGGTTGCATGGAGCAGGTGCAGGCCTATCGCGC
>JANXYH010000014.1 GCA_025350145.1 Burkholderiales bacterium | reverse complement strand
TCATGGCCGCGTAGTCGATGGCCTGGTCCAGGTAGGGCTGGCGTCGGCTGAGCAGGATGTAGATCAACCGGATCATCTTGTGAGCGACTGCCACGATGGCCTTCTTGTGGGACTTGCGCACCATCAGGCTTCGGTATTTCGATGCCAGCGTGCTCTTGGTCATTCGCGCGGCATTGGCGCATTCGCACAGGATGTAGCGGATGGTCGAGTTGCCATGGCCGGTGCGGCCGGACTTGCGCTTGCCCGCGCTCTCGTTGTTGCCCGGGCTCAGCGCTGCCCAGCAAGCCAGACGTTCGGGCGCGCCGAAGCGGGCCATGTCGTCGCCGATCTCGATGAGGATCAGCGCGGCAGCCAACTCATCGATGCCGGGGATGGTCTGCAGCAGGTGGTGAGCCCATTGGTAGGGCTGCATGGCACGCATCAAGTAGGCGTCGATGTCGGCCAGTTGACTCTGCAGGGCGTCGATGCTGTTGCTGATGTGGCCCAGCACGAACAGGTGGCGCGGGCTCAAGTCGCCGTCCAGGCTGGCAGCGAGATCCTCGGTCTTGTGCTTCAAGGCGCCTCTGGCATGCGACAGCAGCACGGCCAGCGACTGGCCTTCGATGAGGCCGCGCACCATGGCGCGAGCCGAGACACCGCGGATGTCAGCGACCACAGCACCGAGCTTGATGCAAGCGTCGTCGAGCGTCTTATGCAGCCGGTTGCTCTGGGCGCTGCACATGGCGCCGAGCTTGCGCCGGTAGCGCGAGACCAGGCGCAGCTCGCGCAAGTCCTTGGGCGGGATGAAGCTGGCACGTACCAGGCCGAAGCGGGCCAGCACCGCCAGCCACTCGGAATCGAGCATGTCGGTCTTGCGCCCCGGCACATGCTTGATGAAATGGGCGTTGACGACCCAGGCGGCGATGCCGGCGTTCTCCAGATGGGCGTAGACGCTCTTCCAATAGATGCCCGTGCTCTCCATGACCACCAGTTGCACTTGCAACTCCAGCAGCCAAGCAGCCAGAGCGCGGCAGTCGCGCTTGAAGCCACCGAACTCCCGACTTTGCTTGTCCATCGAGCCGTCGGGCTGCTCGATCAGCACGGTGACGACGTGCAGCATGCGGTGCACGTCGATGCCGGCCACGCGCCGGTGCAGGGCAGACAGTCCTTCCATGTTCAAGCTCCTGTGGGTAAAGTGAAGCAAGACACGCGGGACTCACCACCTGAGCCAGAGCCGACACAAGGTCGACCCTGGCGGGCTGGAAGACTCCTCGAACCGCAAGCGGTTCGGGCCTCTTTACCGTTCGTGCTGCCGCGCCGCCCACGGCAATGGGCGGCGCGACGCAACATTCGGGGGTGCGAGCCAGCCCGGTGGAGGTCCGGCTAGGCACCGGGGTCGGGCCTTCAATCGAAATGCGACCTCATTCGCCCCGCGTGTCGCCTCAGATGATGCGCCGAACCAGGGCTTTCATGCTCGGGGGCGAGGCTGCGGCATCATGGGTGGTTGGGCTGCAGTCGTGTCATGCGATGGTCTTGACGGCCCAGTTGACCCCTTCGATGAGCTCAATGACCTGCGCTGCAGTTGGCTCGGCATCCTTTTTGTGTGAACACAGATTTCGCAGGTCGGCCAGGTAGCCGATTTTTCGCCAAGTCGCAGTCTCGTAGACGCCCTCTTGCTTGAGCGGATCGTTAAGGTCTGCAATCGTCGGCGCCTTCTTCGCGATCTTAACGGCGTGACTAGCAGCGACGCGCTGAAGGTGTGCCTCGAGTACGACGCCGGCTAGCGATCCTGCGGCCCTGGGGCTGACCTTGAGCAATGTATTCGCAGTTACCAATTCTGCGTCCTTCAGGTCCGCAAACAAGTGACCTTCGATATCGGCTAGCACGCTGTCGATTCGATCAGCGACTGAGGAAAGAATGGCGATCTGATTCAAGAACCCCTGCACGACCTGCTTCTTTGTGTCGAAGTCGGGCAAGTGCAGACGGCTTGGAGCAACTCCCTTTATGAAGTCGTGGATCACATACGTACCGTAGCCGAGACTCTTTCTCTTCGGATCTGGTTCGTAGTAGCGCTTGAACTCGTCATACCGGTCGACTGCAAGCCTGCGGACAACAGGCAGGGCTTTTGAGTACCACTTCTGATACTCGAATGTGAAAGAAGCTTCCTTCGTGCTTTCCGGCTTGCGGAAGGCAATCACGAGCTGCATTCCTTCTTGAACCAGCTCCGCCAGGGCTTGCTTTACGGACGTGGAAGTACTCATAGGTTCGATTCTGCGGCCCAACGTTCGAGCTAAGCGGGCGACAACGGCAGGACGCCAGGCCCGGGATGGTGAAAATGTACCGCGTACCACCAGACCGGGCCTGGTGGCCCGCCGTTGGTGCTCCCTTTGAGCGAGGGGTTAGGCATCACCGTCAGGCGCGCGTGAACGGTATATGGGATGGCCGAACGAAAATCTTACGACCTGAGTGCTTTACCAACTCGCATATTGCCTTGAATCGCGCCTCCATGCGTGGGCCGGGGCCGATAAGGATCCAATCTACAGCACTGAGAATGTCGAATGACTCTCTCGGTGTCGTCGTGTATGACACCACAAGTCCATTTCGACTGAATCTCTTAACTGGCCTGAACGCAGGGCCGACGGCAGCGGGCTGGACAAGACTGAGGCGGCATTCGCGTTCTTCGGCAAAGTGCCCATTCTTTGTACAGGTTAGATAGTCAAGGAGCGGTATCAAGGGCCCCTTC
>JANXYH010000201.1 GCA_025350145.1 Burkholderiales bacterium | reverse complement strand
CGCTGCGGTCGAGCGGATAGACGGTGGCGCCGACGCTGGCCGTGACCACGGTGGGCGCGGCGTTGCTGACCAGCGTCAGCGGTTGCGCCACCAGCCGCAGCACCCGCTCGACCGCTGCCCTGGCCTCCTCGACCGTGTCGGCACGCAGCAGCAGCACGAACTCGTCGCCGCCCAGCCGCGCCGCCGCGTCCGACCAGCCCAGGCCGCGGGTGCGCAGGGCGCCACGCATGCGGTTGGCGGTCTCGGCCAGCAGCAGATCGCCGGCCGCCTGGCCGAGCCGTTCGTTGACCAGTTTGAAGCGGTCCAGGTCGAGGTAGCAGACCGCCAGCAGGCAATGCTCGCGGTCGGCGCCGGCCATCGCCTCGGCCAGCAACTGGCCCAGCCGTGCGCGGTTGGGCAGCCGCGTCAACTCGTCGAAATGGGCCTGGCGCTCGAAGCGCTCGCGCTGCAGGCGCGCCTCCGTCACGTCGCTGACCATCAGCATGTGGTAGCGCAGCGCACCGTCCGGGCCATGCACGCTGGAGACGGTGACGTGGAGTGCGCAGGGGTCGCCATTGGCGCGGCGCTCGACCACCTCGCCAACCCAGTTGCCTTGCGTGCGCAGGGCCGCCCACAGGCTGGCCTGCTGGGCCCGCAGGGTCGGCTCGGACGCGGCACGCAGCAGTGACGGCACACTGCCGATCAGGTCCTCGCGCGGCACGCCGGTGATGCGCGAGTAGGTGGGGTTGGCGTCGATCACGCGCAGGTCGGCGTCGGTGACGATCAAGCCCTCGTGCAGGTTCATGAACAGGTTTGACGACAACTGCTGCGCGGCCTCGGCGGCGTGGCGTTCGCTGACGTCCGCCGCCGTCACCACCACCCGCATCGCCATGCCTGCGGCGTCGCGCTCGGCCACGATCAGGTGGATGTCGAACCAGCGCCAATGGTCGGCGACGCGCAGCCGCAACTCATGGCGATGGTGGACCTCGGCCGCGCGCGAAGCTGGCCTGGCCGCCAGCGCCGTGTGGAGCGCGCCGCGGTCATCGCCGTGGACCAGCTCCAGCCAGCGGCTCAGGCTCGCCGTCTGGCTGCCGTCCGGGTCATCCAGCAACAGGCGCCAGCGCGGGTTGGAGTAGGCCAACGCGGTCGCCATCGACCAATCTGCCACGCCCAGGTCCGAGCCCTCCAGGGCCAGCGACCAGCGCTCCTCGAGCCGGGTCAGCTCGGACAGGTGGGCGTGCGGCACCAGCACCAACGAGGCCAGGCCCAAGGTGTAGGCCCAGAGCAGGGTCAGGCCGGTCACGGCAGGCTGGCTGACGAACGGACCCCAGCCCAGCGCGGTGGCACTGAACATGCCGAGTGCCAGCAGCAGGACGGCGGTCGAGGCGATCGCCAGGCCGCTGCGCATGGCACACACGCCCAGCAGCAGTGCGGGCAGGATCAGCAATCCCACCGCCGGCAGATCGACATGCGAGGGCAGGGCAAACACCAGCGCCGCTGCCAGGGCCGCCAGGCCCAGCAGCGCTGGCGTGCTCCAGCGCTGCGCCGAGCTGAGCAAAGTCGGCCAACTGCTGCGCGTTGTGCACAGCAAGGGGATCGCCGTCACCAGGACGCCGAGCAGATCGCCCATCCACCAGCGCAGGCTGCCCAGGGGCAAGTCCAGGGGATGGAGCAGCCCGGCCACGGTCAGCCAGGCGCAGCCGTTGGCAGCGGTCAGGACGGCACTGCCGACACCGCCGGCGACCACCACGCGCCAGAGGTCGCGGCGCTGGTCCAGCCGCAGGTTCAGGCCGTTGCGCCTGAGCCATTGGGCCGCCACCCAGGGCCCGCCGATGTTGCCAAAGCCCACCATCATGGCCAGCCACAGCGGCGCGTCCGAGGAGTAGTTGACCAGCACGGCGGCGACGTACAGGGCCGGGACCTGGGCACTGCCCCAGCGCACCAGTACTGCCAAGGCCAGACCCAGGGCTGGCCAGAACAGGCTGATGTACGGTGACAGCGACGGGAACGCCAGTCCGAGTCGTCCTGCCGCCCAATATCCGGCGCCGGCCAGCACCGCGCGCCAGGCCCAGGTTGCCAGCCGGTCGCTGCCATCGCGATGGCGGGCGACGAAGGCCATGGGGTCGGGAGGCAGGGATTCAGGCATGGCTGGGGCGCGTCAGCGGGCGAGGTTCGGCTGGCATGGCGGCCGGTTTCGGGTCGGGGCTCTCAATGTGCCGGTTCGGCCAAGGCGTGATCGAGAAAACAGACCCGGACAAACCCCGACAAACCCCATCAAGCTCGTTGGGCGGATCGGATCGGGTCCGGGCCGGGCGGCGTTTGACGATTGGCCGCCAGGCCGGCCGTGCCATGCCTGGGCGCTGCACCGGCCAGAAGCTACTGGCCCTGGGCTCAGGAAACCAGCCAAGCTTTGCGCAGTGCCCGCCAATGAAAAACGCCAGACTTGCGGTCTGGCGTCTGTGCGGCGTTCAGCGGAAAAGGGCCGCAGGCCGCGCCGGACGTTTGCCCGGCGCTGCCGTGAGTTCAGATCATGAAATCCTCGATCTTGGCGCCGCCGGCCAGGGCCGCCTTCAGCCAGTTGGGTTGCAGGCCGCGGCCCGTCCAGGTATCACCGGTGGCGTTGTTGCGGTACTTCGGGGCGACCTTGCCGGTGGGTTTGGTGGCGCGCGAAATCGGCGCCCGGCCGGACAGGTCGGCCGACGTCAGGCCATGTTCGGCCATCAACGCCTTGACTTTGGCAACCGCGCCGTTACGCGCATCGCGTTGCGCCTCGGAAATCATGCGGTCGATGTTGGCGCGTTGCGCCATCAGGTCTTGAATGCTGGACATGGAGCAATCTCCGGGGATAGGGGTGGGGGAAACTCAAGTATAGCCTGACCGGCGCCGTGCCGGATCGGGACTTACCTGAATCGACGCCCGCCGGGTCAATTTGCCGGCGGTACGTAGCCAGTCGGTTGGTCGACCCCCTCACCAAAGAAGAAGCGCTCCATCTGGCGCGCCAGATACTGGCGCGAACGTGCATCGGCAAGGTTCAGCCGGTTCTCGTTGACGAGCATCGTCTGGTGCTTCAGCCAGGCTGCCCAGGCGCCTTTGCTGACGTTCTCGTAGATTCGCTTGCCGAGCGCACCGGGGTAGGGCGCGAAGTCCAGCCCCTCGCCTTCTTGTTTCAAATACACGCACTGCACCGAGCGGGCCATGTTGATTCTCCTGTGAAAGTTTGCGAGCGGCTCACGCCAATTTTTTGACGAGGACCTTGGAGCCGCGGTCCCAGTTGTACTTGCGCTTGCGCGCCTCGGGCAGCCAGTCGGGATCGACCTGGACAAAGCCGCGTTTGATGAACCAATGCATGGTCCGCGTGGTGAGGACGAAGATGCTGTCCAGGCCTTGCGCCCGGGCGCGCTGCTCGATGCGCTTGAGCAGGCGCTCGCCGTCGCCCTGGCCTTGCACCTGCGGCAGCACCGTCAAGGCCGCCATCTCGGCGCTGCGGGCCTCGGGGAAGGGGTACAGCGCGGCGCAGCCGAACAGCACGCCGTCGTGGACGATGACGGTGTAGTTGGCGACGTCGCGTTCGATCTCGGTGCGCTCGCGCCTGACCAGGGTGCCGTCGCGCTCGAACGGCTCGATCAATTGCAGGATGCCGCCGACGTCGTCGGCGCCGGCCTCGCGCAGCGATTCGAGTTTCTCGTCGACCACCATCGTGCCGATGCCGTCGTGGGTGAATATCTCCTGGAGCAGCGCGCCGTCGACCGCCAGCGGCAGGATATGCGAGCGCTCGACCCCGCCCTCGCAGGCGCGCACGCAATGCTGCAGGTAAAACGCCAGGTCGCTGGGCTGGATCGGTGCGGGCAAGCTGGCCAACAGCCGGCGGGCGTCGGCCAGGGCGAGTTCGGTATCGATGGCGCTTTCCGGATCGTCGATTTGCTCGCGAATTCCGTCGATCTCGGTCACAAACAGCAGCTTGTCGGCCGCCAGCGCGATCGCGGTGGCGGTCGCGACGTCTTCCATCCGCAGATTGAAGGCCTCGCCCGTGGGAGAAAAGCCAAACGGGCTGAGCAAGACCAGCGCGCCGATGTCGATCGCGCGCCGGATCGCCCCGGAATCGACCTTGCGGACCACCCCGCTGTGCATGAAATCGACCCCGTCGACGATTCCAACGGGCCTGGCGGTGAGAAAGTTTCCGGACACCACCCGGACCGTGGCGTTGGCCATCGGCGTATTGGGCAGACCTTGCGAGAACGCGGCCTCGATCTCGAACCGCAGTTGCCCGGCGGCCTCCTGGGCGCAATCCAGGGCGACCGCGTCGGTGATCCGTGTGCCATTCGCAAAGCGCGACCCATGGCCCTTTGCGGCGAGTTGCTCGCTGACCTGCGGGCGAAACCCGTGGACAAGCACCAGCTTGATGCCCATGGCATGCAGTATCGCCAGGTCCTGGACAAATACGCTGAGGCGGCCGGCCGCCACCAATTCGCCGGCCATGCCTACCACAAAGGTTTTGCCGTGGTAGGCGTGGATATACGGAGCGACGGCCCGAAACCAGGGCACAAAGGTATGTGGAAAGTCGGCACTCATGCTGGGCAGGGATTGTGCCGCAGGGCCGGCTGCGGTTGGCCCGGGCGGGCCGCTCAGGGCAGCGCGCCGGCCAGGGCGGCGAGCAGCGCATCGGGCGCCTCGGCCAGCATGTGGTGGCCGCAGGGCAGGCTGATGACGCGGGCGTTCAGCGCGCTGGCCAGGGCGCGGTTCTGGCGCGGTGGCGTCATCTGGTCATGGATGCCTTCGACCACCGTGCTGGGGCAGGTCACTTGCGCGGCGGCTTGCATGCCGGTGGCATAGCGGTCGCAGACGCTGAAGTCGTGGACAAAGAGGTTCGGCCCGGCGGTGGTCGCAGCCGCAGCGGCGTTGGCCAGGCTGCGGCGCATCAGCGCCCGGTTGGCGCCATGCAGCCAGCTTCCCGGGCCGGGGTGCGAAGGCTTGGCCGCCAGGCTGCTGATCGACAGGGCGTTGACCAGGTCGATGGCCTGCAGTGGCGACTGGCCGGCCATCGCCAGCAGTGCGCTGGACACCTTCATCGGCAGCGCCGTGCCGAGCAGCGCAAGGTGGCTGGCGCGCGCTGGTGCGGCTGCGGCTGCGGCCAACGCGACCAGCGAGCCCATGCTGTGGCCGACCAGCGCGGCGCGGGCCACACCGGCGGCATCCATCGCCGCCAGTGTCCATTCGGCATGGGCCTGGATGTCGGCCAGCGCCGGCCCGGCGCTGCGGCCATGGCCGGGCAGATCCAGCGCCAGCACGCCGCGCCCATGGTGGGCGAACCAGCGCGCCAGCAGGTTGAAGCCGCTGTGGTCGTGCAGCGCGCCGTGGATGAAGACGACGCAGGGCAGGGCGGGGTCGAAGGCCTTGCCGCCGGTGTAGGCATAGGCCGGCAGTCCGAGCACGTCAAGCTTCATGCTGCGGCCTTCTCTGCCGCCTTCTCCGCCACCTTTAGCGCACGTTTAAGGTCGTCGATCAGGTCGTCGGGGTCCTCCAGACCGATCGACAAGCGGATCGTGCCGGGGCCGATGCCGGCCGCCGCCAGCGCCGCGTCGTCCATCCGGAAATGGGTGGTCGAGGCGGGGTGTATGACCAGCGAGCGGCAATCGCCGACGTTGGCCAGGTGGGAGAAGATCTTCAGCGCCTCGATCAGCGCCTTGCCCTGGGCGCGCGAGCCGCGCAGGTCGAAGCTGAACACCGCCCCGCAGCCGCGCGGCAGCAATCGCTGCGCCAGCGCGTGGCTGGGGTGGTCGGGCAACTCCGGGTAGCCGACGCGCGCGACCTGGGCGTGGCCGGCGAGGAACTCGACCACCCGGCGGGTGTTGCTGATGTGCCTGGCCATGCGCAGCGGCAAGGTCTCGATGCCCTGCAGGATCAGCCAGGCGGTGTGCGGGCTCATGCAGGCGCCGAAGTCGCGCAGGCCCTCGCGCCGGGCCCGCAGCAGGAACGCCGCCACGCTGCTTTCCTCGCTGAAAACCATGCCGTGGAAACCGGCATAGGGCGCGCAGAGTTCGGGGAATCGCCCGCTCTTGTCCCAGTCGAACTGGCCGCTGTCGACCAGCAGCCCACCGATCACCGTGCCATGGCCCGAGAGGAACTTGGTGGCCGAGTGGTAGAGCAGGTCGGCGCCATGGTCGAAGGGCTTGAGCAGCCAAGGCGGGGTGAAGGTCGAGTCGACCAGCAGCGGCAGGCCGGCGTCGTGGCCGATCTGCGCGACCGCGGCGATGTCCAGCACGTCCAGGCCGGGGTTGCCCAGGGTCTCGCCGAACAACAGCTTGGTCTCTGGCCGGATCGCGGCGCGCCAGGCGTCGTGGTCGCCCGGTCGGACAAAGCTGGTGGCGATGCCGAAGCGGCGCAGGGTGTAGTCGAGCAGGTTGTGCGAGCCGCCATACAGCGCGCTGCTGGCGACGATGTGCTGGCCGGCGCCGACGATGGTGCTGATCGCCAGGTGCAGCGCCGCCTGGCCGCTGGCGGTGGCAATCGCGCCGACGCCACCTTCCAGCGCCGCGATCCGCTCCTCCAGCACCGCATTGGTGGGGTTGCTGATGCGGCTGTAGACATGGCCGGAGCGCTCGAGGTTGAACAGTGACGCGGCGTGCTCGCTGCTCTCAAACACGAACGAGGTGCTGAGGTGGATCGGCACCGCGCGGGCGCCGGTGGCCGGGTCGGGTGCTGCGCCGGCGTGCAGGGCCAGGGTGTCGAAACCGGGATCGCTGGGACCGGGCATGTCTGTTTCGGCCGATGTCGCGTGGATGTTCGCGGGGATTGTGTGCTATGTTTTTGCCCAGGTGATCCAGTGTCGCCAGCGCCCCGCAAACCAGGTTTGACCGAGCCCCCCGAGGAGATCCCATGAAAGTCCGCGACATCCTGCGCGTCAAAGGCGGCACGCTCTTCACCGTCCCGCCCGAGCAGCCCTTGGCCGAGGCGGTGGCGACGATGCACGAGCGTGACATCGGCTCGCTGGTGGTGATGGCGCATGGCGAACTGGTGGGCATGCTCACCTTTCGCGAGGTGATTTCGGCAATCGTCGGCAACCAGGGCTCGGTCGGCAATCTGCAGATCCAGGCGGTGATGGACGCCGCGCCCCTGACCTGCACGCCAGACACCGAGATCGACGAAGTGCGGCGGATGATGCTCGGCCGCCACGCCCGCTACATGCCGGTGCTGGAGGCAAGCACGCTGATGGGCGTGATCTCGTTCTACGACGTCGCCAAGGCGGTGGTCGATGGCCAGGATTTCGAGAACCGCATGCTCAAGGCCTACATCCGCGACTGGCCAGTCGAAGAAGCCGACGCCGACGCCAAGCCTTGAGCGCCCCCTGGCGGCGGCAAATGCCCGCCGCCGCCTCCCGAGGGGGCAAGCAAGCTCGGGAGCGGCCCGTCGGGTCCTTGTGAGCCCCGCCAGGGCCGGCTGCGACAATTCGGCCAGGGCGCCCGCAGGCGGCGCCGGCCCATCCTGAAAGCGTTCCCGCCATGCCCGGCTCCAGCTTCGGTGACCTGTTCTGCGTCACCAATTTCGGCGAAAGCCACGGCCCGGCCATAGGCTGCGTGATTGACGGTTGCCCGCCCGGGCTGGCGCTGTGCGAGGCCGACATCCAGGTCGAACTCGACCGCCGCCGGCCCGGCACCAGCCGCCACGTCACCCAGCGCAACGAGCCCGATGCGGTCGAGATCCTCTCGGGCGTCTACGAAGGCCTGACCACCGGCACGCCGATTGGCCTGCTGATCCGCAACACCGACCAGCGCAGCAAGGACTACGGCAACCTGCTCGACACCTTTCGCCCCGGCCATGCCGACTACAGCTACTGGCGCAAGTACGGCCTGCGCGACCCACGCGGCGGTGGCCGGGCGTCGGCCCGGCTGACCGCGCCGATGGTGGCCGCCGGCGCGGTCGCCCGCAAATGGCTGAAGGAGCAGCACGGTACCCAGTTCAGCGGCTGGATGAGCGCCTTGGGTGAGATCGCGATCCCGTTCGTCGATGCCGCGCAAATCGCGCTGAACCCGTTCTTCGCCCCCAACGCCGAGATCGTGCCGGCGCTGGAGGCCCACATGGACGCGCTGCGCCACGCCGGTGACAGTTGCGGCGCGCGGATCGAGGTGCGCGCCAGCAATGTCCCGCTCGGCCTGGGCCAGCCGCTGTACGACAAGCTCGACGCCGACATCGCCTGGGCGATGATGGGCATCAACGCCGTCAAGGGGGTGGAGATAGGCGCCGGTTTCGGCGCCGTCGCCCAGCGCGGCAGCTTCCACGGTGACGAGCTGACCCCGGCCGGCTTCGCCAGCAACCATGCCGGCGGCGTGCTCGGCGGCATCTCCACCGGCCAGGACCTGGTGGTCTCGATCGCCATCAAGCCGACCAGTTCGATCCGCACCGAGCGCGCCTCGATAGACCGCCAGGGCCAGCCGACCAAGGTCCAGACCTTTGGCCGCCACGACCCCTGCGTCGGCATCCGCGCCACGCCGATTGCCGAGGCGATGCTGGCGCTGGTGGTGATGGAGCATGCGCTGCGCCAGCGCGCCCAGTGTGGCGATGTGCGGCTGCCGATCCCGCCGATTGCGGGTTCGTTGTCGGGCCGCTGAGCGGGCCGCTGAGCAGGCCGCTGAGCGGGTCGCCGTTGCCGGCCATCGGCGCCCTCGGCAGTTCGTCGCCGCCGCAGCGCCGTTCGTCGCAGCCTCGCTGGCGCCGGCCGGGCCGCGCTTTTACACTCCTGCCGCATCGCCAGGGGATGGTCTCCTGGCGCCCTGCGGGGCAATGAGGACACAGGCACATGCGCACAGGTTGGGTGGCAGGAATTGGCGTCGCGCTGTTGCTGGCGGGCATGGCGGCGGTGGTGACGCAGCGGGTGCTGGCCAACCATGCCAAGGCCGCGGCCAAGGGTCCGGTTTCGGCGGCGTCGGCGCCGGCGCTGGAATTCCGTCCGCACGAGGTGGTGCGCCCGGTGCTGGTGGCGATGCCGCAGGCGATTGAGTTTTCCGGGCCGCTGGTCGCGCCCAACACCGCGATGGTGCGGGCCAAGGCCTCGGGCACCTTGCTGACACTGGCGGTGGCCGAAGGCGCCCGCGTGGCCGCCGGCCAGACCCTGGGCCGGATCGAGCTGGCCGACATGGGCAGCCGCATCGCCGAGCGCAACGCCAACATCGAGTCTGCGGGCGCTGCCGTGATCCAGGCCGAGCGCGCGCATGCCTCGAACGAGCGCCTGGCGGCGCAGCAGTTCATCTCGCCGAGCGCGGTCGACAACTCGCGCATGGCGCTGGACACCGCACGCGCCACCCTCAAGGCGGCCCAGGCCGCGCTGGACACCACCCGGGTCGCGCTGCGCGACGAGGCGATGACGGCACCGATCGCCGGCATCGTCGCCAAGCGCTATGTCCTGCCCGGTGAGAAAGTCAGCGTCGAGCAGCAGGTGCTGAGCATCGTCGACCTGTCCCGCCTGGAGCTGGCCGCCTCGGTGGCCAGCCACGAGGTCTCGCGGCTGGCGCCGGGCATGGCGGTGCAGGTGCGGGTCGAGGGCGTGGCCGAACCGGTGCCGGGGCGGATTGACCGCATTTCCCCGGCGGCCGATGCCGGCACCCGGGCCATCGGTCTGGCGGTGGCGATTGCCAACCCGCGCGAGGCCCTGCGCGCCGGCCAGTACGCGCTGGCCAGAGTGGCCCTGGCCGACCCGCAGCCGCGGCTGGTGTTGCCGTTGACGGCGGTCGGCACCACCGCCGGGCAGGACCATGTCTGGCTGATCCAGTCGGGCACCTTGGTGCGGCGCGCGGTCACCCTGGGCCGGCGCGACGAGGCCGCCGGGCTGGTCGAGTTGCTCAGCGGCGTCGACCCCCAGGCCCAGGTGCTGGCACAGCGTTTTGACAACCTGCGCGAGGGCCAGCGCGCCAGCGTGGTGGCGCTGCCCTTGGCCGCTGCGGCCAGTGCCGCGCTGGTTCGCTGAAACGGCGGCAGACCATGTGGATCACCCGCGTCAGCATCGCCAACCCGGTATTCGCGACCATGGTCATGGTCGCGCTGCTGGTGCTGGGCGTCTTCTCGTACACCAAGCTCGGGGTCGAGCAGATGCCCGACATCAACCTGCCGGGGGCGTTCATTGACCTGGCCTACCCCGGCGCCTCGCCCGAGGCGGTCGAGCGCGAGGTCAGCAAGCTGGTCGAGGAGGCGCTGAACTCGATTGCCGGGGTCAAGCGCATCACCTCGCGCAGCTTCGAGGGCCGCAGCCAGACCAGCGTCGAGTTCAACCTCAGCGCTGACATGACCCGGGCGATGCAGGACGTGCGCGATCGCCTGGCGCAGGTCCAGTCTGGCCTGCCGCGCGACGCCAAGATCCCGACCGTCTCGCGCTTCAACACCGAGAACGCCCAGCCGGTGGTGGTGATGGCGCTGCTGTCCAAGACCCGCTCGGTGCGCGAGTTGTCGATCCTGGGCGACCAGAACGTCGCCAAGCGCCTGAACAGCATTGACGGCGTGGCCAGTGTCGACATCGCCGGCCTGGCGGTGCGCGAGCTGCGCATCAACCTCGACCCGGCGCGGCTGCGGGCCTACGGCGTGACCCCGGCCGAGATCGCCACGGCGCTGCGCGAGGCCAACGTCGACCAGCCGGTGGGCCTGCTGTCCGACCGCGCCGGTGACGCGATCCTGCGGGTCGAGGGCCGCTCGCGCGAGCCGCGCGCGTTTGCCGACCGGGTGGTGGCCCGGCGCGGCAACCTGGCGCTGACCCTGGCCGACCTGGGAACCCTGGTCGAGCGCGAACGCGAGGCCGATTCGCTGGCGCGGATCAACGGCCAGCGCGCCATCACCTTCAATGTCTTCAAGCAGCAGGACGCCAATGTGGTCGCCGCCGGCGAGGCGATCAAGGCCAAGATGGAGGAGATCCGCGCGACCCTGCCGGCCGACGTCGAGTTGCGCCTGATCAACGCCACCAGCGATTTCGTCAAGTCCTCGCTGGACGGCCTGCGCAACACCTTGATCGAAGGTGCGCTGCTGACGGTGGCGATCGTGTTCTTGTTCCTGCATTCCTGGCGCTCGACCATCATCACCGGGCTGACCCTGCCGATCGCGGTGATCTCCAGTTTCATCGCCGTCTATGCCTTCGGCTTCACCCTGAACTTCATGACCATGATGGCGCTGAGCCTGTGCATAGGCCTGCTGATCGACGACGCGATCGTGGTCCGCGAGAACATCGTCCGCCATGTCGCGATGGGCAAGGACCACCACCGCGCGGCGCATGAAGGCACGGCCGAGATCGGCCTGGCGGTGATGGCCACGACGCTGGCGATCTGCGCGGTGTTCGTGCCGGTGGCCTTCATGGGCGGCATCATCGGCAAGTTCTTCTACCCCTTCGGCATCACCGTGGCGGTGGCGGTGCTGGTCAGCCTGTTCGTCAGCTTCACCCTCGACCCGATGCTCTCGGCGATCTGGCACGACCCGCCGTCCACGCTGCTCAAGCGCCTGCCCGTGATCGGCCATGCGCTGCGTGCCACCGACCGCGGGATGGACGCCATGCACGGCGTCTACGAACGCCTGATCCGCTGGTCGTTCTCGGGCCGGCGCTGGAACCTGCCCTGGCCGAGCTACGGCCTGCCGTTCTCGGCCGACGGCGTGCGCCAGCCTGGCCAGCCACGGCGCTGGCGCCGCGCCACCCTCACCCCGCGCGGGGTGGTAATGGCGGTCGGGCTGGCCAGCTTTGCCGGCGCGCTGGCGCTGGCGCCGCTGGTCGGCAGCGAGTTCGTGCCGCAGATCGACCAGGGCTTCACCCAGCTCTCGCTGCGCATGCCGGTGGGCTCCAGCCTGGCGCGCAGCGACCAGAAGGTGGCCCAGGTCGAGGCCATCGTCGCCACCTTCCCCGAGGTCAAGACCATCGCCACCAATGTCGGTGGACAGGGTCAGGGCTTTGCCGTGGGCCGCAGCCAGGCCACGCTCAACATCGCCCTGGTCGAGCGTGCCCAGCGCAGGCGCAGCCAGACCGAAGTCGAAGACGCAATCCGGGCGGCGATCGCCACCGTCCCGGGTATCGAGGTCGCGGTGGGCACCAACCGGCCAATCTTCGTCACCGTGCTGGGCAGCGACCCCGTCGGCCTGGCCCGGATCGCCACCGACTTCGCCGAGCAGATCAAGAAGATCCCCGGCATCACCGACGTCGACCTGTCGCTCAAGCCCGGCCTGCCGGCCTATGCCGTGCGCCTGAAGCCCGGTGCGGTGCGCGAGCTCGGGCTGACCGCGCCGCAACTGGCCTCCAGCCTGCGCGCCTATGTCAACGGCGAGGTCGCGACCTACTGGACCACCGCCGACGGCCAGCAGGTCGAGGTGCTGCTGCGCCTGCCCGAGGCCCAGCGCGAACGGATTGACCAGATGCGCGACCTGCCGGTGGCCTTTGCCCGCGACGGCACGCCGATCTCGCTGGTCAGCGTCGCCGACATCGAGCCCGTCACCAACCCCGACGTGATCCGCCGCCAGAGCCTGCAGCGCCGCGAGGCGATTTTTGCCGGCGTGGTCGGCCGACCTGCCGGCGATGTCGGCGACGAGGTGCAGAAGCTGGTCAAGGCCACGCCGCTGCCGCCGGGCTTCAGCTTCGACATCGGTGGCCAAACCCAGCAGCAGAACGAGGCCTTCGCCGGCATGTTGGGGGCGATGGCGCTGGCGGTGATCTTCATCTACATCGTGCTGGCCAGCCAGTTCGGCAGCTTCTTGCAGCCGCTGGCGATCATGGCCAGCCTGCCGCTGTCGCTGATCGGGGTGATGCTGGCGCTGCTGTTCTGGCACAGCACGCTGAACGTGTTCTCGATGATCGGCCTGGTGATGCTGATGGGCCTGGTGACCAAGAACGCGATCCTGCTGGTCGACTTCGCCAACCAGGCGCGCCGGGCCGGCGCCAGCATGGCCGATGCGCTGCTGCAGGCCGGATTGATCCGGATGCGGCCGATCATGATGACCACGGCGGCGATGGTCTTCGGCATGCTGCCACTGGCGCTGGCGTTCAACGACGGCGGTGAGCTGCAGGCGCCGATGGGCCGGGCGATCATCGGCGGCGTCATCACCTCGACCCTGCTGACGCTGGTGGTGGTGCCGGTGCTGTACAGCTACTTGGCCGCTGGCATCCGGCGCACGGCAGCGCCCGAAGCGCAGCGGCAGCCGGCCGGCGCGGAGTCAGCCAGCGTCGCCGCCGAGCGCCACTGAGGCCTCAGACCGCCGCCGCCCGACGCCTCGGCGTTCTGGCGCTGACCTCCCAGTTCGCGGTGCGCGGCTTATCGACAACGGCAGGTGCGTCCAGCCTGACCGCCCCGCAGCCGATGAAGCAGTCGCCGCCCAGCGGCACGATGAACGCTTCCTTGGTCTGCGCCTGCTGCTGTCGATCAGCCGCATAGCTGTACTGAACCCAACCGCCACCGCCATCGGCAACCGCCCAGGCGCGCTCCATGAACCTGACCGAGCCCGGGCCGACGATTGCGCTGGCGGGCTGGCCGACAAGCTCGGGGTTGCGGCCCAACACCATCGCCGTGCCATTGCGGTCGTAGCCGAAGACATACAGGTCGCGGTCGACGAAGCTGCCCTCGGGCGTGTGGAAATCGGCAAACGCCTGCGCGCGGCCGACCGCCTCGATGTGCATCAGGGCGCGCTGGACCAGTTCGTTGGCCTCGTCGGTCGAGCCGTGGCGCAGGCGCATCGACGCCACCGCGTCGCGCAGCGTGTCGGCGCGCGCCATCAGCGTGCACGAGGCGGTAGAGGACAGCTCGACCAAGGCCGCGTTTTCGCGGGTGATCTCGTCGAGGCTGCCGACGCTGTCGGTCACTTCCTGCAGGCTGGCCGACTGTTGGGTGCTGGCGCTGGAGATTTCACGCAGCCGGCCGGAGACCTCGCGCACGCCGTTGACGATCATGTCCAGCGAGCCGCTGAGCTGGCCCAGCTTGCTGGCCGAAGTGTCTGCCTGGACCGTGGCGTCGCCGATCAGCGAGCGGATCTCGTCGGCCGATTCGGCGCAACGCTGGGCGAGTTGGCGCACCTCGGCCGCCACCACCGCGAAGCCGCGCCCGGCCTCGCCGGCGCGTGCCGCCTCGACCGCCGCGTTGAGCGACAGCATGCTGGTCTGGAAGGCCACGTCGTCGATCACGGTCACGACCTCGGCGACCCGGCGCGAGGCCTCCTGCATGCTGGCCATCGCGGCAACGGTCTCGGCCATTGCGCCATGGCCCTGCTCGGCCTGGCTGAACAGCCCTTCGGTGAGGGCGTCGAGTTCGCGCGCTGCCTGGGCGTTGATGGTCACGGCCTGGCTGAGCTGGCCGATGGTTTGGACCGAGTTGCGCAGGCTGCTGGCCTGCTCGTCGGTGCGCTGGGACAGCCGCTGGCTGCCATCGGCCACTTGGCTGCCGGCCAGGCTGACCAGGCTGGCGCTGCTGCGGATCTCGGCCACCAGGGACGACAGGCGGCCGCAGGTCGCGTCCACGGTCTGGCCGATGGTCGCCAACTCGTCACGGCCGCGCACCGCCAGGTGCTGCGACAGGTCGCCCCGGGCCATGGCCGCAGTGCCGCGCAGCAGCGCCCGCAACGAACCCTGGAAGCTGGCGTAGAAGGCCAGGATCAGGTAGGCCAGCACCATCACACCCAGCAGCGTGGCGCCGACCGCAACCGCGATCCGCTGCCGCAGGTGCAGGTGCCTGGCCTCGAACTCGCTGCCCAGGGTCTTGACCAGGCCGGACTGCAGCGAGCGCAGACGCTCGACCGCGTGCCGGCCAAGTTCGCCGAAGGCCAGCGGCGAGTACGGGGTGGTGCCGGCGACGAAGGTCGATTGCACCGCGCCACCAAAGCGCGACAACGCCTCCTGTGCTTGCGGCCAGGCCAGCAAGGGCATGCCGCCATTGCGTTCATGGGCGGCCAGTTTCTGTGCCAGTTCATCGGAGTTGGCACCGATCTGGGCCGCCAGCCATTGCATTGTGTTGCTGGGCGCGACTGAGGCGCCGGGTGGTGTCAGCGCAGCGTTGGCCACCCACTGAGCTTCGGTCAGGTTGACCAGGGTCGGCGCCAGGCCATTGACCAGCGCGTCGGAGAGAAAGTAGCTGCGCAAAAACTCGTCAGACACCAGTCCAGCGCGCTCGCCGTTGCGCCGAAGCGTCCGGCGTAAGGCATCGGTGGCCTGCGCATAGCTGGCTTCGGCCTTCGCGGCTGAGGCCGGCTGGGTCTCGGCAGTGGCCGCCAGCACGGCGTCGCGCGCTGCCGGCCAGACATCGTCGAGGCGATATCCGGAGTATTCGAGCAGCCAGGCGTCCAGCCGTTGCACGCTGGCCTGCAGCACCTTGGCGCTGTCGCTGCGCTGGGTCCTGGCCTGCGGGTCGCCGCTCAAGGCGGCCTGGGTCAGGCCGCGATGGGCCTGGGTGTCGACCAGCAGGGTCAGCAGCCGATCGGACAGGCTCACGCCAGCGGCCTGCCGCAGCACATGTTGCAGATCGGCGCGCATATCGTTCATCAACACCGTCGCCAGCATGCACATCGGCAGCAGCATCGACAGCGCCAGCAGGCCGAGCTTGGCCGACATCGGCAGGGCCTGCATCAGGCGCATGCCCGGCCGCATCGGGCGCATGCTCTGGCGCAGCAGGCGCTGGGTCCAGGTCGGGTTCGCTTGACGCTCCGACGCTGTCACTTGGGGGTGGGCGGTCATGGGCTTGGGGCCAGTCAGGCGGGTGGACAGGGTCAGGCGCTGTGGGCGAGGTTGGCAGTTGCGCTGTGCTGGCTCAGCCAGCCGGCAATCGATGGCAGCGGCAAGGTCTGGCAGGCGGCGCCCAGCCTGATCGCCTCGCGCGACATGCCAAAGACCACGCAAGTGGCTTCGTCCTGGGCGGCGGTGAGGGCACCGGCGTTGCGCATTTCGAGCAGGCCACGGGCGCCGTCGTCACCCATGCCGGTCAGGATCAGGCCCAAGGCGTTGCCGCCGGCGGCCTGCGCCACCGACTTGAACAACACATCCACCGACGGTTTGTGGCGGTTGACGAGCGGGCCGTCGCGGACGCTGACGATGTACTGCGCACCACTGCGCTGCAGTTGCATGTGGCGCCCGCCGGGGGCGATCAACACCCGGCCATCGATGACGCGGTCGCCGTCGACCGCTTCCTTGACGTCCATGGCGCAGCATTGGTCGAGTCGGTTGGCAAAGGCGGCGGTGAACTTCTCCGGCATGTGCTGCACGATCAGGATCCCCGGCGTGGTGCGCGGCAGCGCCGAGAGCACGGTCTCAATCGTTTGCACGCCACCGGTCGAGCTGCCCAGCGCGATCACGCGGTTGGTGGTCAGGGCCATGGCGCCGTTGCTGGCGTTGCCAGCGGCTGCACGCGTCGGCATGCCCGTTGTCGGGCTGGCCATGTGCGCCTGACGGCCACCGGACGGGGCTGCCTGGTTGGCGGCTGGCGCTGCCAGGTTCGCCCGACCTGGCCGCAGCGCCCGCAGGTTGGCACAGGACGCGGCCTTGACCGCCGCCACCAGGCCGTTGGACGGGTCGGACAGGAAGTCGCGCAGTCCCAGCGTCGGCTTGGTGACAAAACTGATTGCGCCCTCGGCCAGGGCCAGCAAGGTGGTGCTGGCGCCGGCCACCGTCAGGGTCGAACACATCACCACCGGCGTTGGCCGCTCGGTCATGATTTTGCGCAGGAGGCTGATGCCGTCCATGCGCGGCATCTCCACGTCCAGCACCACCACGTCGGGCCACTGCGCGGCCATCTTGGGCCAGGCAAACAGCGGATCGCTGGCGGTGGCGATGACCTCGATGCCACCGGCCGTGAGCAGGTCGGCGAGGTGGCGGCGGACCACGGCCGAATCGTCGACGACGATAGCGGTGATGGCTTTGCGCGAACTGCTCATGGCTCAGAACCTCCGGGTCGGGCTGGCAAGCGGGGCAGGTGTGGTGGCACGGGGCAAGGCCTGCGGCGCGGCAGCGGCCAGCACCGGCGCCCGGCCGTTGCCGCGCCGCATCTCCACCGCACCGTCGCTCAGGCTGAGGTTGACGGTGCGCGGGATGTCCTCGCCAACATCGACGCCGTCGAGGCTGAATCCGTAGTGGTCGATCAGACTCCAGCCCTGTTCGATGTTGCGTTCGCCGACGCTGAACTTGACCCCGGCGCCGTCGGGCATGGTGTCGGCACCGCCGTAGAGGTGGGCGGTGCACTCTTGCGGAACAGCGCGCAGGCCGCGTAAGGCAGTCACCATCGCCTCGACCGCCTCGTCGCCATAGCGCCCGTCCAGCGATTCGCCATTGCGCCGGGTGCGCTGGGGCAGCAAAAAGTGGCACATCCCGCCGACGCGCCGGCCGGGATGCCAGACGACGATGGCCACACAGGAGCCGAGCAAGGTGCGCAACGAGGCCACCTGCGAGCCGACATGCATCTGGCCCGGCAGCAGCACCAGGTTTTGCCCAGGCGTGCCCTTGACTTGCCAGGCGGGGGCAGAGGCTGGTGCCGGCGCCGACGGCAGCGCTGGCGCCGGTCGCTTGACCGGCAGGCTGGGCCGGGGTTGTCCGGAGGCGTTCAGCTCAAGCATGGCTGTGGATCGCACTGGCCAGGGTGCGGATCGGCAGATCCAGGTTGGCCAGTGATTCGGCGTGACCGGTGTAGAGCACGCCCTCGGGTTTGAGCTGCGCCAACACCCGGCGCACGATGCTGGCCTTGGCCGGGGCGTCGAAGTAAATCAGCACGTTGCGCAGGAAGATCACGTCGAACTGCGGCAGCTTGGGCAGCGGCTGCATCAGGTTGGCCGGGGCGAACTTGACCCGGGCGCGGAGTTCGCGGCTGACCAGCAACTGGCCGTCCTGCGCACCCTGGCCCTTCAGGCAGTAGCGCCGCAGGTAGTCGGGCGGCACCATCCGGGCCCGATCCATCGGGTACAGGCCCTTGGTGGCGCTGTCGACCATGGCCGTCGACAGGTCGGTGCCGAGCACGCGCCAGGGGCCATCGCCAAGGATCTCGCCGAGCACCATGGCGATGCTGTAGGCCTCTTCGCCGGACGAACTGGCCGCGCTCCAGACCGTGAACTCCTGGCCGGCCGGGTGCGCCTCCAGGCGTGCGGCCAGGTCGTTGTAGTGCTGTGGCTCGCGGAAGAAGTAGGTCTCGTTGGTGGTCAGCCGGTCGATCAGCTTGGTCAACTCCTGGGCGGGCGCGCCGCCACGCACCAGGCGGTCGACGTACGCCTCCAGGTCGGCCTCACCGGCCTCACTGGCCAGGCGCTGCAAACGGCCCGTGACCAGGGCCTGTTTGCTGTCGTTGAGCTGGATGCCCGAGACCTTGTGAAAGAGCTGGGTGACGGCCGTGAAGGCTTTGCTCGACAGGGGTTTCATGGGCAGGCGAGGCGGTTGGGAAGGAGCAGATCAGCGACGGACGGCGAAGGCGGGGCGGGTGCTTGCGCGGATTCAGAAATGGGCGAAGCCGGGTTCGGCGGCCTGACTGGCAGCGGCCGGGCGCGTTGCCTGGCGACGCCGGTTCTGTCCCAGCCGCAGCCCAGCCTCGGCGACAGCGGCCTTGCTTGGCGCTGCGGCGCCGCGCCTGGCAGCGCCGCTGGCGGCTGGCGGCGGCGCTGCCAGACGGAACTGCGCCATCAGGTCCTGCAACTGCTGGGCGTTGGCCGACAGTTCGTCGGCGGTGCTGGAGAGTTGTTCGCTGGCGCTGGCGGTCTGCTGGGTGGTGGCGTTGAGGTGGTTCATCGCGCCGGTGATCTGGTTGACGCCGTCGGCCTGCTCGCCCGAGGCGGCGGCGATTTCCTGCACCAGTTCGCTGGTGCGGTTGATCGAGGGCACCATTCGGGTCAGCAGTTCGCCGGCCCGCTCGGCCATCTCGACGCTGTTGCTGGCCAGCGCGCCGATCTCCTGGGCCGCGATCTGGCTGCGCTCGGCCAGCTTGCGGACTTCGGCGGCGACCACGGCAAAGCCCTTGCCATGCTCGCCGGCCCGGGCGGCCTCGATCGCCGCGTTCAGCGCCAGCAGGTTGGTCTGGTAGGCGATGTCGTCGATGATCGAGATCTTGGCGGCGATCGATTTCATCGCGTCCACCGTCTGCGACACCGCTTGGCCGCCGTCCATGGCCTCGGCCGCAGCTTTGGTGGCGATGCCGTCGGTGACGGTGGCGCTTTCGGCGTTTTGCTTGACCGAGGCCGAGATCTCCTGCAGCGAGGCGGTGGTCTGCTCGACGCTGGCAGCCTGCTGCGAGGCGCCCTGCGACAGCGACTGGGCGGTCTGCGAGACCTGGGCGGCGGCGCTGAACAGGGTCTGCGCGGTGCTGTTGACCTCGGCCAGGGTGTTGCCGAACGAGCCTATCAGGTCGTTGAGCTTGGTGCCGACCTGCAGGTAAACGCCCTGCTTGCCGGCCATGTCCATGCGCTGCGACAGATCTCCGGCGCTGGCGGCGCCGACCAGGTCGTTGAGTTGGCGCTCGGCGATGCGCTGCTCGGTCACGTCCTGCCATTGGCCGACCGAGCCGATCACCGTGCCGGCGGCGTCGAAGATCGGCGTAGTGATGATGTCGTAGTCGCGGCCGCCCAGTACCAGGGCGGAGGTGACCCGCTCGGTCAACGCGCGCAGCCGCGCCATTGCCGCAACCGGGTCGGCGTAGAACACCCCGATGGAGCGGCCGACGAGGTGGTCGGGGTCGAAGTCGGGGCAGCCCTTGCGGAACGCCACCAGGTCGCGGCGCACGACCTGGTCCAGCGCCTGGTTGACGAACAAGATCGTGCCATCGGCATCGGCAATGCGGATCGGCATGGCCACCGACTCGAGCGCGCTGCGGATCCGCATGGTCTGCTCGGCATCGACCGCAGACGCCGCCAGCGTGGCCCGGGCGCGCCGCACCAGGCGCAGCCCGCCCAGCAGCAGCAGCAGGCCCGGCCCGGCCACGGCCAGGCCAGCCAGCCAGTGGCCGGTGAGCACGCCGCCGACCACGGCGCCGAGCGTCACGCTGCCCAGCAGACCCAGACCGGCATAGGCCAGCGCCCAGCGCGGGGCCGGCGTGGCCGCAGCACCATTGACAGCGGATGAAGCAGGCAGTGCGAGGGTGGTTTTCATGGTGTGCAGGCTGCGGGATGAGGGGGGGATTTCGGATCGATCCGGAAGGGGCGTGTCGGGCTGGCCAGAGCAGGTATCAGTGGGGTGCGCCGTCGACGATCAATTCGGTCAGCTCGTGGCGTGCCAGCACCCTGGACAAGGCCAGCACGCCGACGACTTCGTTGCGCGCCCGGGTCATGCAGGCCAGGAAGTGGTGGCCGACACGGGTGCCCAGGCTGGGCACCGGTTCGACCTGCGTCGCATCGCTGTCGAACACCTCGAACACCGCGTCGACCAGCAGGCCGACGACCAGGGCGCTGTCGTTGCTGCCATCGTCCTGATCCTGGTCGTCGGCGCTAGCGTCTTCACTGTCGACCGGATCGGACTCGACCACGACGATGCAACTGCGCCGGCCCAGCGTGATCGGGGCGCCGCCGACGCGGGCGGCCAGGTCGATCACCGGCACCACCGCGCCGCGCAGGTTCATCACGCCGCGGACAAAGGCCGGGGTGCGCGGCAGCGGCGTCAGGCGTCCGACCTCGAGGATCTCGCGGACCTCGCCGATCGGCACGGCCATCACCTCGCCACCCACCGCCATGCGCAGGAACGAGTGGACTGCCTCGGCCGCAGCCGGTGAATGGGAGCCGGCGGTGCGCAACACTTGGGCGTCGGCAGCGGTCATGGCAGGGGTCATGTTGGCCTCAGAAGCGGGCGAATGCGGGTTCATCGGCGGTCACGCCAGATCCACTGGCTGCTGCCCTGGCGCCGCCGCCCAAGCGCGGCGCCGAGCGGACCGGGGCGGCGACAGCGGCGCGGCCGGCTGCGGCGCCTTGCGCCGGGCCGTCGGCATCACCGCCGAGCTGGAAGAAGGCCATCAGCTCCTGCAGCCGGTTGGCCTGGGCCGACAACTCCTCGGCGGTGGCGGCGAGTTGCTCCGAGGCCGAGGCGGTCTGCTGGGTGGTGGCGTTGAGGTGGTTCATCGCGCCGGTGATCTGGTTGACGCCGTCGGCCTGTTCGCCCGAGGCGGCGGCGATCTCCTGCACCAGTTCGCTGGTCTTGTGGATAGACGGCACCATCAGCGTCAGTACCTTGCCGGCCTGCTCGGCCATGACCACGCTGCGGCTGGCCAGGCCACCGATTTCCTGGGCTGCGACTTGGCTGCGCTCGGCCAGCTTGCGGACCTCGGCGGCGACCACCGCGAAGCCCTTGCCATGCTCGCCAGCACGGGCGGCCTCGATCGCCGCGTTCAGCGCCAGCAGGTTGGTCTGGTAGGCGATGTCGTTGATGATCGAAATCTTGGCAGCGATCGATTTCATCGCTTCCACCGTCTGTGACACCGCCCGGCCGCCGTCCATGGCCTCGGACGCGGCCTTGGTCGCGATGCCGTCGGTGACGGTGGCGCTCTCGGCGTTTTGCTTGACCGAGGCCGAGATCTCTTGCAGCGAGGCGGTGGTCTGCTCGACGCTGGCGGCCTGCTGCGAGGCGCTCTGCGACAAGCTTGCCGAGGTCTGCGAGACCTGGTCGGAGGCCGTGCCCAGGTGCTCGGCGGCGCTGCGCACCTCGCTGATCGTGCCGGTGATGGTCTCGATCAACTGGTTGAAGCGGCCGCACAGTTGGGCGTTGAACTCGTCCTTGTCGTCGAGCCTGATGCGTTGGCTGAAGTCACCCTGGGTGGCGGCATCGACCGCGTTGCCAATCTCGCTGGCGACCTGCTGGGCCCACAGGCGCTGGGCCTCGGTGTCGGCCAGACGCTGCTCGTCGTCTTGCTGGCGCTGGCGCAGGTTGCGCTGCATTTGGGCAAAGCCCTGCAGCACCTGGGCGACTTCATCGCTGCCGTGGGTGTCGATAGCGCAGTCCAGGTCGCCCTCGGCGACGGCTTCGGCGACCTGTACCGCGTGCTTCAGGGGCCGGGTCAGTGAGCGCAGCACCGCCGCACCGAGCAGCAGCGCCAACAGCCCCAGGCCACCGAGCAGCGCCAGCAGTTCGCTGCGTTGGCGCTGCACCAAGGCCACCCGGGCCTCGAGCATGCGGTCCAGGGCCGTGGCCGTGTCGGCCAAGGTCTTGTACTGGGCCTCGACCGCGGCCGTGCCCAGTTTGCGGAACTCGTCGACCGAGACCACGACGGTGGCTGCGGTCGGGGCCACGAGTTGTTCGCGTGCCAGGTTGAAGAACTTGTCGGCGGCGATGTTGGCCTGGGCCGCCACCGCCACCGCCTGGGCCAGTGCGGCATTCTGGATGCCGGCCTTGGCAAACTGGCGCGTGGCGCGTTCGCGCAGGCCCTGGGCGCGGGCAATGTCGAAGTCGATCGCCACCCGCTCCTGGGGCGCGACCTCGCTGGCGGTGAGCATGTTCGAGCCCTTGCCACGGACACTGCCGGTGGCTTCGGCCAGCCGCGGCAGGTGGTCGGTCAGAGCCGTGACCAAGTAGTAGGTCTCGCCGACCGGGTCCAGCGTCAGGCCACTGCCGTCGGCAATCAACTCAATGACCTGAAAGTTCTGCTCGATCAAGGCCTTGTGGCTGTCGTAGCTGGCCGAGGCGGCCAGGCTGCGCCCGGCGATACCGCTGCCCAACTTTTCCCAGCCCGCCTTGAACGCCTTGACCGCGTCGCCGGCCGGCGCGTAGCCAAGCTCGGCCAGGGTCTGGCCGAGCTTGGTCAGGTGCTCATCGACCTCTTTGGCGCGCCCGGCGCGCTCGGCGTCGGCGCTGTCCTTGCCGTTGAGCACCATGCTGCTCAGCCCACGGTGGGTTTGCAGGCTCAGTTGCAGCGCCACCGCGCTGCGGATCGGCGCCAGACCGGCCGCCTCGTCGCGCGCCACCGCCAACTCGTCGCCCTTGTAGTGCAGCAACTGGGTCATGGGCACGGCGCACATCGCAGCGCCGATCAGGCCCAGGATGGCGAACTTGTGCCACAGCTTCAGGCGGCGCAGGAACTGGCTGGCAGGGACAGTGGGCATGGGGGATCAGGCCTGGTAGGGTGGCGAAACCGAGGTGGTCAGAAGCGCGCGAACGCTGCTTCGTCGATATCGGTCAAAACGGGCAGGGACTTGACCTGCTGGGCTGACGGCGGCCGGCGCTGCTGCCGCGCCCGGGCGGGTGCTGGGCGGGCGGGAGCGGGCTGCGCCAGGGCATTGGCCGCGCCACGTCCGCCGTCAGCGTCGCCGTCGAGGCGGAAGAAGGCCATCAACTTCTGCAACTGGCTGGCCTGGGCCGACAACTCATCGGCGGTGGCGGCGAGTTGCTCCGAGGCCGAGGCGGTCTGCTGGGTGGTGGCGTTGAGGTGGTTCATCGCGCCGGTGATCTGGTTGACGCCGTCGGCCTGTTCGCCCGAGGCGGCGGCGATCTCTTGCACCAGTTCGCTGGTGCGGTTGATCGAGGGCACCATCTGCGTCAGGACCCGGCCGGCGCGCTCGGCCAGGCTGACGCTGTTGCCGGCCAGGGCGCCGATCTCCTGCGCCGCGACCTGTGCCCGCTCGGCCAGCTTGCGGACTTCAGCGGCGACCACCGCGAAGCCCTTGCCATGCTCGCCGGCCCGGGCGGCCTCGATCGCCGCGTTCAGCGCCAGCAGGTTGGTCTGGTAGGCGATGTCATCGATGATCGAGATCTTGGCGGCGATCGATTTCATCGCCGCCACCGTCTGCGACACCGCCTGGCCACCGTCCATGGCCTCGGATGCGGCCTTGGTGGCGATTCCGTCGGTGATGGTGGCGCTTTCGGCGTTTTGTTTGACCGAGGCCGAGATCTCTTGCAGCGAGGCGGTGGTCTGCTCGACGCTGGCGGCCTGCTGCGAGGCGCTCTGCGACAAGCTTGCCGAGGTCTGCGAGACCTGGTCGGAGGCCGTGCC
>JANXYH010000195.1 GCA_025350145.1 Burkholderiales bacterium | reverse complement strand
CCCCGGCCCTTCGGGTAAGCCCCGAATTCAAACCCACTCGGCGTTGCAATGCTCGATGGGTCCAGCAACCCGTCTGCGCTGTGCGCTGGGCTTGAATTCGGGGCTTACGCGGGTGCATGGGATTGCCTCTCAGCCTCTCAGACCGCCACCGGCGCCTTGATGGCCGGGTGGTGCTGGTAGTCGCGCAGTTCGAAGTCTTCCAGGCGGTAGTCGAAGATCGAATCCGGCCGGCGCAGCAGGTGCATCGTCGGGTAGGGCAGGGGGCTGCGGGCGAGCTGGGTTTGCACCTGTTGGCCGTGGTTGTCGTAGAGGTGGCAATCGCCGCCGGTCCAGATGAAGTCGCCCAGGTCCAGATCGCATTGCTGGGCCAGCATCTGGGTCAGCAGGGCGTAGCTGGCGATGTTGAAGGGCACGCCCAGGAAGATGTCGGCGCTGCGCTGGTAGAGCTGGCAGCTCAGCCGGCTGCGGCCGCTGGGGGCGGCGGCCGGCGCGACATAGAACTGGAACAGGGCATGGCAGGGCATCAGCGCCATCTTGCCCAGCTCGGCCACGTTCCAGGCGCTGACGAGGATGCGGCGGCTGTCGGGGTTGGTCCTGAGTTGCCGGACGACCTCGGCGATCTGGTCGGTGTGGCCGCCGTCCGGGCCAGGCCAGGAGCGCCATTGCACGCCGTAGACCGGCCCCAGATCGCCGTCGGGCCGCGCCCACTCGTCCCAGATCGTGCAGCCGTTTTCTTGCAGCCATTGGACCTTGCTGTCGCCGCGCAAAAACCACAGCAACTCGACGATCACCGCCTTGAGGAACACCTTCTTGGTGGTGACCAGGGGGAAGCCCTCGTTCAGGTCGAAGCGCATCTGGTGGCCGAACACGCTGCGCGTGCCGGTGCCGGTGCGGTCGCCCTTGGCCAGGCCATGCGTCTGCACATGGCGCATCAGGTCCTCGTACTGGCTGCGGATCGGCCGGCTGGGTGGCGGGTTGGGCATGCGAGGGGTTCAGTGGCGGTTGGATAGGAGGTGCGGCAGCGGGTGGTCAAGCCTCTTCGAGGCCGAACTGCATTGCCGCCAGCCGCGCATACAGCCCGCCGCGCGCCACCAGCTCATCGTGCCTGCCGATGTCGACGATCCGCCCGGCCTCGAGCACGACGATCCGGTCGGCGCGCTGCACGGTGGCCAGGCGGTGGGCGATCACCAGCGTCGTGCGCCCGCTCATCGCGGCCTCCAGCGCCGCCTGGACCATGCGTTCGCTCTCGGCGTCGAGCGCGCTGGTGGCTTCGTCGAGCAGCAGCAGCGGCGGGTTCTTCAGCAGCGCCCGGGCGATGCTGATGCGCTGGCGCTGGCCGCCGGACAGGCGCACGCCGCGCTCGCCCAGGAAGCTGGTGTAGCCCTCGGGCAGGGCGCTGATGAAGTCGTGGGCGAAAGCGGCGCGGGCGGCGGCGATGACCTCGGCGTCGCTGGCCTCGGGCCGGCCGTAGCGGATGTTGTCCATCGCGCTGGCGGCGAAGATGGTCGAGTCCTGCGGCACGATGCCGACGCGCTGGCGCAACTCCGCCAGCGCCAGCGAGGCCACCGGCACGCCGTCCAGGCTGATCTCCGAGCCCTGGCCCGGGTCGGCGTCATAAAAGCGCAGCAGCAACTGGAACACGGTGGTTTTGCCGGCGCCACTGGGGCCGACCAGGGCCACGGTCTCGCCCGGCCGCACCTCCAGGCTGATGTCGCGCAGCGCCGCCGTGGCCGGCCGCGACGGGTAGTGAAAATTCAAGCCCCGCAGGCGCAGCGCCGAGCCGCCCTGGGTCGGCGGCAGGGGCTGCGGCCGGGCCGGCTCTTGCACCGGCGAGGCGGCGGCCAGCAACTCCATCAAGCGCTCGGTCGCGCCGGCGGCGCGCAGCAGGTCGCCATAGACCTCGGACAGCACCGCCACGCTGCTGACCAAGATGATCACGTAGACCACGGTCTGGCCGAGGTGGCCGGCGCTGATCTCACCGCGCACCACCGCCTGCGTGCCCTGGTACAGGCCCCAGAGCAGGGCGCCGAAGGTGGCGCTGATGATGAAGGCCACCAGCAGCGAGCGCACCTGGGTGCGGCGGCGCGCGACCTCGAAGGCGCGCTCGGTCGAGGCGTCGAAGCGGCGGCTCTCCAGGCCCTCCTGGGTGTAGCTCTGCACCACCGGGATGGCGTTGAGGACCTCGGCGGCGATGGCGCTGGAGTCGGCCACCCGGTCTTGGCTGGCGCGGCTCAGGTGGCGCACCCGGCGGCCGAAGTACAGGCTGGGCGCAACCACCAGCACCAGCATGCCCAGCACCTGGGTCATCACCAGCGGGTTGGTGATGACCAGCATCACCAATGCGCCCAGGCCCATCACGCCGTTGCGCAGGCCCATGCTCAGGCTGGAGCCGACCACCGTCTGCACCAGCGTGGTGTCGGCGGTCAGCCGGCTCAGCACCTCGCCGGTGGCGGTGGTCTCGAAGAACGCCGGGCTCTGGCGCAGCACATGGCCATAGACGGCGTTGCGCAGGTCGGCGGTGACGCGCTCGCCCAGCCAGCTCACCATGTAAAAGCGCAGCGCCGAGAAGACGCCCAGCGCCGCGCCAACGCCGAACAGCGCCAGGAAGTGGCCACGCAGCGCCAACACCCGCTCGCCGGGGTCAGCCGCGATCAGGCCCTGGTCGATCAGCGAGCGCAGGGCCAGCGGCAGCACCAGGGTGCTGAGCGCCGCCATCACCAGGTAGAGCCCTGCCAGGGCAATCCGGCCACGGTAGGGCCGCAGGTAGGGCAGCAGGCCCGACAGCGAGCGCGGCGTCTGGCCGCGCGGGCGGTCGCTGGTCGGCGTCGGTGCCGCCGCCACGGGGCCGCTCTGAAGGGTTGCGCTGGGCTGGACAGTGGCCATCGCCGGCAGTGTAGGCGGCGGCTTGCGCACCGCCGCCAACTTCACCCCGGCATGGCCCGAGCCGGGCAAGCGCCGCCGGCTTCGACCAAAATCCGCCCGGCCAGTGCAAGCCAATCTGCCCCGTCACAGCACTGGCAACAAGGCGAACAAGCCCATGGCTGAGCCGCAGGCCCAAGACCGAACCGAGATCGCCAACCGGCTGCGCCGGGTTCGCGAGCACAGCCTGGACCTGGTCGCGCCGCTGTCGGCCGAGGACCAGAGCCTGCAGTCGATGCCCGAGGCCAGCCCGACCAAGTGGCACCTGGCGCACACCACCTGGTTCTTCGAGACCCTGCTGCTGCAAGCCCATTGCCCGGGCTACCGGCCGGTCGACGGGCGCTACGCCAAGCTCTTCAATTCCTACTACGAGAGCCTCGGCCCACGCCATCCACGGCCGCTGCGCGGCCTGCTCAGCCGGCCGACGCTGGCGCAGGTGCTGGCCTGGCGCCAATCTGTGGACGGGGCGCTGCAGCGCTTCATCGCCGATGCGCCGGGCCACACCTGGCAGTTGGCCCAGCCGCGGCTCGAATTGGGCATCCAGCACGAGCAGCAGCACCAGGAACTGATCTGCACCGACATCCTCCACGCGCTGGCGCAAAACCCGTTGCTGCCGGCACTGCACGACGGCGCCGAACCCGCCGTAGCCGAGGCCGCCGAGGGCTGGCTGGCGCGCCCGGGCGGGATGGTCGATATCGGCCACGCCGGCAGCGGCTTTGGGTTCGACAACGAAATGCCGCGCCACCGCCTGCATTTGCAACCCTATGCCATCGGCCGACGCCTGGTCACGAACGCCGAATTCCGGGCCTTCATCGACGATGGCGGCTACCGCAGCCCGGCGCTCTGGCTGTCCGACGGCTGGGCGGCGGTTCAGGCCCAGGGCTGGCAGGCGCCGCTGTACTGGCTGGCGGACGGCCAGGTTTTCGGTCTGCACGGCGTCCAGCCACGCCAGCCGCAGGCGCCGGTGCGCCACCTCAGCCTGTACGAGGCAGCGGCCTACGCCGAATGGGCCGGCGCCCGGCTGCCGACCGAGTTCGAGTGGGAGGACGCCGCCAGCGCCGCCCCGGCCATGCTGGCGCAGCTTCAGGGCCATGTCTGGCAGTGGACGCGCTCGTCCTACGACCCCTACCCGGGCTTCAAACCCTGGGCCGGCGCGGTCGGTGAGTACAACGGCAAATTCATGGTCAGCCAGGTGGTGCTGAGCGGCAGCAGCGCCTTCACGCCGGTCGGCCATGCCCGGCTGAGCTACCGCAACTTCTTCCCGCCGGCCGCGCGCTGGCAGTGCAGCGGGCTGCGACTGGCGCGTGACGCCTGAGCAGGGTTTGCCCTGGGCAGACAGAGCCCGGGCTGCGGCCTGACGTGGCTACGATGGCCGGGCCACTTTCGCAGCATCACCCACACCACCCAAGGAGATCGCCATGCGCCATGACCCCACACCAGCGGCCCGCCGCCAGTTCCTGCTGGCCGGAGCCGGCCTCGCCACTGCCGCCCTGCCCGGTGTCGGCCTGGCGGCGATGGGGCCGAACGACAAGTTCGACCTGCTGCTGCGCAACGCCAACGTGCTGGACCCGAGCCAGGGCCTGGCTGGCATGCGCGACATCGGCATGCGCTTTGGTCTGATCGAGGCGATCGAGGCCAGCATCGCGCCCGAGCGCGCCCAGCGGGTGATGGACGCCGGCGGCAAGCTGGTCACGCCGGGCCTGATCGACCTGCATTGCCACCCCTACCCGTTCGGCTCGGCGATCGGCATTCCGGCCGACGAACTGGTGGCCCACCAGTGCAGCACCACGGTGGTTTCGGCGGGCGACGCCGGGGCCAACAACTTCGCCGGATTTCGGCGCTTCATCGCGCCGGCCTCGCGCACCCGGCAGTACGCCTTTGTCCACATCGCCGTGGCCGGGTTGGCGGGCTTTCCGGTGCCTGAGCTGTACAACATTGACTACGCCCAGCCCGAGGCCGCCGCCCGGGTCGTCGCCGAGAACGCCGACATGGTGCTGGGGGTGAAGGTGCGGATGAGCGAGAACGTCGTCGCCCAGCATGGCCTGGAGCCGCTGAAGCGGGCGATCCGCGCCTGCGAAATGTCGGGCGTGCCGGCCAAAGTCATGTGCCACATCGGCGGGGTGGCCAACAAGGCGCTGATGTCGCAGATCCTCGACCTGTTCCGCCCCGGCGATGTGCTGACCCACTGCTTCTCCGGCGCGCCCAACAACGCCGGCGAGGGCACCAACATCGTCCAGGACGGCAAGCTCCTGCCGGCGGCACTGGCGGCCAAGCGGCGCGGCGTCATCTTCGACATCGGCCATGGCGGCGGCAGCTTCGACTACACCATTGCCGAGGCGGCCATCGCCCAGGGCTGCCCGCCCGACACCATCTCGTCAGACGTGCATGTGTTCTCCGGCAACACCCCCGGCATGCCCTACCTGCCCTGGATCATGAGCAAACTGGTCGGCATGGGCTTCAGCCTGAGCGAGGTGGTGGCGATGACCACCCATGCCCCGGCGCGGGTGATCGCCCGGCTGCCCAAGCACGGCACCCTGCAGATCGGCGCGCCGGCCGATTTGTCGATCCTGGAGCGCGTCGACGGCCCGATCGAGTTCGTCGACACCCGCAACAACAAGCGCAGCGGCCAGATGCACTTGCGCCCAGCCGGCACCATCGTCGCCGGCGTGGCCTTCGGCCGGCCGTACCAGGTGCCGTTCAGCGTGAGGTGAAGTGAAGAGCTGACGACGGCGACCGGCGGCTATGGGCTATGGGCGCTGGGTGCTGCGCGACGGCAAGCCGGCGACCATGTTGTCGGCACGGGCGTCCTTGAAGCGCCGGCAGCGGGTCAGTTTCGCGAACAGCGCTGATGACGAACCTGGCGCCATCACTGATACAACTTGGCCTGGCGCGATGCTGGTCGCCCTGGTCTGCCTGCCAGCACCTCAGACGGACCAAACTTCACGGTCGATATCATCCTGGAATGTCGATAAAAAGTACCTCGGATCCGATCTCCGCACTGACGGCCCGCGGCTTCGATATTGAGTATCTTTCACACGCGCAGTCGATCCTGACGGGCGAGTTTTCGGCGCAGTTGAAGGAGCTTGCGGGAGTCCTGTCCGGCTTGTCATTGCCGATCACGGAAATCATCGGTTCGGGCGGCGGGGAGACGCGTTTCACCCAGCGCACCCGTCATGCTTTGGACCAGCTTGGCTGGAAGAAGCACAGCTTTGTAGTCGCCAAGATCATCGACGGCGTGGAGAAGGAATCTACGTCGCACGAGGTTGACCATGTGCGTATCGTCCCGAAGGTCGGAACCATTGGCTGCGAAATCGAGTGGAACAACAAGGACCCGTTCTTTGACCGCGACCTGGAGAACTTCAAGCGTTTGCACGCCGAAGGCGCGATCAGCGTCGGCGTGATCATCACGCGCGGCACCAGCCTACAGACTGGAATGTGGGACTTGGTCCGACGATTCGCAAAGGAACGCAAGCTCAGCGATTTCGATTCGCTGGCAGCATCGGGGGTGACGCCCACCCCCAAGCAATTGCGCCAAATCCAGCAGCGGGTGGTGCGGGCGAAGGACCCGGTGGCCTTCGCCGACGCGTGGACGGACAACTTCGTTGCCAACAAGTTCGGCGCTGCCACCACGCACTGGGAGAAGCTCCAGGCCCGCGTGGCGCGAGGTGTCGGCAACCCATGCCCAATGCTGCATATCGGGCTGCCCGCGTCTATCGTCGTTTTCGACGACGCGCAGGTGCAGCCACTCGACGACGAGTCAGAGGCGCCTAAGACTGGCCAGTAGCAAAGAGATCGTCGAGCTGCCGGCGTGAATGGTGACGATAGGTCGGCCATTGAGGCATGTAGCTCTCGTCGGCCTGGTTCCCCCATACCGCCCAGCCGGGCCGCTCGCCGCGGGCAAAGAGTTCAAGAAATGGGCCGGGACTGCATGACTCGATCAGCTTGTATTGTTCGTCGGGTTTGCGGCTGTGCTCGCGTTTGCGGCTGCCGACGTAGTTGACCTGGGTTCTACCCGGCTGCAAGGTGCGCGCATTCTTGCCACGGGTGCCGAAGAGCAGGAGTTCGGTGACGTTGCGAAAGTAGAAGCCGACACCGCGACCATCGCTGCCGCCGTCCTTGCGCAGCTTATGCCAGACGATGTTCGACTTGTAGTTGAAGCCCCAGGCCTTCATCACTGCCAGGCCATCCGGGAGCAGCGCGTTGGGAACCCAGAGGTAGAGGTGAGCGACCTCGTCGGCAGAGTCGTCCACAGGCAGTGCCTTGATGTCATCGAGCGTCAAAGTCGCGTAGCGATTCAGCCGCTTGTGCTCCGGCGCCACCTTGCCGGTCCGGTTTTGAAACTGCCAAGGCGGATCCGCCAGGACGGTTTTGAATTTGCGTCCGGCCGCGAAGGCGGATAACTCGCTGGCGGGGGAGATCTGTATATCCATCCAGCGATTGTAGGGGTGATCGCAGGGGCGTCAAGGCGCAGCGCCGTGGTCCGGCCGGGCGCCCCAACCGCGTTTGGCTCAAGGCTCGCGGGCTGGCCCTGCCGGCGGCCCGAAGTTCGACATTTCCCACCCTTTTGGCGAGGCGGACTTCAAGTTTGACGAGTGTCAAATGCCGCTGGATTGTCGGGGCCCTGCCGCGCCCAGGGCGGAACCGGCCAAGTCGCTCAGGCTCGCAACACTTCCAGCGCCCGGTCCATGCCGCCCGTGTCGATGCTGATCATGGCCTGGGCGCGTACCGCCGGTTTGGGGTGGTAGGCGATAGAAAGGCCGGCGGCGGCCATCATCGGCAGGTCGTTGGCGCCGTCGCCGACGGCGATGGCCTGGGCCGTGTCTATGCCCATCAGTTCGCAGACTTCGAGCAGCACGCGGCGCTTCTCTGAACCGTCGACGATGTCGCCCCAAGGCCGGTCCAAGAGCGTGCCGGTGAGCCGGCCATTGAAGCTGCCGAGGGTGTTGGCGCGGGCAAAGTCGAGCTTCAGGCGGTGGCGGATGCGTTCGCTGAAGAAGGTGAAGCCGCCTGAGATCAGCAGGGTCTTGAGGCCGGCGCGCTGGCA
>JANXYH010000180.1 GCA_025350145.1 Burkholderiales bacterium | reverse complement strand
GGCGCCGCAGACCACCGAGAGGTGCGGCACGGTCGAATTCGAGACCGCGTTGATCATCTTCGAGCCGTTCTTGGTGATGCCGTGCTGCTCGAAGTCGGTGCCGACGATGTAGCCGGTGATGTTGTGCAGGAACAGCAGCGGAACGTCGATCTGGTTGCAGAGCTGGATGAACTGCGCCGCCTTTTCTGCGCTCTCGGAGAAGAGCGCGCCGTTGTTGCCCAGGATGCCGACCGGAAAGCCATGGATCGAGGCCCAGCCGGTGACCAGGGTCGGCCCGTACAGCGGCTTGAAATCCTCGAAGCGCGAGCCGTCGACGATCCGCGCGATCACTTCGCGCATGTCGAAGGGCTGGCGCAGGTCGGGGGCGACGATGCCCAGCAGGTGCTCGGCGTCGTGTATTGGCGGGTCGGCCGGCAGGCTGGGGCCGGGGCCGAGCTTGCGCCAGTTCAGGTGCCGCAGCACCTCGCGGCAGAGGCGGATCGCGTCGGTCTCGTCCTCGGCCAGGTAGTCGCCCAGGCCGGAGACGGCGCAGTGCATCTGCGCGCCGCCCAGGCTCTCCTCCTCGGCGTCCTCGCCGGTGGCCATCTTGACCAGCGGCGGCCCGCCCAGAAAAACCTTGGACTGGCCGCGGATCATGATGTTGTAGTCGCTCATGCCGGGCTGGTAGGCGCCACCGGCGGTGGAGGCACCGAACACCACCGAGACGGTCGGGATGCGCAGCTTGGACAGCTCGGTGATCTCGTAGAACAGCCGGCCACTTTCAGCGAAATGGCCGACCTCGCGGCGGATTGCGGCCTCGGGGTCGCCGTCGCCGGCATCGCCGCGCAGATCCGCGCCGGCGGATTCGACGAACTGCACATAGGGCATGCGGTTGATGCGCGCGATCTCCAGCCCGCGCATCAGCTTCTTGGCGTTGAAGGCGTTGAAGGCGCCGGCCCGCACCGAGGGGTCGTGGCCGAGGATCACGCATTCCACGCCCTCGATCACGCCGATGCCAACGACAAAGCCCGAACCGACATTGAAGCTGGAGCGCCAGGCCGCCACCGGGCTGATTTCGAGGAACGGGCAATCGCGGTCCAGCACCAGGGCGATGCGCTCGCGCAGCGGCAGCTTGCCGCGCTGGCGCAGCCGCGCCAGGGTCTCGGCGCCACCGCCCTCGGCGGCCTGGTCGTGCAGCGCGTCAAGCTCGGCCAGGCTGGCCAGCATCGCCGCACGGTTGGCCAGGTAGCGCTCGTCGCGGGTGTCAAGCTGGGAAGGCAGAACAGGCATGGGGCTGGGCGCTTTGGGAGAGGGCTGGGGCGGCGGGCGCCGCGCCTCAGGTGGCGAAGGCCTGCTGGTAGGCCGGGCGCTGGCGGATGGCGGCGAAGTAGCGGGCGATGTTCGGCGTCAACACCTCCTCGACCCCCAGGCTCTCGGCCAGCACCAGGGCATAGCTGACGCAGATGTCGGCGATGGTGAAGCGGTCGGCGCAGAGGTACTGGCGCTCGGCGGTGGCGGTCTCCACGCAGCGCATCCGCGCCAGGAACCATTTGCGGTAGTCGCCCGCCACCTGCGGGTTGCGCCTTTCTTCGGGCTCCAGCCGGGAGTAGCGCAGCACCAGGGTGAGCGGAAAGGTCAGGGTCGCGTCGCTGCGGTGCAGCCAGTTCAGGTAGCTGCCGTAGTCCGGCTCCTCGGGCCTGACCGCCAAGTCGCTGGGGCCGTAGCGCTCGACCAGGTACTGGCAGATGCCGGCCGACTCGGTCATGTTCAGATCGCCATCGACCAGGCAGGGGATGGTGCCCAGCGGGTTGACCTTCAGGTACTCGCGGGTGGTAA
Organism: Burkholderiales bacterium; assembly: GCA_025350145.1. Taxonomy (GTDB): domain Bacteria; phylum Pseudomonadota; class Gammaproteobacteria; order Burkholderiales; family Burkholderiaceae_C; genus Pseudaquabacterium. The sequence continues at coordinate 5,442 of JANXYH010000180.1, read as the reverse complement.
AGCGCGGGGGAAAGGGCATGGTCACCAGCTCATACGCCAGCCCCATCTCCAGCAGCGTCCACAAGGGGCGCATCGAGCGTGCGCGGGTGCAGTGGTAGAGCGTGATCGTCATGGGCGCGGGGTGGGGTTTCGAGCAGGGCGCGAGCTTAAGCGGCGATGTTGCCCGGGCTTGTCCATCCGGCGACACGGGACAACCCCAGGGCGAGCGCGGCCCGTCTGCCGTCAACATCCCGGGTCCATGGAACGCACCCTCAGCGCCTACGTCCGCGCCCTGCGCACGGCCGGCGCGGCCGTCTCTAGCGCCGAGGCGATAGACGCTGCCCGGGCGATGGCCCTGGTCGGCTATGCCGATCGGACCCGGCTCAAGGACACGCTGGGCCTGGTGCTGGCCAAATCCGAGGACGACAAGCAGGTCCATGCCGAGCTGTTCGAGCTGTTCTTCGGCCCGGCCGGGGCCGCCGCCTCGGGCCAGGCCCGGGCTCAGGCCGGCGCTGCGGCGCCGGGCGGCCAGGGCGACCAGGCTGGCCAGGGCGGCCAAGGCAGCGACCCGGCCGACGCCTTCATGGCGCTGGCCAACCAGGCCGACCCCGGCCAGATCGCGGCGACGATGGCCCGCGCCGGCGCTGCCGCCGGCATCCAGGACATCCGCTTCGCCACCCAGACCGCCTACTACGTGCGCAAGATGCTGGAGCAACTGGGCGTCGCCGCCGCCGAGCAGCGGCTGCTGGCGCACCTGGCCGCGGCCGACAGCACGGCCGGTGCCCAGGCTCAGGCCCAGGCCCAGGCCATCATCGATGCCCGCCAGCGCCTGGCCGGCCATGCCCGGGTGCAGGTCGAGCAAAGCTTTGCGGTGTTCGGCCGCAACGCCACCGAAAACTTCATGAACGAGGTGGTGGCCGAGCGGGCCATGGGCCAGCTCAGCGGCGCCGACATGGCGCGGATGAAGCAGATCGTCGCGCGCATGGCCAAACGCCTGGCCGAGCGCCATGCCCGGCGCCAGCGGGTGCGCCAGCACGGCAAGCTCGACCTGCGCCGCACCCTGCGTGCCAACGCCGGCCACGACGGCGTGCCCTTCGACCTGGTGTGGAAGACCAAGCACCACGACCGGCCGAAGATCGTCGCGATCTGCGATGTCTCGGGCTCGGTCGCGCCCTATGTGCAGTTCCTGCTGCTGTTCCTGCATGCGCTCAAGGACCATGTCGCCGACCTTGAGGCCTTTGCCTTCTCGGCCGAGCTGCACGATGTCTCGCCCGACCTGCAGAGCCTGCCGTTCGAGCAGGCGTTTGAGCAGATCCTGCGCACAGCCGGCGGCGGCGGCACCGACTACGGCGTGGCGCTGGCCGAGCTGCAGGCCAGGCACTGGGACGTGGTCGACCGGCGCACCACCGTGCTGGTGCTGGGCGACGGCCGCAGCAACCATGCCGACCCGCGCATCGACATTTTCCAGGCGCTGGCCGACCGCGCCAAGCGGCTGGTCTGGCTCTGCCCCGAACCCCCCGGGCGCTGGGGCAGCGGCGACTCCTGCCTGCTGAAATACCAACCGCACTGCACCCGCATGAGCCATTGCGCCAGCGCCGTGGACCTGGAGCGTGCCCTAGACGAAATGCTGATGGCCTATGTCTGAACACCCCGACCTGCCCGCCGCGCAAGACTTGCCGAGCGCAGAGCCATTGCCCTTCGCCGGCCTGAAGGTCATCGACTGCGCCAGCTACATCGCCGGCCCGGCGGCGGCGACCATGCTCTCGGACTTCGGCGCCGAGGTGCTGAAGATCGAGCCGCCCGAGGGCGACCCGCTGCGGGCGCTGTGGCGCATGCCCGGGGCGCCGGCAGCGCGCAGCAACTACCCCTGGGATCTGGACGCGCGCAACAAGCGCAGCCTGGTGCTGGACCTCAAGCAAGCGCCGGCGCAGGCGGTGTTGCGCCGCCTGGTGCTGCAGGCCGATGTCTTCGTCACCAACATGCCGCTGGCAGTGCGGCAGCGGCTGCAGATCGGCCACGCCGAGCTGTGCGCGCTCAACCCCAGGCTGGTCTATGCCTCGATGACGGCCTACGGCGAGACCGGCCCCGAGGCCGACAAGACCGGCTTCGACGCCACCGCCTATTGGGCCCGCAGCGGGCTGATGGACCTGATCCGCCCCGACCACAGCGCGCCGCCGGCACGCGCCGTGGCCGGCGTCGGCGACCACCCCAGCGCCACCGCGCTCTACGGCGCCATCGTCACCGCGCTGTACCGGCGCCAGCGCAGCGGTGTCGGCGGCCTGGTCGGCACCTCGCTGCTGGCCAACGGTCTGTGGGCCAACAGCACCCAGGTGCAGGCCCATTTGAGCGGCGCCAGCTACCCGCCGCGGCCGCCGCGCAGCCATTCGCCCAATCCCTTCGGCAACGTCTACCGCTGCCGCGACGACCGCTGGCTCAACCTGGTGCTGCTCAACGCCCCGCGCCAGGGCCAGGCACTGGCCGATGCGCTGGGCCGGCCGCAGTTGCTCGACGATCCGCGCTTTGCCACCCAGCAGGCGCGCGAGCAGCACCATGTCGCGCTGATCGCGGTGCTCGACGAATGCTTTGCCCAGCGCGACCTGGCGCAGTGGCGGCAGCGCCTGGACGCCGCCGGCATCACCTTCGGCGTGGTCGGTACCCTGGCCGACATCGACGCCGACGTGCAGATGCGCGCCTCGGGCGCGCTCGTGCCCTGGGCCGACGGCCAGGGCAGCACCGTCGCCAGCCCGATCCAGATCGGCGGCCTGACCCAGCGCCGCGCCACGCCGGCACCGGCGCTGGGCGAGCACAGCGCCGAAGTGCTGCACGAACTCGGCTATGCCGAGGCCGAGATCGCCGCACTTTGCGCGTCTGGCGCGGTGCGCTGCGCCCCGGCCGGCGCCCATCCCGCGTCCCAGGAGTGAACACCATGCCCTACGCCAATGGCCGTTTGATCCACGACGCCGACAGCCACCTGATGGAGCTTGACGATTGCCTGGATGGGCATTTCCAGCCCAGCCTGCTGGCGGCCTTTCGCGCCTGCGATGGCTACCGCGCCAAGCGCCACGCCAACTTGCGGCCCGGCGCCAGCCGCCAGGCCCATGCCGATCCGGCGTTCCGTGCCGGCGCCAGCGACAACATCCTGCTGCGCAAGAACTACGAGGCGCAGGGCGCCTTCATCGCCACCGACCGCCCGGCCGCGCTGGACGCACTGGGCTTCGCCAGCCAACTCGTCTTCACCACCTATTGCCTGGGCAACTTCGGCCTCGACCAGGGCAGCGACATGGCGCTGTGCTACGCCGCAGCCCAGGCCCACAACCGCATGATGACGGGCTTCTGCGCGGTCGACCCACGGCTGCTGGCCACCGCCTACGTGCCGCTGGAGGACTGCGTGCTGGCGGCCAGCACCGCCCGCGAGGCGATCGCCCTCGGCGCCAAGGCACTGCTGGTGCCGTCGACCTGCCCGCAACGCCACGCGCCCAGCCATGTCGGACTGGACGCGGTCTGGGCGCAGGCCCAGGAGGCCGGGCTGCCGGTGCTGTTCCATGTCGGCGGCGAGGACAAGATGAACCCGGTCTACAAGGCCAACGGCCTGCCGGCGGTGCCCGACTTCCATGGCGGCGACGACAACTTCACCTCGGTCAGCTACATGCCCATCCCCGGCTCGGTGATGCAGACCCTGGCCAGCCTGGTCTTCGACGGCGTGTTCGACCGCTTCCCGCGATTGAAGTGGGGCGCGATCGAGCTTGGCGCGGCCTGGCTGCCGGGCTGGATGCGGGCGCTGGACTCGGCCGCACATGCCTTCAGGCGCAACGAGACCCGGCTGCAGGCGCTCAGCGCCCGGCCGAGCGAGATCGTGCAGCGGCAGTTGCGCGTCACCCCCTACCCGCACGAGGACAGCGGCTGGATCGTGGCCAACAGCGGGCCGGGCATGTGCTTGTTCTCGTCCGACTATCCGCATGTCGAGGGTGGCCGCCACCCACTCAAGCGTTTTGACGAATCGATGCAGGGCCGCAGCCCGGCCGAGGTGCAGGGCTTTTATGCCGACAACTTCATCGACCTGATGGGCGCTGGCCTGGCGCCGGCATTGCGCCAGCCCAGCCCCCAGACCGCGACCTGAACATGAGCCAAGCCCAAGCCCAAGCGCAATCTCAATCCCAGACCGGACACGCCACCAAGCCCGCCACCGTGCCGCTGCCGGCCGCCACCATCCTGCTGCTGCGCGACAGCGCCGCCGCCGGGCTGGAGGTGTTCATGGTGCTGCGCCACCAGCAGATCGATTTCGCCTCGGGCGCGTTGGTTTTTCCCGGCGGCAAGGTCGATCCGCAGGACGCTGACATCCAGGTGCAGGCGCGTGTCGCGCCCTACCCCGGCGCCACGCCCGAGCAGTCGCGCCTGCGCAGCGCCGCGATCCGCGAGGCCTTCGAGGAGTCGGGCATCCTGCTGGCGCGCCAGGCCGATGGCGTGCCGCCCAGCGCCGGTCGAGCGCTGGACGAACTGCGTCAGCGCCTGAACGCGCACAGCCTGTCCTGGCCCGATCTGCTGGCCGGCACCGGGCTGCAACTGGCCAGCGACGCGCTGCTGCACTACGGCCACTGGATCACCCCGCCGATGATGGCCAAGCGCTTCGACACCCACTTCTACCTGGCCCGCGTGCCGGCCGACCAGGTCGCCGGCCACGACGGCGGCGAGAACGTCGATTCACTCTGGATCAGCCCGCAGCAGGTGCTGCTGGACGCCGCCGCCGGCAGGCGCACGGTGATCTTCCCGACGCTGTCGAACATCGTCCGGCTGGCCCAGTACCACAGCGTCGACGAAGCCTTTGCCGCCACCGCCGCCACTCCGGTGCTGCCGATCGAGCCCTGGACCGAGCAGCGCGCCGATGGCCGCTACCTGTGCATCCGCACCGATGCCGGCTACTCGCTCAGCGAACAAAAATTTGGCCCGGACGGCAAGCCCGCGTGAGCGCTGCCATCGACCGCTTCAGCCTGGCCGGCAAGGTCGCCCTGGTCACCGGCGGCAGCCGTGGCCTGGGCCGGGCGATGGCGCTGGCCTTTGCCGCCCAGGGCGCGGATGTGGTCGTCGCCTCGCGCAAGCTCGACGCCTGCGAGGCGGTGGCCACCGAGCTGCGCAGCCTTGGCCGGCGCGCCCTGGCGGTATCGGCCCATGTCGGCCGCTGGGACGATTGCGACGCCCTGGTGGCGCGGGCGTATGGCGAATTCGGCCGCATCGACGTGCTGGTCAACAACGCCGGCATGTCGCCGCTCTACGCCCGGTTGTCCGAGGTCAGCGAGTCGATGTTCGACAAGGTCATCGCGGTCAACCTCAAGGGACCGTTTCGGCTCTCGGCGCTGGTCGGCGAGCGCATGGCCGCGGGCGACGGCGGCAGCATCATCAACATCAGCTCGGTGGCGGCCGACAAGCCATCGCCCAAGTCCGAGCCCTATGGCGCGGCCAAGGCCGGGC